>JAZLJD010000024.1:0-22328 GCA_045617725.1 Lachnospiraceae bacterium
ACATACTGAACCGCATCCAGCTTAAACTGTTTGTCGTGTTGTTTACTTTTACGTGGCATGATGAGATCCTCCTCTTTGGATATAATACTATTTTTTAAGAGAAATCTCATTTTAATTTGAACTATTTATATACTAACAGCAATATCATACAAATATAGTCTATCATCAGATGCATGTCTGATTAGCATTTCAATTCTAAAAATATTATAACGTTCTAAACTTCCGCTCTCCGAATATACTGGTAATGCAAATCTTGATGTAAATCTGTACCAACCATATTTAGCATCAGTACCATGTTTCGTTTTAAAATTCTCCTGCCATCTTTTGTTTGTCGCATACCTGAGTAATAATGGCACCTTCGTCGTTGCATTTGCTTTAGCTTTCGCATAAGCCCCTTTCAATCTGATTGTATCATTTGACCCCTTCAGTTCATTTGGAAAATCATCACCTACATAAACAATATCAGCTGTTTCTAGTATTTCACAACTCTCCTCAACGTATTGCCATAAATACTCCTCAACATCCTTCCAATTGATTCCTTGTCGCCCCATAAACCGAATATCATTTATGATAACTATTGGATGTCCTTTCTCATCTCTTATTACACTACTATGTCCATATACACTGCTATTTGATGTAGCAACTGTTAGTCGTATATAATATAGCATCATTCGAAGTTGATAATCCGGCATTGTACGTCTACCTGATTCCCAATCTTCCCAAGTCCGAAGAGGTATTCCTAGTTTTTCGGACATTTCTCTTTGATTAAGTCCTATATCAAGTCGCAAACCTTTTAGACGCTCTGCCTGCATTATATTTCTCTCACGTTCACTCATAGCAATCCTTTCAAATTAAAACAGATATCACTATCTATTGTCGGATCATACCAATCCTTGGTACATAATTCTCCAAAATTAATACTTATAAGCGCCTTTTTAAAATCATCTTCATCTTCACTGAAAAGTAAAGTAAGCATTGAATACATCTTGTTGCATACATCAATAATAATTTCTTTCATACAAGAATCCGGTATTCCCTTAAAATTCGGTTCACCTTCACATTCACCAGCATGTATATCTTCTATTTTCCCATTTCGATAGATTACGGCAGTCAAGGCTTTTGCCAATCTTTTCAAGATCATATCATGAACATAGCCATCATCTAACAATAAATCAATTTCTTCATCTGATAATGTTTTTTCCAATTCAGACGCCACTCTTTGTTCATATTCGTAATAGATATCATCCAAAACCATTTAGTCCTATCCCCCTTTCTTATATTTTCCACGCATTTCGTGGTTGAATAATATCACAAGGAGCACTTCACGTCAATTATAATCATTAATAAACGCCAAAAAGTTAGTACCACTGCCTCAATAGCTTTTTCTATGTTCTTAATTAGTTCTAAATATTATCTGAGCAAAAAAAGAACTCTGTTCCAACCGTTAAGGTCAAAACAGAGTTCTCAGTGTTTACTTTATTTTCGCAACTTTTATGCTAGGGATAGCATTACTTATTAGCGATAGCTGGCCTGCGCATCGCTCTCGATGTTTTTCTTCGAAAAACACCTGCCGCGAAGCTTGCCCTGCGATTAATTCTTCGAATTAATCTCTGCCTGGGCGGCAGCGAGGCGTGCGATGGGTACACGGAACGGTGAGCAGGAAACATAGTCGAGGCCGATCTGGTGGCAGAATTCAACGGAGGAAGGATCACCGCCGTGCTCGCCACAGATACCGATGTGGAGATTCGGGTTAACGGGCTTACCAAGCTCAATGGCCATCTTCATAAGCTTACCAACACCGCTTCTGTCCAGTTTGGCAAACGGGTCGTTCTCAAGGATCTTCTTGTCGTAATATGCGGAAAGGAACTTACCGGCATCATCACGGGAGAAGCCGAAGCACATCTGTGTAAGGTCGTTGGTACCGAAGCAGAAGAAATCTGCATCCTGAGCAATTTCGTCTGCGGTAAGTGCAGCACGAGGAATCTCTATCATAGTACCAACCTGATACTTAAGGTCGGAACCAACTGCAGCGATTTCTGCATCAGCAGTTTCAATAACAACTTTCTTGACGTACTTGAGCTCAAGTTCGGAAGAAACAAGAGGAATCATAATTTCGGGCTCTACATTCCAGTCGGGATGAATCTTCTTGGTATGAAGAGCTGCACGAATAACTGCCTTGGTCTGCATCTTGGCAATTTCAGGATAGGTAACTGCAAGACGGCATCCACGATGACCCATCATAGGGTTGAACTCGTGCAGTGCGGAGATGAAGGACTTAATCTCCTCAACCGGCTTGCCCTGTGCTTCTGCAAGCTTCACAATATCTGTTTCATCGGTAGGAACGAACTCATGAAGAGGCGGATCCAGGAAACGGATACATACCGGCCAGCCTTCCAAAGCATCGTATAACTTCTCAAAGTCCCCCTGCTGATAAGGAAGAATCTTGTCAAGGGCCTTCTCTCTCTCTTCAACCGTATCTGCGCAAATCATTTCACGGAATGCTGCAATACGATCTGCTTCGAAGAACATATGCTCGGTACGGCAAAGACCGATACCCTCAGCACCCAGCTCGCGGGCTTTACGTGCATCCTGCGGAGTATCTGCATTGGTACGTACTTTTAACTTGCGATATTTGTCAGCCCAGCTCATAATACGGCCGAACTCACCGGCAATCGTAGCATCTACGGTAGGAATCAGGCCATCGTAAATGTTACCGGTTGAACCATCAATAGAAATGCAGTCACCTTCGGTAAAGGTCTTGCCACCTAAGGTGAACTTCTTATTCTCCTCATCCATAACGATATCACCGCAGCCGGATACGCAGCACTTACCCATACCACGTGCTACAACAGCTGCATGGCTGGTCATACCGCCACGAACTGTCAGTATACCCTGAGCAGCCTTCATACCGGTGATGTCTTCGGGGCTGGTCTCAAGACGGACAAGAACAACCTTCTCGCCTCTTGCTTTCCACTCCTCTGCGTCATCAGCGGAAAAAACAATCTTACCGCAGGCAGCACCCGGTGATGCACCAAGGCCCTTGCCAAGCGGAGTAGTCTTCTTAATTACCTTAACGTCGAACTGAGGATGAAGAAGAGTATCCAGGTTACGAGGATCAATCATTGCAACTGCCTCTTCCTCGGTACGCATACCTTCATCTACAAGGTCACAGGCAATCTTGAGAGCAGCCTGTGCGGTTCTCTTACCGTTACGCGTCTGAAGCATGTAAAGCTTACCATGCTCAACCGTAAACTCCATATCCTGCATATCTCTGTAATGAGATTCAAGAATTTCGCAAACATTTTTAAACTGTGCAAAAGCTTCCGGGAACTTCTCTGCCATCTCGGCAATCTTCATAGGAGTACGAACACCGGCAACAACGTCCTCGCCCTGTGCATTCGTTAAGAACTCACCGAATAAACCTTTGGCTCCGGTTGCGGGGTCACGTGTAAATGCAACACCGGTACCGCAGTCATCACCCATATTACCAAATGCCATGGACTGAACATTTACTGCAGTTCCCCAGGAATAAGGGATATCATTGTCACGACGGTATACATTGGCACGGGGATTGTCCCAGCTTCTGAATACAGCCTTAATTGCGCCAATCAACTGCTCCTTCGGATCATCCGGGAAATCATTGCCGATGGTAGCCTTATATTTAGCCTTGAACTGGTTAGCCAGCTCCTTTAAGTCATTCGCATCAAGTTCAACGTCCTGCTTAACGCCCTTTTGGTTCTTCATGGCGTCAATCAGCTCTTCGAAGTCTTTCTTGCTGACTTCCATAACTACGTCAGAATACATCTGAACGAAACGTCTATAGCAATCCCATGCCCAACGGGGATTTTGGGATTTCTCAGCAAGTACATTAACTACCTGCTCGTTAAGTCCTAAATTAAGAATTGTATCCATCATACCGGGCATAGATGCACGTGCGCCGGAACGAACGGAAACCAAAAGAGGATTCTCGATATCACCGAACTTCTTGCCGGTCATCTCCTCCAATTTCAGAATGTACTCGTCAATCTGTGCCTGAATCTCGGCATTAATCTGACGACCATCCTCATAATATTGTGTACAAGCTTCGGTTGTAATGGTGAAACCCTGGGGTACGGGAAGACCGATATTCGTCATCTCTGCAAGGTTTGCGCCCTTACCGCCCAGAAGGTTACGCATGTCAGCCTGACCCTCCTGGAACAAATAAACCCATTTCTTCATAGTTGCTTATATACCTCCTTCGTAAGTTATAAGTCTTCTTTCATCTGTTATTCCATTTTCTCTTTAGACAAGTTATGTTACCACAGAAAAAAAGCGCTTTCAATACGAATTTTGTGAAAAATATTGCAATTTGTTAAGTTTGTAACTATAATATATTTGTCACAGATTTTTATAAATACGCCCTATTCGTTCTGCCTTTGGGCAGTTTTTTTTTTGCCCATCAGACAGCTCACACAAAAATATCCCAAGCACATTATAGCACTTGGGACATCGTCTTAACACATATAGAAATCATAAGCAATTGCAAAAACATTCTTAACGATAAACTGGCCAAAAATCAAAACCAGCGCTATCACCGCATAAGCCGTCTTGAACTCCATAACCCTGAATCGCCCGGGCCACAGATAATGCAGCGTATTCCGAATCATAAACACGATATACATGACGATTGCATACGGCACGAACGGATGATAGTAAAAGGAACTTAAGACATCCCCGTGCAAAAAATACTCAATCGCTCTCGTACCGCCGCAGCCGGGGCAATAAATTCCGCAGAATTCCCGAAGACCGCAAACCATCGGATGTACGGCTACGCTGTCATACCACAAAAGGAATGCTACGGACAACGGAGCCAGCGTATATCCAAGGATAAGAAGAATCATCTCGGCTTCTGCATTTCGAATTCGTTCAAACAGTTTCTTAATCCTGCTCATTAGAATGTAAACTTATCTGCAAAGAATGCATCCAATTCATCAATCTTTACACGAACCTGTTCCATGGTATCACGGAAACGTACGGTTACGCACTGGTCGGTTTCGGAATCAAAGTCGTAAGTAATGCAGAACGGAGTACCGATTTCATCCTGTCTTCTGTAACGCTTGCCGATATTTCCACGATCGTCGAACTCACAGTTATATTTCTTGGAAAGTTCGGTGAAGATCTTCTCGGCACCCTCGTTTAATTTTTTGCTCAGAGGAAGGACACCAATCTTAACGGGAGCCAAAGCCGGATGGAAATGAAGTACGGTACGTACATCGGGAGCTTCCTCGGTTCCGATATTCTCCTCATCGTAAGCTGCGCAAAGGAATGCAAGAACAACACGGTCAGCACCCAGTGAAGGCTCTACGACGTAAGGGATGTACTTCTCACTGGTCTCGTCATCGAAGTAGCTCATATCCTGGCCGGATACATTCTGATGCTGGGTAAGGTCATAATCCGTACGATCGGCGATACCCCAAAGCTCGCCCCAACCGAACGGGAAGAGGAACTCGATATCGGTAGTACCCTTAGAATAGAAACAAAGCTCCTCGGGAGAATGATCACGAAGTCTCATCTCATCTTCCTTAATACCGAGAGAAATGAGCCAGTCACGGCAGAAGCCTCTCCAGTACTGGAACCATTCCATATCAGTGCCGGGCTTGCAGAAGAACTCAAGCTCCATCTGCTCGAACTCACGGGTACGGAAGGTGAAGTTACCGGGAGTAATCTCGTTACGGAAGGACTTACCGATCTGACCGATACCAAAAGGTACTTTCTTACGGCTGCTTCTCTGTACGTTCTTAAAGTTAACGAAGATACCCTGTGCAGTCTCGGGACGAAGGTAAACGATGGACTTGGCATCCTCGGTAACGCCCTGGAAGGTCTTGAACATCAGGTTGAACTGACGGATATCGGTAAAGTTGTGCTTACCACAGGTCGGGCAAGGAATATTCTGCTCGCGGATAAAGGTCATCATCTTCTCCTGGGACCATGCATCCACACTGCCCTCAAGTGCAATGCCTTTCTCAGCACAGAAATCTTCAATCAGCTTATCTGCACGGAATCTCTCATGGCACTCACGGCAATCCATAAGAGGATCTGCAAATCCCTTTAAGTGACCGGAAGCAACCCAGGTCTGAGGATTCATAAGGATTGCACAGTCAACACCTACGTTGTAGGGGCTCTCCATGATGAACTTCTGCCACCATGCACGCTTTACGTTGTTCTTAAGCTCAACACCTAAATTACCGTAGTCCCAAGTATTAGCCAGGCCGCCGTAAATTTCGGAGCCGGGATAGATAAAGCCTCTCGCCTTGGCAAGGGCTGCAATTTTCTCCATTGTTTTTTCCATTGTAAACACCAAACCTTTCCTGATTTTTATGAAAAGAAATAACTAAAACAGAATTATAGCCGATAAAATAACGCATTTCAAGGCAATTTCTATAATGTTTTCAAAATGTCCAGGCTCTTAAAATGATGCCCGACATAACGGTTCCGATAGTGCTCTACCATTTGGTTAAGTTCCTTTAACACTTCCTCGGAAACCAGAAATGTGTAAAGTTTTTCAATTGCTGAATTTGTAATATAATCAACCGTAAACCCGGTGTCCTTAAGACACCCGTCCGGGCAGCCCGGAAACTCACCGTTAATCTTCATGGCACGTATTTCAAACACATCCCTTACGAGGTTCTTCGGGAATTTGGGGTTGGAAATCGCTTTAAGCGACACATACAAAAGATTCAAAAGCTCCTCGGATTCGATGTTCTCCGCGGAATAGTAATCCGCATACTCAAGAAAAAAAGTACCGTAGCAGATTGCATCAAAGTCCGTCCTCAACTCATCAAAATAGCACTTCACTTCCACATCGACCAGAGTATAAGCATTCTTGCCCGGCAGCAGCTTAAAGACGCCAAAACAAAACTGGTCCGTTGCAGCAAGCAGCTTTGAACTTGAACGTCTGGCTCCCCGTGCAAACGCGGTGATTTTGCCGGCTTCCCTTGTAAGCAGGACGACTCTTCTGTCATACTCCTGAAAGGCTTCCGCTTTTATGACAATTCCACGCATGAATACGAATTCCTGCATTACTTTTTCTCGTCCTCATGATAACCAAAGTTTTTGATCAGGAAATCCGAATCGCGCCAGTTCTCCTTCACCTTTACCCAAAGCTTCAGATTGACCTGAAGTTCAACCATTTCCTCGATTTCCTTACGAGAAAGCGTTCCGATTTCTTTCAGCTTCGCTCCTCCCTTGCCGATGATGATACCCTTGTGGGATTCACGCTCGCAGTAAATCGTAGCCTGCATATCCACCAACGTTTCCCCAAAATCCATCTGATCGATGGTAACCGCGATTCCATGCGGGATTTCATCCCCAAGGCACCGAAGGGCCTTCTCACGAATCATTTCAGCCGCAATCTGACGCATGGGCTGGTCCGTTACCATGTCCTCGTCAAAATACGGTTCTCCATAGGGCAGATATTTTGAAATACACTGCATAAGAGTATCCAGATTCCTGCTTTTCAGTGCGGAAACCGGAACGATTTCAGCAAAATCCATTTCCTTTCGATAGGTATCCATGAAAAGAAGAATCTCGTCCTTCTGCACCGTATCAACCTTATTAATGACCAGTATGACAGGTGTCTTTTGCGACTTCAGTTTCTTAATGATAGCCTGCTCACCCGCTCCGATATAGGTGGTAGGTTCCACAAGCCACAAAATAACGTCCGCATCCTTCATGCCTTCCATCGCGGTCTTGACCATGAAATCGCCCAGTTTGTTTTTGGCCTTATGAATGCCGGGTGTGTCGACAAAAACAATCTGCATCGCCTCATCCGTATAGATTGTGCGGATTCTGTTCCGGGTAGTCTGCGGTTTGTTGGATGTGATGGCAATCTTCTGTCCGATGATTGCATTCATGAGTGTTGACTTGCCTACATTGGGTCTGCCTATGATGGATACGAAACCTGATTTGAAATCTCTGCCTGCCATACTAATCCCCGCATTTCGCAATCCGGTATATTTAACCCTTCACTGTATTACAGCGAAACTGCTACGGATTGCGACACAAAGTGTCGCATGAAAAATGCTTTGCATTTTTCATACTAATCTCCGTTAATGAAAACCGGCGACCAACGGTCGCCGGCTAAACACATTCTATCTGTTTGAATAATCAAAGTCAATCCGTGAACTACTGCGGGTTCTGAGGATTCTGAGGATTCTGCGGAGCAATCGGCTGTGCCATAATCACGGGTTGCTGAGCCTGTTGCATTGCTTTTTCCGCAGCTTTTCTTTCGCGCTTCTTGCGGGAATTCTTAGCCCATCTCTTAATGAGAAGAACAATACCGGTGATAACAAGTGCCCAAATAATCAGATGAGGAAGGGCGCCTGTAAACCAAACTACGAAATCACCAAGATTGTCTACTACATCAACCGTGTTATCGGAAATACGATCACCGATTCTCTGGAAGAATGTACGCTCTGCAGGCGGAGTATACTTGCTTACCTTGGTAACCGATACGGAAACGGTTGCATAATCTACGAGATTGTCATAGGTACGAAGCTGGCATTCCATGCTTTCAATCTGATAACGGATGTCGGTAAGTCTGCTCTCGATTGTAATGATGTCAGCCATGTCCTCGGCCTTCTCAAGGAAGGAAAGTAATCTTTCGTATTCCACCTCAAGCATACGCTTGTGAGCATCCATATCCACATAATCCATGGTAACATCTCGAGCGCTCTCGGTTCTTGATACTACATTGGTATCTCCCTCTACTGCCTCGACGAAATCATCCAGCTTGTCTGAAGGAATACGGATAATCATGGTGCAGTAGCCTTTGTTCTTGTTCATGGACTCTATGTATCCGCCCAATCCGCTTACACGTCCGACAATCGGAGCTACAGCTACGCTTACATCGTCGTTCTCGGTTTCGCACTCGAGGTATACTGTCTTGATCAGCTTTCTGGAAGTGTCCTGTACCGTTACATCGGTTGTACCGTTTGTGCCACCGTCATTAATAATGTAATCACTGCCGTTCTTATAGGCATAGTCTGCTGCCGCAACTTCGGAATAGGACTCGCTGTAAGATGCATCGTAAGCTCTGTCGCTCATCACCTGAGCCGGCTCAAAGGAGGCCTCCTTACCGGAACCACAAGCCGTTAAGCAAAGCATTGCAACAATTACTGCAAAAAGTGTCATCTTTTGTAATCTCTTATTCATTTGTTCTCCTCCCGGTGAATTTTTTTGTCTTGTTCATCACCTTCTGACATAGATACGGGTGACCTCTTTCTTTTTTGTGGAAAAAATTAATTTTCTGCGGAATTATTGAAAATCGGTTTCACTTCCATAAATAAATCAGCCTGATCCGCAATCATGCCGGCATTGCCGACCGTGCAGACACAATCGAAAGAAAGTGCTGCCTTTACAGGCTCGGCAAGCTTTCTGATATCTTCTACGGTGACATTCAAGACCTCATCACGTTCTCTCTGAAGAATCTCCTCCGTAATTCCGGAAAGGTATGCCATGGAACTGCGTAAACCTTTGGCAGAAGGTGACAGCGGCATATCAAGATTCGAGAAGGCGCCAATAACAAACTTGGTCATGGTCTCCTCATCGGCGTTGTATTTCTTAAGATAAGGAACAATCTTCTCATAAATCTTCAGGGTCTCACGAATATGAGGATCGCGGTAGGAAACAAACAGGCAGCTTCCTTCACGACGGAAATACGTCATGCAACCGTAAGCTCCGCCCTTTACACGGATATTGTTCCAAAGATAATCATAACCCATGATGACCTTAAGTACTTCAAATGCTCCGGTATAAGGATAGCCCTTCTTTACGAAGTTACCGCCGGTTGCAACGTAATTAACCTGTGCGGCACTCTGGAAGCCTTCATTTCTCTTAACTGGATCAATATGGGCGCGTTTTCCGTTTCCGCTTGAAGGCTTCAGATTCTTTCTGAAGTTTTGAGCCAGGGAAATCACCTTCGTAAGCTGCTCTCTGCTGCCCGTGTAGTCAAGAAGCATACGGTCGCTCGCATATAATTTCGCAACCAGCTTCGGCATGACTTCCTTAATATGTGCGGTGAAACTGTCTTTGTCTTTTTCAAGAGCTTCCAGATAATTGTATTGCTCGTAACGACTGCACTTGCTCATAAGAGCCGCACATTCGTCAAAATAGCCCATAAGACGGGAAATTGCAAAGCTGTGTCCGGACGCAATAAAGGAGCTCTGCATTCTGGAACGGTATTCAAGCAAGGTCTCCGTAATACGGGTCGCATCGTCGAATTTGGAGCGAAGCACCGTCTCCTCTGCGATTTCAAAAGCCTTCTTTGTATTCTCGGAAAGCGCTTTGAAGCTAATCTCCGCAAAGATGCGATAATCCTCTTTGTCGCCATGTAATCTCGTAAAGGACATACTGGTATCCATGCCGCCCGTATAGATATTCGTATCATTATAGAGCTCGCCGTAGGAATAATGCTCCGTATCCACATAGCCGAAAAGATTCATGAGTATATTAATATCCCTAAGCTCCTCGGGATCCAAATCCGTAACATCAAAGAGCATACGGATATAATCGATACCACAGGTATTAATATCATGGTACAGGATCTTCAAATCCCCGTCCTGCATTTCCTCATTCGTAAGCGGCTGAATTTCCTTTCGGATATCCGCTCTGGTAAGATGAGGCAGGCAGGCCTTCAGTTCTTCGGAATCCTCCGTCTCCTGATACTTCTTGAGTGCCTTGGTATTCTTAACAATATCCTTTATTTCTTTTTTGCTAAGGCTTGCCTTATAAGCGGCCAGCTTCTCCTTCTGCTCTTTTTCCATTGCTTCCAGAAGGCCGTGCTTCGGAACCATGGTAACCACGCTGACATGTGCATTATTAAGAAGCAGTTTCTCCGTAAGCTTCTCGAAATAATCCGTCTCAATCATGGAACGCAGATACTGATATGTCGCATTCAGTTTCACATTGATAAAAGGAAGACTGTCGTCATACAGCCAGGAATCCAGCAAATCAAGACCGTAAACAAGGCCCTTCGGATAGGAACCGAAATCTGCCTCACGATATCTGAATTCCATGGTATTGACAGCGGCCGTCAAGGCCTTTTTGTCGTAACCGGTCTTTATAATGCGGGTAAGCTCATCCTTGATGATGGAAACAAACTTCTCTTCCTGCTCTTTTTCAGCATTCTTGGCAATCACGCTGAAATACATCTGCTTAATACCGGTCTCGGTCTCGGAGGAAACATCATTACCGATGCCTTCCTTTATGAGTCGTTCCTTAAGTGGTGCACCCTGCGAAGAACAAAGAGCATAGTCAATGATTTCAATCGCAAGGGCCAGCTCCAGATTCGTGCTGGGGCCGATGGAAACGTTGTAGGATAAGTATGTGTTGTTCTCAAGCGGCTCCTCATCCATAACCGGATACTCTTTCAGGACATACTTAGGCTCCTTAAAGGCAGCCTGGTCCTTAATCTCGGAATCAATGGACAGTGCCTCAAACTTGGAAAGATAAGCCTCGTCGATATAGGTAAGGCGTTCCGCCATATCCGCATCTCCGTAAAGGTAGATGTAGGAATTCGAAGGATGATAGTAACGCTTGTGGAAATCAAGGAAGGCCTCATAGGTAAGGTCGGGAATATTGTTGGGATCACCGCCGGATTCTACGGCATAGGTCGTATCCGGATAGAGAGAATTCATGATTTCACGACGCAGGACATCATCCGGAGAGGAAAATACACCCTTCATCTCGTTATAAACAACGCCGTTAATGGTGAGTTCATCATCTTCGGCATTCATTTCATAATGCCAGCCCTCCTGGCGGAATATTTTCTCCTCGTGATGGATGTTCGGATAGAACACCGCATCAAGATACACATCCATCAGGTTCTCAAAGTCCTTCCGGTTGCAGCTTGCAACCGGATACACTGTCTTGTCAGGGTAAGTCATTGCATTTAAGAAGGTGTTTAACGAACTTTTGGCAAGCTCGACAAACGGATCCTTCAGCGGGTACTTGTCGCTTCCGCACAGAACCGAATGCTCGAGGATATGCGGAACACCCGTAGAATCCGTCGGAGGCGTCCGAAAGCCGATGCAGAATACCTTGTTGTCGTCATCATTCTCGATTACGACTACCTTGGCACCGGTCTTTTTGTGCCTCAAGTACGTACCTTTGGACTCAATGTCCGTAAGCTGCTCCCCTGAAATAATCTCATACGCTTTTAAATCTTCTAATCTCATATATTCTCCTATCCCACTGTTAACAGTGACAGTTTTGAAATAACGATTTCCTCTATAAACCAGTCGTCCCGGTGCTCGCTGTAAACCGGATTCGTTACATATTCGTTCACGTCGATGGTTTTGTGTGTATACCTGCCGCTCGCGTCGGGCTTCACGGAATTGACCGTCATTTTAAGCTTAATCTGCTTAAACAGCAACATGGAAGAATCGCCGGGCTTTAGGTTCATAAGATGCTCCCGTATCGTTCCTTCCCGGTCGGCTTCGCCAAAAACAAAGTTGTGCACGGCAGCCTTAAACTTAAAGGGCACCTCATCATTCTCTATGGCCTCCTGATAAGTCATGGACGCTCCGATATACACATGATAGGTTTCCTGAATAACATGCTTAAAGTCGCGATTCTCAAGCGGTGAATAATCCGTTTTCGATAGTCTCTCCCAAAATCCCATTACTCTGCATCCCTCTTAATGTGTTCTATATTGCCTTCTGAAATGCGAAGTGCTTCCTCAATATCTTGAGGCTTAAGTTCGTAGGCTTCTGCCAGTTCTTCCTTCGTGACATCGCGGCCGTACGCCTTATAGAGCTCCTCTGCCTTAAGTCCGATTTCTTCAACAATCTGACCTGCTTTTTTAAGAGCCTCGATATCGTTGCCTTCCTCCTGTACCAGTGCCTCCATCGCATCCATAATCATACGGATAATGGTGCTCTCCGCTTCCTCCGCATCCTCACTGACTTCGGATGCCTGAACGCCAATAGTTAATGCCATATTGCCTTCGCCTATCAAATCTTCGGTTAAAACACCCTGATTCTCGTACAATTTTGCTATCTCCACTACTTTGGGAAGATAGTGTTCAATCACGGCGTTAAATTGCTCTTTGGCACCGTTCATATATTGCTTTAATAAAGCCCTGCCGGTTTCATCATCGGTTTCTTTGATTTCCGAAAGCTCATCCAGGTACATCTTGAGTACATCCACTCGCTTCTTCTCATCGGAATTGTCAAATTCGGAAAGATCCGCCGTTTCGGATTCCGTGGTTGTAACCTCCACGGTCTGCTCTTTGATCAGTTTCCATTCATTCTCAAAGAAAGCACATATATCCGAAATACGCCCATCATCAAATCCGAATTCGGAAAAGGCATCTGCAATCTGCTTCTTTGAAAGAGCGGCATTCCTGCTCACCATAAGAGTACGAAGCTCCTGCGTTATTTCCAAAAATCTGTCTTCTTTATTCATTCCAAACCTCTTTCCTATTGAACATGCGTATGCGTAAACAGATGTTCCTCGCAGTACTCATAATTTCCGTTGCATTTGGAGCAGAACCTAAAGGTACGCTCCGGATTGGTCTCCTCGCTGCATCCGCAGATTGCACATTTATGACGCGTAATACGTGCACGCATCTGCTGGTCGCGATGAATTCTTGCGCTGTTTTGTACCTGTCTGACCTTCGTACGCACCTTGCCCAGTATCAGGAAATAGAACAGGCCAAAATTCAGAAGGGAGCAAACAATAACCACATCGAGGGGCCAAAGACCAATTATCATATTCTCAAGGCATTCAAAGACCAGCATGACGGCATAAATGATGCCCAGCCACTTCACCTTAATGGGAAGAATCATCATAAGATATACCTTATTCTGCGGAAAAGTGGCTGCAAAAGCCAGGAATATGGACATGTTAACGTAGTAGGTAGTGAAGTATCCGCTAAATATACTCATCGGGAAATTAATAACGATACCAATCACCCAAAGCACCACTGCTCCCAATATTGTGAAAAGGAACCCGCTGAATATGTAAAGATTAAATTTAAAGGCTCCCCACACACTCACCAGTGATTTGGAAATGCTGTAGTAAAACAACATCATAATGATGACAAAAAGTATGCCCATTTCTTCCGGCGGAATCAGCACCCAGGTAACCAGTCGCCAGATCTGTCCTTTGGTAAAAATCAACCTCGGATCCAGTACCAGCCATTCGAAAATACTCAATCCCGTGATTCGTTGTAAATACATAATCGCATATGCTATAGCATAGCATACAAGCATTACAAAAGGCAGATTTTGGATTGCATATCTGCCCAGTTTTCTTTCAAGTTTGTTATAAAAATTCATAAATCTCTCCGTTTACAAAATAATAAAAAACTCCCGCATGCTGTATTATACACCATGCGGGAGCATAAAAACTAATGAATTTTTTATTACTTGGCCATTACCTTAATCCAAAGCTCGGAAAGGCGCTTTCTTAAGTATTCGTTATCGGTGAATACTTCGTCTTTTTCATAACCGGTTCTGGGAATGTAAGCTTCGTTTCCGTAATAATCGCCATCCTCAGCCGTTACCTCATCAAATACCTGCTGATTAACGGTAGTGTAGCCTACTTCCAGTGTATTGGACATGGAAGCATCGTAGTCGATTACGTAATCCATGAATTTGTAAGCAAGCTCTTCGTTCTGAACGGTCTTGGGAATAACCATTGCATCCACGAAAACGTTGGTACCGCTCTTGGGAGCGGAGAATCTCATGTCTTCATTCTCGGAAAGAACGTATGCAGCGTCTCCGGAGTACATAAGAGCCAGATCCTTTCTGCCCTGAGCCATACCGTCAATGCATTCATCGGTTACGGTTACGGGATCCATGGTTGTGATAAGCTGTACAAGCCAGTCGTTGGCAGCCATGATTTCGTCCTCATTCGAGGTGTTCATGGAGTAGCCGAGAGCCTTTAAGGCAATCATGAAGGAGTCACGCTCGGAGTTATACATGTAGAGCTTTCCGTTATACTTTGTATCCAGGAAGATATCGTAACCCTTCTCTTCCACCTCGGCGGGGTCTACCACATTTTGGTTGTAAACGATACCTACGATGCCCCAGAAGTACGGAACAGCGTACTCATTGGCGGGATCGTAATTGTTGTAAGGTGCCTGGCTTAAAGCCGGATTCAGTTTATCAAGATTTGTGAGCTTGCTTTTGTCAAGCTTAATGAGCTGGTCTTCCTTGATGAGACGCTCAATCATGTAATCGCTGGGGATCAAGATGTCATAGTTGCCGCCTGCCATAAACTTGGCATACATCATTTCGTTGGAATCGAACAGTTCCACGTCGACCTTGCAGTTGTACATTTTCTCGAAGTTGGGGATTAAATCCTCACTCATGTACTCACCGGGAAGATAGATGGTCAGGGTTTCCTTATTACCGCAACCTGCAAGTGCTGCCATCATAAGGACAGCCATTGTTAATACAAGTAACTTTACTTTTTTCATTTTGTTCTCCTTGCTTAATCTAAGATATCTTTCTTTTTTTCATTCTTACGTCTGATAAGCGAAGGAATGACATTCGCAAGAATCAGGGTCACAGTAATGATAACCACAATCAATGTAGAAAGTGCATTGATTGAAGGGTTCACTCTTCGGGATTCCGTGTAAACCAGAATCGAGATGTTGCTGACGCCGTTACCGGTTACGAAATAACTGATAACAAAATCGTCAAAGGACATCGTGAAGGCAATCAGCGCGCCGGAAATGATACCGGGAATAATCTGCGGAATGATGACCTTCGTCAGTGCCTGCCAGGGCGTTGCCCCGAGGTCCATGGCCGCCTCGGCGATGTTCGGATTTAGGGATCGAAGCTTGGGCATAATGGACAGAATCACGTACGGAATACAGAACATGATGTGTGCGAGGAGCATGGTCAGGAAGCCCTTTCGCACATGTACTGCGGAAAACAGCATAAGTAAGCTGATTGCCGTAACGATTTCAGGATTCATAATGGGAAGCTGATTTACCTGCTCCACCATTCCCTTCACAACCCTACGGGACTTCGAGAGTCCGACTGCCGTAATCGTTCCGACCACCGTGGAAATAATGGTTGCCAGCACTGCAATTACAATGGTGTAAATGAGGGCCTCCATCATGGTGGAGTTATTAAACATCTTCTCATACCATTTCAGCGAAAATCCCGAAAACTTCGTAAGGGACTTGCTTTCATTAAAGGAAAAAATCATGGTATAGAGAATGGGCGCATAGAGGAAGATGATCGTGAGCGTCATGAAAATCGTGGAAAAAATCTTTTTCTTCTTTTTCATTATTTCTGCGCTCCTTCCGTCACTTCCGACTTGTCTACTTTCTTCGTGATGTACATCGAGATCATGATGATGATGGTCATGATTAACGAGATTGCACTACCGAAGTTCCAGTCGCCTGCCGTCAGGAATTGTGATTCAATTAAGGTTCCGACCATTACATAGCTTCCGCCGCCCAGCATTCTCGGAATGCAGAAGGAGGATACGGAAGGCAAAAAAACAAGTGTGATGCCACTGATTACACCGGCCATGGACAAGGGAAGCGTGATCCGCGTAAAGCACTTAAGGGGAGAAGCTCCCAGGTCACTGGCTGCCTCAATCAGGGAATAATCCATCTTGGTGAGCGAGGTGTAAATCTGAAGAATCATAAACGGCAGGAAGTTATAAACCATACCGAGTACGACCGCAAAATCCGTATACAAAAAGGATATGGGGCCGATTCCGAACCATCCGAGTATCGTATTGATTACACCGTCATCCTGCAGAATTCCGGTCCATGCATAGGTACGAACCAGCATGTTGATCCAGGTGGGAAGGGTAATCAAAAGAACCCAACGCATCTTAACCTTCTCGGAATAATGTGCGATGATGTAAGCCGTCGGATAACCGAGCAGTAAACATACAACCGTTGTCTCAATCGCTATAATCAGGGAGCGGCCGAGAACGTTTAAAAAGTCCTTGTCGGTAAGGAACCGTTTGAAATTACTAAGCGAAAACATGAATTTGGCTACCGAATTGCCGCCCGTCGTAAATGCATAAAGCAAAATGAGCAGCATCGGAATCACAATCATGATCGTGCTCCATAAAAGATATGGATAAACCATCTTACGAAACTGTTTCATCTGCGCCTCCTAGAAATTCTGTTTTTCCATGATGTGCAAATCTTCCGGAGCAAACTTCAGTCCGACAACATCGCCTACATGCGTTTCGTCCGTTGTATCAACCTTATATTCATAACCTTCGGTCCGGAATGTTACGGTATATACACCGGGCTCGATGGTCTTTGGATCAAAATCATAAATGACATCGGTAATGGTAACCGGGGAACCGTCCTCGAGGCTCCAGGCACTCGCATTGGCCCAGGTCTTAAGGTCCGTATCAAGGGCGATGGATTCCTGAATTTCATCCGCGTTCTTAAAGAAGTTCACCGCAAAAATCTCTTCCTCGTACTCCTGGTTCACAACGCGGTTCTCTTCTTCCACGATCATGTCTACCGTAACGCTCGTACCGCTTGAGGTATGGAAGGTTACCGGATAGGTACCGTATTCCTTGTTTACCTCGTATTCCACTCTGTGAATGGAAATACGCTCTTCGGTCTCCGGATTCCATGCCTGTGCATCCGCACGAGCGATGATAAACTCATCCGTCAGTTTCTCAAGGTCATGAAGGTCTACAAAGAAGTCATTGGCACTCATCATCTCGCCTGCTTCTTCATTGACGATGGGCTTGTCATTGGCCACATTCATCTTAACCGTGATACCGGTACCGTTTTTGGTTTCTACCATGGTTTCATAGTGCACGCCCTTAAACAGAACGCTCTTTACGACGCCCTTAAGTTTACCGGCTCTCGGGCTTACGATTTCAAGGTCCTCAGGGCGGATAACGACATCCACGGGCTGGTCCTTGCTAAAGCCTGCATCCACGCATTCAAACAGCTTATCCTCAAAGATAACCTTGTGGTCCTCCACCATGATACCGTCCACGATGTTACTCTCTCCGATGAAGTTCGCAACATAGCGGTTGACGGGCTCGTTGTAGATATCCATCGGCGTTCCAATCTGCTGAATCTCACCGGCCTTCATAACCACAATCTTGTCCGACATGGTAAGTGCTTCTTCCTGATCATGCGTTACATAGATGAAGGTAATGCCGACCTCACGCTGGATCTTCTTAAGCTCGTGCTGCATCTCCTTACGAAGCTTTAAGTCAAGGGCTCCAAGAGGTTCATCGAGAAGCAGAACCTTCGGCTCATTTACCAGGGCTCTCGCTATCGCAACACGCTGCTGCTGACCGCCGCTCATCTCATTCACGCCACGCTTTCCGTAGTCCTCAAGGCCCACCAGCTTAAGCATACGTGCTACCTTCTGGGCTATAAGGTCTTCGGGCTCCTTCTTGATTCGGAGGCCAAAAGCAATGTTGTCATATACATTCATATTCGGAAACAGGGCGTACTTTTGGAACACCGTGTTCAAATCACGCTTATAAGGAGGAACTGCGGAAATATCCTTGTCCTCAAAGATTACCTGCCCCTGGTCCGGCTCGAGGAAACCGCCCAAAATACGAAGCAGTGTCGTCTTACCGCAACCGGAAGGACCTAAAAGTGTAACAAACTCATTCTCGTAAATATCCAGATTGATACCCTTAAGTACAAGCTGGCCGTCAAACTCTTTTACAATATTCTGGAACTGAATCAATTTCTTCATATCGGTTCTCCTTTAGAATGATGGCGGCGTTGAAATCCAGAGAATCACCGCTTTTGTTTGAGAATTATTTCTGATTGCATGTCGTTTATTGGCTACAAAGTAGAAGGATTCTCCTTTTCCTACCTTAAGCTCCTGCTTCCCAAGTTCTAAAACAATGGAGCCCTGCAGGACATAGCCGAATTCCTCCCCTTCGTGGGACTTGTCAAGCGGCGTCCGGCCGCCCACCTCGAGTTCCATTCGAACGGGTTCCATCATACAGTCCTGGGCATCACTTATGAGCCATCGCATGGAACAGCCATTCTCGTCATCCGTCTTCGTGATGTAATCTTCCTTCCCGTAGACGACTTTCTCTTTCGATTCCTCTTCAAAAAAAACGGCAGGACTTACGCCAAGGCATCTTGCGATATCAATCAGCGTCACCAAAGAAGGATCCGTTAAATCATTCTCCAGCTGGCTGATAAACCCCTTAGTAAGCTCCACCCTGTCAGCAAGTTCCTGCTGAGTCAGTCCGTATCGATCCCGTAAATCCCGGATCTTCGAACCCAGTTTTAATTCGCTCATAACAACCTCTCGAAAGTTAAGTAATAGTTAACTCAAAGTTTAGCAATTGTAAGCACTGAGAAATATTATATAGATATCGTTTTTCTTGTCAATAGAATTCCGTAAAAAAAAGCAGAGAATAACTGTATCGTTATTCTCTGCTCTTTAGCCTAAATCACTTAAAGTACCATCTTTACGAGTTCATCGGCCTCCGCCATCGTGTACTCTTCAATCTTTCCTGCATCCACAAGTTCAGCGAGATGCGGGTCAATCGGAAGGGAAAGACTGTGCTTTACATCCATGCTTTCCGCCAGTTTTTTTATGTCGCTGTTGCCAAAAATAAAGTGCTTCTCATGGCAGTTCGGACACTCGTAGTATGCCATATTCTGCACGATACCGAGTACCGGAATATCCATCATGGCTGCCATCTTCACGGCTTTCTCCACAATCATGCCGACAAGATCCTGCGGGCTGGTTACTACGATGATGCCTTCAACGGGAAGCGACTGAAACACGGTAAGCGGAATATCTCCGGTTCCGGGCGGCATATCGACAAACATATAGTCCACATCCTCCCAGATAAATTCACTGAAGAACTGCTTTACACAGCCTGCCAGTACAGGTCCACGCCAGATAACCGGATCGGTTTCATTATTCAGAAGGAAGTTCACGGAAATCATCTGAATACCGCTTTCCGTCTTCATGGTCGGAATGCCGGCCTCGCTGCCTTCCTTAATCGTTCCCGAAAGACCGAATGCCTTCGGTGCGGAGGGTCCGGTAATATCTGCGTCCAGAATGGCGCTATTATAGCCTCTTTTGTTCATATTGGAAGCCAATAAGGCGGTTACAAGGCTCTTGCCGACACCACCCTTACCACTGACTACGGCGATAACATGCTTAACGCTTGATGCCGCATTCAGATGTGCTCTAAAATCCATAGGTTCTGTTCGATCCCCGCACTCGGATGCGCAGTTTGAACAGTCATGTGTACACTCGCTCATTTTTACCTCCAAAACATTATCTTGTACGAATGAAAGAATAGCACATTTCTTCTATTTCATCAAAGGAATTACAACCTCAAAGATTTTAACCCTGTTATGCTTTTCGACATCCCTGAATTGTATAAGGCGGATTCTGCCACCATGCATCTCCACGAGCTTCTTGGAAATAGAAAGCCCCAGGCCGTTTCCGGTTCCGGACTGCCGGCTCTTGTCACCGCGGACAAACGGCTCGAACAGATGCAGTGCATCCTCCGTCGGAATCCGAACGCCCTTGTCCGAGATTTCGAGGCAGGCCTGATTGTTTTGGGCATATAATTTGACAAAAACCTCCGTGCCTGAATTGTTATGTTTCACGGTATTGGTCAAAAGGTTACAAATCACACGTTTCAGCTGCATACTGTCCGCATTGACATACACGGCTGCATCGGAAATATCCAGTTCAAGCGACATATTCTTACTCTCGAAATCCGCATACAGTTCGGCTACGCATTCCCTTGTAAGCTCCGCCATATCAAGCTTTGCCATATTCAGTACATATCCCTTTGAATCCAGCTTTACATACTCAAACAGCAGCGTGACCAGCTCACTGACATGCATGGATTTGTTATAAACGGATTCAAGATATGTCTGTCTGTCCTCTTCTCCGATGGTGCCGTCCGAAAGGGCCTTCGAGAACCCGACAATGCTCGTAATCGGGGTTTTGATATCATGCGTAATGTCGGAAAGAAGCAGGTTCCGTTGCTTCTCAAATTCTTTTTCGCGCGCGATCCGTTCCTTCTCGACCTGCTTCACCTTCTCGTCCACATGCCGGGAATACGCGATGGCCCCAAGTACATAAGGAAGCACCCACACAAGCAGGAGCAGTAGGAAAAAAATAACGATTTTCAAGGAAAAAAGGCCCAGCTTTTCATCTTCCAGTTGCTCATTGATTCGAATAATCGTAGCACGGAATTCATTGTCAAAAAAGCCGGACTGATTACCATCGCCCATCAGGAATTCCAAGGCACCGCTCCACCCCGAAAACCTTCGGAAAATAACAACCAAAAGGCAGGTAAGAAAGATCTGCAGGGCTTCTCCGACTGACTTTCCGCTCAAAAGGCCATTCAGATTCATAATGTCCTCAAGCCCCGGAAGAATCAAAGAACGCATGCACAGATTCAGGAGTGACTGACAAATCAATATAACGAACAGGGTTAAAAGGAACCGGCCCACAAGGTATTTTCTTAACTCATTCCGATTTTCCATAAACTATTTCTCCAAACGGTATCCAAGGCCTCGGATGGTCTTGATGTACTCGTGCTCTTCGTCATCGATTTTGGCTCTGAGCTTTGAGATGCATACCATGATGTTATTATCCGCTACGATGTAATCTTCTTCCCAGCCGGATTCAAAAATCTGCTGCTTCGTGAACACCTTTCCG
The DNA here is from genome assembly GCA_045617725.1 of Lachnospiraceae bacterium. GTDB lineage: Bacteria > Bacillota > Clostridia > Lachnospirales > Lachnospiraceae > JAZLJD01. The sequence continues at coordinate 21,669 of JAZLJD010000024.1, forward strand.
GGGTTCTCCATAAACAGTTTCAAAATTCGGTACTCAACGCCGGTAAGCTCAAGCGGAACGTCCTTTTTGTAAATCGTGCAGCCCTCTGAATCAAGTCGTAAGTCACGCACAACCACGGACGGGGCACTGAGCTTTCCTGAACCCAAAGCATAGAAACGACGTATGCAGGAATTAATTCTTGCCATTGCAACAAGCGGATTAAAAGGCTTGGCAATGTAATCATCGGCGCCCAGATCGAGACCCAAAATCTTGTCTTCGTCCTGCCCTTTTGCAGAAATCATAATGACCGGAATATTACTGTCCGCACGCATCTTCTGAATTACCTGGTAGCCGGTAAGCCCGGGCATCATAACGTCTAGCAGCACAAGGCCTATATCACCGCCCCGAATGAAGGACAATGCTTTTTCGCCGTTATCGGCCTCTACCACTTCATAGCCATCCTTCTCAAGATAAAGGCGAAGAAGCTGCCTGATTTCCGCCTCGTCATCCGCAATGAGCACTCTGTATTTCATGAACCGAATTCTCCTCGTATGATAAGTTTTGTAGACCTCCTATAGAGGCTACTGACTTATCTTTTTTGTTGTGTAGATATTGAATACCTTGCTGGATATTCAAATTAATATCTACATTGTTGATAAGTTACTTTATAGTCATGGTCCC
>JAZLJD010000025.1:0-47435 GCA_045617725.1 Lachnospiraceae bacterium
GCGACACTTTGTGTCGCAATCCGTAGCAGTTTCGCTGTAATACAGTGAAGGGCTAAATATACCGGATTGCGAAATGCGGGGATTAGTGTGAAAAATGCAAAGCATTTTTCACGCGACACTTTGTGTCGCAATCCGTAGCAGTTTCGCTGCAATGCAGTGAAGGGCTAAATATACCGGATTGCGAAATGCGGGGATTAGTATGGAAGAACAAAGACAGTCGATATGCCTGTTAAATGATTCATTTCCGCCGCTCATCGATGGCGTGGCCAATACCGTTGTGAACTATGCGAGCATTCTTCCGGAAGGAAAGTATAGCTCGCTGGTAGTGGTGCCGAGCAATCCGGACGCGGATGACAGCGGATTCCCTTATCCGGTCGTGCGGTATCCGAGTATTGACCTGCGGAAGCAGATCGGCTATACGGCCGGCAATCCTTTTTTGCCCAAAACGGTACTGAACCTGAAATCGCACAACATTGCACTTGTGCACAGTCATTGTCCGTTTGCGAGCAATTATCTGGCGCGTGGAATCAGGGAACAGTATGATGTTCCCCTTGTTATGACGTATCATACGAAATTTGATATTGATATTGCGAATGCCGTACGCGGAAAGCTGTTTCAGCAGGGCGCCATCAAGGCCTTGGTGGAGAGCGTGAGCGCAGTGGATGAACTTTGGGTGGTCAGCAATGGGGCCGGCGAGAATATACGGCAGCTGGGTTACGAAGGCGATTATGTGGTGATGCAAAATGGAGTGGACATGCCCAAAAGAAGGGCGACCGAGCAGGAAGTTGCTTATGCAACAAGAGGGTATGACCTGCCGGCAGATGTCCCCGTGTTCCTTTTTGTCGGAAGACTCATGTGGTATAAGGGGCTAAAAATAATCATTGATGCCATGAAGGCACTTAAGTCGCAGGACCTGGATTTCCGCATGGTTTTCATAGGCGGCAAGGGAGACGAAGCGGAAGTGAAGGCTTACGTGGAGGAGCAGGGACTTTCAAAGAAATGCCTGTTCACGGGAGCTATTCATGACCGGTCTGCCATTGCGGCCTGGTATACCCGGGCGGATTTGTTCCTGTTCCCGTCGACCTATGATACGAACGGACTGGTCGTTCGCGAGGCCGCGGCCTGCTCGCTGGGAACCGTTATGGTGGGCGGTAGCTGCGCAGCCGAGGGAGTGACCAATGGAGTCAACGGACTCTTTATCGAGGAAAATGCGGCTTCCCTGGCCGTCTGCCTGGCTCGTGTGATGGAAAATCGTGATTTTTTGCGTAAGCTCGGGGCAAGGGCATCGGACGATCTGTACCTGTCCTGGCATGATGCGGTGCAGAAGGCCGAAGAGCGCTACGAGATTGTAATCGATCATTATAAATGTGGTATCTTTAACAAGAGGCGGGATATCGCGGATGAAATGTATATCTTCCGGAGCGAGCTTTTTGAGGCATATGAGAAGATGGAGGAACGCAAGAAACGCCTGGAGGAGCACCTCGATGATAATTTCCTGTTAACGGGTAGGTGATATAATACCCTTATCTTGACGGGGATACCGTAGACGAAAGGAGATTTGTGTATGAGAAAGAAAGCTTTATCAATCGTACTGGCACTGGCGATGGTTGCGACACTGTTCGGAGGAATGCAGAAGGAAGCCCTGGCAATCGATTGCTTTTTTTGCATTACGGAGGACAACCTTGATAAAACGGACATATATGATGATTACGAAGGAACGGGTCGGTATACGATACTTGAAAACATCGAGCTTCCCTGGTTGCCCGGTGATATTATAATGCCCGGAACACCCATTGATTTTGAACTGGACTTCTGGTTTATGGATGAACCTTTTCCTCTGACACTGCCAAATAATACATTCAATTATTGCACGGGGGATGGCTATAATGAAGCGATGGAAGATTTCCGTGCGAAAACATCACCCGAAATTCTTTATTACTCGGAATTCTATCGTCAGAGTTATAGCTACTTAACCGGGTTTGATGATTACATTGATGAAGTCATCGATGTTCCGGCAGGCTATGATGCCTGGAAGGTTCAAATGCTTGCAGATCCGGATAGTATCTTTTATTTCCTGTATCCCGTAAAGCTTGCTCCGGATGCTCCTGAGGTACGTGACTGTGAGCTTGCTTCCCGGAATGGAACCACGACCTGGAAGGATTACTACGGCAAGACCGTATGGACCATCACCGAAAAAGAGGATTCCATCACGGCGGACCTTACGGATTGGGCAGCGATTCCCGATGCGATTGTAAAGGCATGGAAGGAAAGCGGAAAGGCAATCAACGTAAGCTACGAATGGAAGGGCTACAGCGTATCCTTATCCATCCCCGCAGGTGAGATTGCGAGAACCGGCGAAGAATGGTATGGTGCCGAATATTTGGCCAAAGCAAACGAGCAGTATGCTACCGTAAAGGACTGGTTTGGACAGACCGTAAGCACGGACGTACTTTATAAGTAAAGAAACCTAAATAATGAAAATCAGGAGCTCCGGAAGAATAATTTCACCGGAGCTTCTTTTGTACCAGTTTTCTATTGACATTTTATTGTATGTAAATGAAAATTTAAGGGTAGAAATTGGGATGGAAAGGGTAGTAAAAACAATGAATAAACCTAAGAATTTCAATTTTAAGAAGAAGCCCGTCAAGCCTATGTTTACAATGTGGCTGGCGAAGCAGATTATCAGCTGGCCGGACCTTAAGAAACGTAATTTTACCTATGAAACCGTGAACATGGAAGGACTGAAGCCACCCTACCTCCTTTTGTGCAACCACGCATCCATGGTGGACTTTTCCATTATGCTTCGGTGTACGCATCCGTATCCCGTCAATAACGTTATGACCCTCGAGGGCTTTCACGACTATACAACGCCGCTTATGCGTTCACTGGGCGTTTTGGGCAAAAGAAAATTCATCAAAGATTACGACCTCATTAAGAATATTAAGTACTGTCTGCATGACCTCAATACTATTTTCTGTCTCTTCCCGGAAGCAAGATATTCGCTTGACGGAAGTACTTCGTTTTTGCCGGATTCATTGGGCAAAATGTGCAGGATGATGAAGGTCCCTGTAGTCACTTTGAATATACGGGGCAGCTTTGTTTCCTGCCCGCAGTGGAACAAAATCGACAAACACAATCATGTGGAAGCCGTGATGACACAGATCATCACCGCGGAGGAGGCTTCTTTTTTGCCTGCTGAGGAAATGAACCGCCGCATCCGGGAGGCACTGTCGTACGATGATTGGACCTGGCAGAAGGAACACAACATCGTCATCGACCATCCAAGGCGTGCGGACGGTCTGCATTCCATCCTGTATCAATGCCCGCATTGCAAAAAAGAATTTGAGATGTATTCGGAAGGCGTCAACCTGCAGTGCAAGTCCTGTGGTAAGATTTGGGAACTGACGGAATTGGGAGAGCTTAGGGCGATTAAGCCGGCGGCCGACGAACGGATCGGCGAGTGCGTGATGCCGCCGACCGAATTTACGCATATTCCGGATTGGTTTTTATGGGAACGTGAGAACGTGCGACGTGAGATTTTGGAAGGAACTTACGTTTTTGAGGATACGTGTCGAATCGAGACACTTCCGAACGCACATGGATTTAAGGTGCAACCGGATGGTTATCTTAGGCAGGATTGCACGGGAACACATATTAAGGGGTTCGCATACGGAGAAGAATTCACGGTGGACTACACGCCGGGAGAGCTTGAGAGTATGCATGTGGAATATGATTATCACGGACATGGTGATTGCGTGGATTTGTCTACGCAGGATGACAGTTACTGGTGCTATCCGAAGAACAGTCGGGATGTGATTACAAAGCTCTCGATTGCAACGGAGGAATTGCATCTTAAGAGGAGAGTAGAATGAAAAATGCAGGCATTTTTCACGCGACACTTTGTGTCGCAATCCGTAGCAGTTTCACTGTAATACAGTGAAGGGCTAAATATACCGGATTGCGAAATGCGGGGATTAGAATGAAATCACTCTGGGGGAAAGACAAAGGTATATTTGTAGCATTTTGGGTTTTAATCATTCTTGTGATCGGTATTGCAATCGTTATGATGCAGTGCAAGCCGCAGCTTGGAAGACTGATTCATGATGAAGACTGCGATTGGTCGGCGGATTGGAATTTCCGGGACGAACTGGGCAATGAATGCACGGTATCCCTGCCCGTTGAGCTGAAGACAGAGATAGATACCGCGCTTCCGTACAGCATTTCCAAGGTGCTTCCTTTGTCGGTACCGAACGGAACCTATCTGTTTGAACTAATTACGTATGCCCGGTGTGAGTGCTATATCGGCGATGAACTGCGGGCAGTTTATGATGATGCGGATGTCCGCATTTTTGGCCGGGTTCCTGTCACCGGATACTTTAGGGTTCCTCTTTCGCCTCGCGATGGCGGAAAAACAGTACGACTGGTGATTACCGATACCTATGATTCCTGTATCGGCCATTTTGATTCTGTGTATATGGGGCAGCATGTTTCCGTTCTGGAGAATCAGCTGCTTGAGAAGATGCCCACCTTTTTTATGGCGCTCATTTTTGTATTCATGGGCATTATTTTGGGCACAATCGGTCTCGTTATTTATATCAATTCCAAGGCCAAAATTCAGGTTGGCCTGTTTTACTTTGGCGTAGCTCTTTTGTTCTATGGTATGGAGCCGCTCTATTCCAGTCAGTTCGTTAACTATTTCCTAGGTAATGTTTACAGCTGGTACTTTATTTACAGGTTCACGAATTTCTTTTTGGCCGTGCCGCTGCTCATGTTTTTTGATGAGTTTCTGGAGCGGAAATATTCGAAACTGTACCGAATCGCCGAAATCATCAACATCACAATCGGAGTGGTGGCGTTTGTATTGCAGTTCACCAATGTGCTCGATTTGTTTGATATGCAGTACGCCAAGGACGTGGGACTTGTAATTGCCCTGGTGGTGATTATGGTGTCTGCGATTGGTGAAATGAAGTCGGAGAATCGGATAAAAAGAAATGCGATGGTCTTTACCGCGAGCGTTTTCCTGCTGGATGCTGCGTATCAGATCGTGAGCGAGCTGTTCCTGCGCAATCTGTACAGCTTCAACTGGATGTACCCTGCGATTGTTTTGGGCGCGTCGGTGATCGCTTCGACGGCGATTCGAGAGCTTGTTGACAAAATTCAGGCTGCGGATATGGAGAACAAGGCCAAGTCGGAATTCATGGCCAAAATGTCCCATGAAATTCGTACGCCGATTACCGCCATCATGGGCATGAACGAGATGATTCTGCGTGAGACGGCAGAGGAGCAGACGAAGGAGTACGCCGGACACATTCAGGACGCAAGTACCGTCCTGCTGGCTATTGTGAACAGTATTCTGGATATTTCCAAGATTGAGGCCGGCAAGCTGGAAATCGTGGAAAATAAATATTCCGTCGGCATGATGCTGAAGCAGGTGATTGAGCTTTCGGCGCCGCAGATTAAGACGCAGAAGCTTTTGTTTGATGTGCAGGTGGATGAGCACATTCCGTCCTTTTTGTACGGTGACGAGGTTCGAATATCCCAGATTTTGATGAACCTTATTAACAATGCAATCAAATATACAAGCGAAGGCTCCATCCGCCTGTCCGTCGAGGGGGTGGGCGAGAAAAACAGCGTTATTACGGCCGTGCGTTTCGCCGTTGAAGACAGTGGTATCGGTATCCGCACGGAGGATATGGACCGTCTGTTTGTGACCTTCGAGCGCATCAAGAACGACAAAATGCGATACACGGACGGCGTGGGCCTGGGACTTGCTCTTTCGCAGCAGCTGGCGATGCTGATGGGCAGCGAGATTCATGTCGAAAGCGATTACGGCAAGGGTAGCTGCTTTTGGTTTGTTTTGAAGCAACGCGTCATCGATGCTGCACCGCTTGGAAACTTTGACGAGTTCTGTGCGATGCAGGTGAAACTTTTGGAGAATTACACAGGCCGCTTCATTGCACCTTCTGCACGCGTACTGGTAGTGGATGACAACGAAGTGAACCTGATGATCATCAAGGGGCTCCTCAAAGGAACCGCTATCTGTGTCGATACGGTTTTAAGCGGCGAGGAATGCCTGAAAGCTTCCTGCCAGAACTATTACGATTTGATTTTTATGGATCAGCTGATGCCCAAGATGAATGGAGTGGAGACGTACCAGAAGTTACGTGCTCTGAAGGCTTCCAAGAACCCCATGGTTCCCGTCATCGCCCTGACTGCCGATGCAATCGAGGGCGCCAAAGAGCAGTATCTGCGATATGGATTTATCGACTACCTGACGAAACCCGTCGATCCGAAACTGTTAGAGGATACACTGGTGCGATATCTTCCGAAGAATCTTCTGGAGATGCTGTAAACAAATGGGGACGGGGGTTTCTGTCACATTAAAGCAGTAAAGCAAAACGGCTCCACCGGGCCTTAGAGAAGCAATTCATATAGAGACGAATCACGGCTTCGAGTTATGTGGTTGAATGGGATTGCGGAAGAGTAATCAGGTAAATGGTACGGCTCCACCGAGCCGAGCGAGAACAATTCCATATAGAGACGAATCACACTCCGAGTTATGGTTTTCTAAGTGTTTTGATCGTTTTTCGGTAAGTGACGCAACCGGCCTCTACGCGCCATCCGTGTCGCGTATCGGCCTCGCCCGACCATCCGGGTCGGCCGTTGCTGCGTGCTTATAAAACACTAAGAAAACCTATAACTCTGCGTGAATCGATTCGCCCTATATGAATTGCTTCTCGTCCGGCCCGGTGGAGCCGTTTTTGTATTGACACTCTTCCGCAATTCATTTCACAACCACATAACTCTTTGCTAATTGATTTGTCTCTATATGAAATTGCTCTCTCCGGCCCGGTGGAGCCGTTTCGCTTTACCGCTTTAATGTGCCAGAAACCCCCGTCCCCATTTGTTTACAGCTGCCCTTCATGGTGCAGCCGTCGCAGGAGGAGCTGCAGCCGATGTGGTGGCCCTTCCGAAGGGAGCGCACGGTGTAGACGGCGGCCCAAAGGATGAGCACGGCTACCAGGAAAGTAACGATGTGGCCCGTGAACAAGAGGAAGGCAAAAAAGTATGCAATCAGGCACTGGAACAGGACGACTGCCAGGGTTTGCCACAGGGAATCAAGCTCGCGGCGGATTGTGCCGACTGCGGCAACGCAAGGCGTGTAGAGCAGGGTGAAGGCCAGAAAGCTGATGGCACTTTTGGTGGTGAAGATCGTCGGGAGTACCGAGGATAAGTCACCGCCGCCGGTGAGAACACCCAGGGTGCTGACTACTGCTTCCTTGGCGGTGAAGCCGGAAATCAGGCTGGTTACGACGCGGTAATCGCCGAAGCCCACGGGCGCAAAGAGCGGAGCCAGGAACTGACCGAGAAGCGCCAGAATGGAGGCACTTGTGTCGCTTACGTAGTTGAGCCGTATGTCGAAAGCACCCAAAAACCATATGATTACGGTCGCCAAAAAGATGACTGTGAAGGCACGTTCCAGGAAATCTTTTGCTTTTTCCCAAAGGAGGAGAAGTACGCTCTTCATGGAAGGAAGGCGGTAGTTGGGAAGCTCCATGACGAAGGGAATCGGGTTGCCGCGGAATAACGTGTGTTTGAGAAGTTGGGCCACCAGGATGGAGACCAGGATGCCGCCGAAGTAGAGGCAGATCATCACAAGCGCAGCGTGCTCCCTAAAGAAAGCGGCTGCGAAGACTGCGTAGATGGGGATTTTGGCGGAGCAGCTCATGAACGGGGTCAGCAGAATCGTCATTTTGCGGTCACGGTTCGAGGAAAGGGTTCGAGTTGCCATGATGGCGGGCACGGAGCAACCGAAGCCGATAATCATGGGTACGAAGGACTTGCCGGAGAGGCCGATGCGACGAAGCAGCTTGTCCATGACAAAAGCAACGCGTGCCATGTACCCGGTATCTTCCAAAATGGAGAGGAAGAAGAAAAGAACAATGATGACCGGCAGGAAGGAAAGGACGCTGCCCACACCCTTTATGATACCGTCCACGATGAGGGAACGGACGACTTCATTCAGACCGTACGCAATCAGACCGCGGTTGACCAAGGCACCGAAGCGGTCGATGGCTCCTGCCAGAAGGTCGGACAGATTCTGCCCAATCAGGTTGAAGCTTAGGTAAAAAATCAATATCATGATGCCGACAAAGAGCGGAATGGCCGCGAAGCGGTTCGTCAGAACCTTGTCGATGGCGACGCTGCGCCTGTGTTCCCTGCTCTCACGGCAGTGTTTTACGGTTTTGGAGCAAACGGATTCAATGAAGGCGTAACGCATATCGGCCAGGGCCGCATTACGGTCAAGCTCGCGATCGTGTTCCATCTCGATGATGGAGTGCTCTAAGAGCTCCTTCTCGTTCTCGGACAAGTCCAAAAGTTCGGTGAAATAGGTATCGCCTTCAATCAGCTTCATGGCGGCAAATCGTTTGGAGATGCCCACCTTCTCGGCATGGTCTTCAATCATATGTGTCGTAGCATGAATGCAGCGATGTACGGGTCCTGCAGGACAAAAATCATAGACCTTCGGGGTTACTTTATTCTTGACCGTTTCGGTCAACACACGCGTTAATTCGGAGATACCATCGTTTTTGGCGGCCGAAATAGGAACAATCGGAACACCGAGCAGCTCGGAGAGCGCAGGAATGTCGATGGAACCGCCGTTGCCCAAAACCTCATCCATCATGTTGAGTGCGAGGACGATGGGAATGTTGAGTTCGATGAGCTGTAATGTCAGGTAGAGGTTACGTTCTAAGTTGGTTGCGTCGAGGATGTTGACGATGCCGTCCGGGTGATTGTTCAGAATGAAGTCCCGGGTGACGATTTCCTCCTGCGTGTAGGGGCGCAGGGAGTATATGCCGGGGAGGTCAACGAGCGTGCAGTCCCGAATGCCGCGGACGAGGCCGGATTTCTGGTCTACCGTGACGCCGGGGAAGTTGCCGACGTGTTGATTTGAGCCTGTTAATACGTTGAATAAAGTGGTTTTGCCACAGTTTTGGTTACCTACCAATGCGAGTATCATGTGTATTCCTCCCGTTTACGAGTTAGAGAGATTCATCGGTCAGTTCTATTTGGAGCGCGTCGTCCTTACGAATGGTGAGTTCGTAGCCGCGCAGCCTTATTTCGAGCGGATCCCCAAGCGGGGCAACCTTTTGAAGGGAAACGCGAGTGCCCGGTATGATGCCCATATCGAGCAGCCTCAGCCGCAGGTTCCCCTCGCCGCCCACTGTTTTGATGACGCCTTCAGCGCCTATGGAAAGTTCAGCAAGTGTCATATCTGCCTCCGGTTACCTATTGCTAACTGCTTATTTCGGTCTTAAGTTAGCATAGGCTAACCGAATTGTCAATTGTTTTTTGCGTCGCTGCGCAAAAAAGCAAATCTGTTGCGAAGCGGAACGGCGCGTTATATAATGAAACCGAGCCTAAAAGATGGCAGGAGGATATAATAATGGCAGAGGATTTTGTGACAAAAGCAGTGAAACGTGGTGTGAGCAATGCGATTGCCAGCACCGTTAAGACAGGACTTACCAATGGGGCCAAAAAGCTGACCGGCGGTGCGCAGACGACTTCTACGCGTACCACCAGCACTCGCAAGAGCTCATCAAGAGCCAAGGCAGAGCCGAAGGGTTGGCAGTGCCCGCTTTGTATGAATATGTGTGATGAGAGTGCAGCATTCTGCTGCGGTTGTGGAGCTTCCAGAGCAGCAATCCAGGCCGCTGCAGTGAATTCGGCAACGCAGGCGGTGACACCGCAGCCGGCAGCCCCTGTTTCTCCCATGGCAGCTGCCGCACCGATGACCGGAGCAGCAGTCGCAGCGCAGGCAGCAGCTCCCGCAGCACCGCAGCCCGCAGCTCCTATGTATCAGCAGGTAGTGCTTCCCGACGGAAGCATTGCATATCAGCAGGTTCAGCAACAGCCCGTGTACCAGCAGGTACTGATGGCTGACGGAAGCATTGCATACATGCAGATTGATCCGAGCCAGATTATTCCGGCAGCTCCCGTGGCTATGCAGGCACCTGTAGCCGGAGCTTCTCCCGTGGCTCCGCAGCCCGCTGCAACTCCCGTGGCACCGCAGCCCGCTGCAACTCCCGTGGCACCGCAGGCTCCCGTGCAGGGCGTGAATGCGACGACCGGCGAGCCGGTGTACACGTACCAGCCGTAGGAGAATTAGTAGTTATAACTTCAGGTTATAATAAAATTCATAAAATAACTTATTGACATTTCGTATCAGTTCGGTTAATTTATTACTTGATGTTGAGAACGATGGTTTTTGGCATCCGAACTGAATAGATAAGGCAATGATTGGAAACGTCGTTTCAGGGATAAGTCACAGAGAGCTCCTGTATGGTGAGAGGGAGTACGGAATACCTGCTACGGGATCATCCAGGAGCTGCGTACCGAGAGCGAGAGCTGTTAGGCTACGATGGGAAGCGCCCATTACAGCGCGAGGGTATCGAAGTAATTCCGCACCCGGTGAGGTCGATTTCGTGAGGAATCGATGAAGTAAGGTGGTAACACGAAGCATTGGCTTTCGTCCTTATGTTGTATAGGGACGGAAGCTTTTTTGTTATGGCAACGAGCCAAGTGGACATACACATAAGGCGCTGGTCTTAAGTTCGTGCCACGATAAACGGCGAGGCGGGTTATCGTGGTAGGTCAGTTACCCAGTGATCATCACGCTTGCGTGAATGAGCATTGGGTGACTGACCGAACAGTTCCGGCACTGCTATGCAGTGCCGGAACTGTGGCACGAACTGGAAACAGGCAGCCTTATGTAGCCAGACATTTGGCGACTGCTAATCATCTGTCGGGCGAAGCCGGACAGATGGCAACGGGCGAAGCCGGACAGATGGCAACGGGTGAAGCCTGACAGATGGCAACGGGTGAAGCCGGACAGATTATTTTAGGAGGTCAGGAAGATGAATTCATTAACAGAAATCAGATGGCATGGACGCGGCGGACAGGGCGCCAAGACGGCAGCACTTCTGCTTGCGGATGTCGCATTTTCGGTAGGAAAGCAGGTGCAGGGATTCCCCGAGTACGGCCCGGAGCGTATGGGCGCACCGATTACGGCGTATGACCGAATCAGCGACGACGCGATACGAGTTCATTCCAATATATATGAGCCCGATTACGTAGTGGTTGTGGATGAGACGCTGCTTCATTCCGTCGATGTGACGAACGGACTTAAGAAGGATGGCGGAATACTCATTAATACGACCAAAAGTAAGGAGGAGATACTTCCTCTTTTGCATGGATATGAGGGCGAGGTTCATACCATCAATGCCCATGACGTGTGCATGCGGACGCTGGGAAAGTACTTCCCGAACACGCCCATGCTGGCAGCCATCGTCAAGATTTCGGGCGTTATGGAGGAATCGGTTTTCTTAAATCAGATGGAAGATTCACTGAAACATAAATTCGCCAAGAAACCGGAGGTACTGGAGGGCAACATGCAGGCTCTCAAGGTAGCGATGGAGGAGGTTCAATAATGACAAAAACAATTGAGACGATTAATGAAACGAGCAGATGGCAGGACCTGACGGAAGGCCTGAAGGTCTTTGAGGCTGCAACCAGTAAGGATTTTATGACGGGAGAGTGGCGTACGAAGACACCCGTGCTTGACGAAAGCAAGTGCACGAACTGTCTGTTGTGCGTTCCGTACTGCCCGGATTCCTGCATTACCGTGAAGGGCGGCGTGCGGAACCCGTTTGACCTTGACCACTGCAAGGGCTGCGGTATCTGCGCAAATGCGTGCCCTGCCGGAGCCATTACCATGAAGGAGGGAAGATAAATGTCTGTGAAAGAAAGAATGAGCGGTAACGAAGCCGTTGCCTATGCAATGAAGCAGATCAACCCGGATGTTATGCCGGCCTTCCCCATAACTCCTTCGACCGAACTTCCGCAGTTTGTAGCCAATTACATCGCCAACGGCGAGATGGATACCGAATTTATTCCGGTAGAGAGCGAGCACAGCTCCATGAGCGCGGCTATCGGCGCCAGCGCAGCGGGCGCCAGAACCATGACGGCAACGTCTTCCTGTGGTCTGGCACTCATGTGGGAGGTCCTCTATGTTGCGGCCAGCAACCGTCTTCCCATCGTTATGGCGGTAGTAAACCGTGCACTTTCCGGCCCCATCAACATAAATTGCGAGCATTCCGACTCCATGGGCGCCCGTGATTCCGGCTGGATTCAGATTTATGCCGAAAACAATCAGGAAGCCTACGATAATTTTTTGCAGGCCTACAGAATCTCCGAGCACAAGGACGTTATGCTGCCCGTGATGATTTGCCAGGACGGCTTCATCACTTCCCATGCGGTGCAGAACATCGAGCTTTTAGAGGATGACCTCGCCAAGGCTTTTGTCGGTGAATACAATCCCGAGCACTACCTTTTGAACCCGGATGAGCATATGAGTGTCGGCCCTTACGCGGTTTCCAACTACTGCATGGAGGCCAAGCGTGCCCAGTCCATGGCGATGATTCGTGCCAAGGATGTCATCGAGAGCGTGGCCCTTGAGTACAAAAAGCTGACCGGCCGCGGATTTACTTTTTTCGAAGAATACGAACTCAAGGATGCCGACTATGCGATTGTTGCCATCGGCTCCGCCTGCGGTACCATTAAGGATGCCATCGATGAACTGAGGGCCGGAGGCCAAAAAGTAGGCCTTCTGAAGATCCGCATGTTCCGTCCGTTCCCGGGCGCCGAGATGGCCAAGGCTCTTGCAGGTTGCAAAGCGATTGCCATCATGGACCGTTGCGAAAGTTATTCTTCGCAGGGCGGCCCGATTGCGGCAGAGCTTTCCTCCGCACTCTTTAAGGCACACAGCCGGGCGGATGTGAAGAAGCTGGTATACGGACTTTCCGGCCGTGACCTCACGGTTTCGGATGTGAAGAATATCTACGAAAATCTTAAGAACCCCGCTTACTTTGAGGGAAGCGGCGAGACCGAGTACGAGTACATCGGCCTTAGGGATTAGGAGGCAGTCATGACAAAGGAAAAGACGTTTGATTTCAAGGAAATTCAGGAGCGCCCCGACAGGCTTGCTCCGGGACATAGAATGTGCGCAGGTTGCGGCGGTACCATTGCGGTTCGTAATGTTTTGAAGGCGCTGCACCCCGGCGACAAGGCCGTTGTGGGCAATGCAACGGGATGCCTTGAGGTGTCCACCTTCATGTACCCCTACACGGCTTACGAGGACAGCTACATCCACAATGCATTTGAGAATGCCGGAGCTACGCTTTCCGGCGTCGAGACCGCGTATCGCGCGCTTCGCAAAAAAGGAAAGCTGGGAGAGGAGTACAAATTCATCACCTTTGGCGGCGACGGCGGAACCTACGATATCGGTCTGCAGTCCCTCTCCGGTGCGATGGAGCGTGGTCATGACATGGTTTATGTCTGCTACGACAATGGTGCTTATATGAATACGGGCGTACAGCGTTCGTCTGCGACTCCGCAGTTCGCCGATACGACGACCACGCCGGCCGGAAGCTGCTCAAACGGTAAGCCGCAGGTCCGCAAGGATCTCGCTGCCATCCTGGCAGAGCACTATATTCCCTATGTGGCACAGACCACCTTTAAGGGAAACATGCGTGATTTATATGAGAAGGCGGAGAAGGCCATCTATACACCGGGCCCTGCCTTCCTTAATATCCTGGCTCCCTGCCCCCGTGGCTGGAAGTATGAGCCTCAAGACCTACCCGAAATATGCAAACAGGCCGTGAAGACCTGTTACTGGCCCATGTTCGAGGTAATCGACGGCAAGTGGATTTTAAATCATGAGCCCAAGAACAAAGCACCCATCGAGGATTTCCTTCGCCTGCAGGGGCGCTTTAAGCATATGTTCAAGCCCGGCAACGAGTATCTCATCGAGGCATTCCAGGCCGAGGTTGACAAGAGATGGGAAGAACTGCTTACGAGGTGTAATGCGTGAAGTTTTTGATTATCTGCCCGATGTTGTTTTTGGCAGGATTTGTGGATTCAATCGGCGGTGGCGGCGGGCTGATCTCGCTGCCTGCCTACATACTGGCCGGATATCCGACGCACATGGCAATTGCGTCCAATAAGCTGGCATCGGCCTGCGGCACCGGTGTTTCCGTAGTTCGCTTTATCCGCGAAAAACTAATTAACTGGCGCTTTGGTTTGTGCACCATCGTGTGTGCCATGCTGGGTTCATTCTGCGGCGCCAATGTTTCGCTGAACACCGGCGAGGCGACGTTGAAGATGGTCCTGCTCCCCGTACTTTTTTGCGCAGCATTCTTTGTAATAAATAAAAAACTCTTCGGAAACGCGGGCCATGAGAGCGAAGTGTTTACGAAGAGAACCTATATTGTGGGTATGATTGCGGCGCTTCTTATCGGCTTTTACGACGGATTTTACGGGCCGGGGACCGGTACGTTTTTGATTATCTGCCTGAATGTGTTCGGACACATCGCCGTCAAAAAGGCCAATGCACAGTCGAAAATCATCAATCTGACGACGAATCTGACCTCGCTTTTTGTTTTTATCATGGGCGGGCAGGTCGTATGGATTGCCGGACTGGCAGGTGCGGTGTGCAACATGCTGGGAAACCTACTGGGCTCAAAGCTGGTCATAACAAAAGGGACACGTATAACGCGTCCCATCATCCTAATTGTACTGATATTGCTTGCCGTGAAGATTCTTATAGGGAATTAAGCGGTCCCCGGGAATTATGCGGCTTCATGAAATCACGTCCAGCCGCCGTCCACGCTGATAATCTGGCCGGTCAGGTACTCGGGCATTTTGAGCAGGAGGCTGACGGATTCGGCAATTTCCTCGGGGGTTCCGATGCGGCCCATCGGGATTTCGTCAATCACGGCCGCCTTGTCCGCATCGCTTAAGCATGCGTTCATGTCTGTGTCTATAAGGCCGCAGGCGATGGCGTTTACGGGGATGTGGCTGAGTGCAAGCTCGCGTGCCAGTGCGCGTGTCATGGTGTCAAGCCCGCCCTTTGCGACGGAATAGGCGGTTTCCATGCTGGCGCCCACGCGGCCCCAAACGGAAGAAATGTTGATAATCCGGCCGCTGCCTGCTTTCAGCATGTCCGGAATTGCGTGCCGTGCGTGTAAGTAGGCACTGCTCAAATTCGTATTTATTACGCGGTCCCAGTCCGCAACATTCATATCCTGCAAGAGTGCGAAATGCGCGATTCCTGCGTTGTTGATGAGTACATCAACGCACGGGAAGGCGCTTTTTTTTATGCTTTCAAAGAGCTCGGAAACGCTTTCATCCACCCCGGCGTCCTCGGTATATGCACAGGCCGTGATTCCGTAGGAAGTGTGAAGAAAATCGCAGAATTCCTTTAAGGAATCGAAATTATTCTTGCATGTCAGGTGGAGATTGTACCCTTCGCTTGCAAGTTTCCCGGCGATGGCCCGCCCGATTCCGCGCGAAGCGCCCGTAATTAGTGCTGTTTTGCTCATAGTTGTTTGGCTCCTTTGCTACGCCTCATTATAGCACGCCGTGGCCAAAAATAACAATGCCCGCCGAACTCCTATATATAGTAGGCACAGCTATTGAAAACCACGATTTGTAGGGGTATAATCATCTTACAGTGTGCGGAGCACCCGAGGGAAGCTCCGAGGATTTTGAAGGATACGGAGATTTTTATAAGTTATGAAGAAGGATGTTTTGATTATCGGTGCAGGACCTGCGGGACTTGCAGCTGCCATTTATGCACAGAGAGCGGAGCTTAGTGCAGCCGTGCTCGATCGCAGCCCTGTAAGCGGCGGACAGGTACTGACCACCTATGAAGTAGACAATTATCCGGGACTTCCCGGAATCAGCGGTATGGATCTTTCTGAGGCGATGCGTGGACATGCGGACAAGCTGGGCGCCGAGTTTATCGAGGCGGAAGTTTTTTCCATTGAACGTACCACGGACGGATTCCTTGTAAAAACGGATGTCGGCGAGCTGGAGACGCGCAACATCATAGCAGCAACCGGTGCCCATCACATGAGTCTTGACGTGCCGGGCGAGGAAGACCTGCAGGGCATGGGCGTTTCCTACTGTGCAACCTGTGACGGTGCGTTCTTTAAGGGCCGCGAGGTAGCGGTTGTGGGCGGCGGCGATGTCGCTGTGGAGGATGCCATCTTTTTGTCCCGCATTTGTAAGAAAGTAACCCTGATTCACCGCCGTGACGAACTACGTGCAGCAGCTTCCTTACAGAAGCAGCTCATGGCCTGCGAGAATGTTGAGATACTCTGGAATACGGTGACGGTTTCCATAGAGGGAACGGACGGTGTGACCGGAATGCGCCTTAAAAACAAGGTGGATGGAGGAGAGTCCCTTCTTCCCGTGGACGGCGTGTTCATCGCTGTGGGCATTCGCCCGAATTCCGAACTGTTCAAAGGCCTTGTCGACATGGACGATACAGGCTACATCATTGCAGGAGAGGACTGCAGGACGAGCTGTCCGGGAATTCTGGCAGCCGGCGATGTGCGCACGAAAGCACTTCGCCAGATTGTGACCGCCGCAGCAGACGGCGCCAATGCGGTGAACAGCATAGCATGAGAAAGCTTATTAAGGCACAGTGGTACAAATATCTGCTGTACATTTTATTTAGCATATTGTTAATCTTTTTGTTCTTTGAAAAAGAGAACTACATGTCGGATGAGCTGATGACGTACAATCTCGCCAACGCGACCGCAAGCTTTGCGCCGGTAGATGGTGAGTTGTACAGCCCGGCCGCATCCGCGTATGTGGACGGTATGGTGTCGGACGGACGGTTTGATATCGCCAATGTATGGAAGCGACAGGCCGAGGACACCCATCCGCCACTTTATTATCTTTTGGTGCATGCAGTATGCACCTACTTCCCGAACTCCTTCAGCCTTTGTTATGCGGGCGTTGTGAATATTCTTTTTGCACTTTTGACCCTGTATTTTGTACGAAAGCTTTTTGCGCTGTTCGTGCCGGATTCGAAGGTGCAGTTGTTTTTTGCGTTGCAGTATATTCTGTGTTCGGGCATCCTGGCCATCAACATGCTGCTGCGTATGTACGGAATGGCGATGTTTTTCGTCACCGTCTTCACGTATGTGATTCTCAAGAATCTGCCGCGTTATACCTTAAAGAGCCTGGTCGGAATCCTGTTTATTACCGTAGGCGGGGCCCTGACCCATTACTATTTCATCGTGTATGCGTTCTTTTTGTCCGTGGCGGTGGTGCTCGTGATGCTTTTCGGCCGCCGGGTACGCGAAACGCTGCTGTACTGCCTGACCATGGCGGTTGCGGGTGGTATTTCCATCCTTATTTTCCCGGCGATGCTTACGCATCTTTTTGGAGGCTACCGAAGCCGCGAGGCCGTTGAGTATCTGGGCGGCTCGGACAAGGCGGAGCGCCTTCGGACCTACTTCCGCATCCTCGATGAGGACCTGTTCGGTCGCACCCTCGTCCTTCTGGGCGCCGTCATTTTGGCCCTGCTCCTAATCCGGTTCATTAAGTGCCGGCGTCGCCAAAAACAAACTGCAGGGGGTGTAAGCATCGACGCTCTGCGGTATGGCTGCGTTCTCTTTGCGGCAATCGGCTACTTTTTGGTCATTTCCCTGACCACCATGTTTTGGGTGGACCGTTATATTTCCCCTGTTTACGCGGTTGTTTTTGGCACGGTATTCAGCCTGCTTTATAAGGCGCTTTCCGGCCTTTTAAAAAGCCGCAGGGCTCTGATTGCGTATGGCACGGCAGCAGTTTTGGTATGCGCGGCCTGCTACGTACTCTGTGACTTTGATTACCTGCGCCACCGCTCGGCGTGGGAGCTGACCATCGCGGAGATTCACGGCCCGTCTTCCTCGGCAATCGTTGTCTACAGCGGCGACGATACCGCGTGGATGCTGTTGCCTTCCTACCTCGAAATCGCGAAGTGTCAAGACGCCGTATTCTACCACGCGGATTCCTTCGAGGAATTCGAGAAAGCTTTCAAGGCGGACGGGTACGAATACGACGATGCCCCGGCATTTTTCCTGATGCTTCCCGACAATGCCGCATTCATCACGCAGTTCGAGCGGGAGTACCCCGAGTATACCCTGCTGGATGCGGGCTTCTACGAGTACGTGAACAGCTACTACTATGGAAGTGTGAATAAATAGAATAGCAGAGTTATGTAAACCATAGAAAAGGCGACGGAAAGTTCCTAATCCCGCCGCTTTATTTTTTGCAGGTAAAATTCCTGAAGACATTTTGAGATGATGTAAGATATGCATGTAAGCAAAATGCAAGTGCGGCTAATCCTAGGAAAGAGGTTTTCCACGTAATATTTCGATGATATTGTCACGCACTGCATCGGGACCAATGACACGTACATAGCGACCCAACATGAGAAGACGACGCAACAGGTCATTGTACTGAAAGTCATAGTAAGTGATTTCTGCTATCAAATTGCTCGTTTCGTTCTCGTAAGCAATTGTATCGTAATTCGCAAACAGATGGCTGAAACGATCAAGCGCGTCGCTGGGTTCCGGCTTCCCGAAAGAAGAAATCCTGGTTCGAATGACCTCTACCTGAATCGGCATGGAAGCTTTGTGTTTCTCAAACAGAGCAGACTCAAAGGCTTCCGGGGAATCTTCGGGATGTGCTTTTTCAAAATTGATATAAGTACTGTTTTCAATGTGCGTGATTTGACTAAGCCACAGTTCCGAAAGGTCATTGCTGGAGACATTGAAAGCCAGCAGAGAGAAGGAGTCGTCATCGTCATGATAGACGAGCCGTAACGGCAAATAATCCGTGTCATCTATGCACATGTATTGATGCTTTCGAATGCGAAAAACAATCTCGCGGAAATTGCTGCAGTACTCTTCAGGGTACTCCTGTGTGGAAGACAGACGTCGCATATCAATAATCTCCGGACGCAAAGGCGAAAACTCTTCTTCCAGTTCGGCCAAAAGCTCTTCATATGCCACAGGAGAATGAAAGAATAAGCGTGCCTTGGGGTCCGTTAAGATGAAATAAAGCCAGGAACGGTCCGCAAAGGTCGGGTAAATCGGCAGATTCACAGGATCGATTTCGTCATGCAAGAGGTCTGAAATCTGCATCGCGTTTTCTTTATCCTTTGATAAAAGACGAAGCTGATGTCGAAGTTCCGGTTCGCGATTCAGTATGAGGTCCACAATTTCCGGAGAAGTTAAGTCCTGCGATTCGCCCAAAAGAAATTCGGCGATTGCATCCGCGGTCATCGGCGCATTGTCGCCATTGCTGACACGATTCAGATAGTTAAGCAGAAAATAAATGTTTTTGTTTTCATATTCATTAAACAGATTCATATAGCGCCAAAGTCTCCCGGTTGTTACGTAAGTACTCGTTGTAGAAAGTTTCGTCCGACGCGGAATCCACCGTGACATAGGAACCGAATGAATTAATCCAAGGAAGCATTTCATGAGCAGATGCTACAGAAAATTGGCAATCGTAGGAATAATCACCGTTTGCTGTCAGTCGGTCTTCCGATACGGCCTGCAGTAGTTTTTGTCGGAGGGATTGACTGAAAGGGGAATTGTCAAAAGCAAAATGAAGTATTACTTTCTGCAGCTTTTGTTCGCTACCTCCGCCCGAAACAGTAAAGGCACCGGATATATAGGCCTCATAACAAGCGTTCAATTGTGATTCGAGGTTCTCATCCGAAGGGCTATTCAAAAAACTATACTTCCGGGCTTCATTCATTTCGGCATGGGCTGCGTTATCGAGCTTGTCAATCCGGCGCATGGTAAAGCCGTGAAGCTTGTAAGAGTAGCCGAACAGATACTGCCTTCCCCAAGTGGTATCACAGACAATTTTTATCGGAAGCAGAAGGTCGCAAGTGCTGCTTCGTTCCGTGTGGTAATCGTAAGAGACGACCTGATGAGCGGTAATGGCCTGTGCCAAAAACCATACGACATCATCATCCAGTATGTTTTGAAATCGGGCGTTCTCCGCAAAAAACAAATTCTGTGGGTATTGCATTCGGATGTCCGCATTCTCTGCAGGGATGCCCCAAAACCGCTCGGTTAATTGCACTTTGTTTGATAGTAGAAAGCCGGGTGCTGAAATGGCAGCAGTATTACAAAAGAAAGTGAGGAGTACTTTCAAATCCGCGAGATTTGTTTGGGCGGTTTGAGAAGAACTATTGAAAATCGGATGTTCTAAAAAGGATTCGTGAACGGAATATGTGTTAGCTTTACAGGCCAGGATACCCAGGTCAACCAGTTCGTCCATTTTGGCACGGATTTGGGATATGGATAAAGGAAGACTTTCCCCGATATCATCATAGAAGTCGTAGAGAATGTCCGTGTAATCCTCCAAAGTGAACTCAAAAGGATCATAGTCTTCATGCACCATTAGAACCAGAAAGTACATAAAGAAAATGATGTCTGATTGCGTAATCGTGTGCTGCATGTACGTGGATGCCAGATAGTTGTATGTGTACTTGTAAGAATCGACCAGGAAGCGACGACTGACTTTGTCGGTTTTGCGGTTAGGAAGCTTATGGGAAGAAAGATGCATTTCGGAATCGAATTCGTTGGAATTCATGTAATTATCGAGACGACGCAAAAGGTCCCGTACACTGCGTTCCTTGATGTCGATTCCGGGAAGCTGCGAAAGCTCGGTAGGCGTGTGATATCCGCATAAAAATACATCACGTACAATACGACGAAATGTACTGTAATCTTCAATTTCATTGAGAAATCCGTGAACGTTTTTGTTAGCCATATCGCACCTCCGTTATTATTGTATCAGATTTTGAGAAAAATGCTTAAAAATATAAAAAAGTACATAAAACAGTAGAAATATTATATAATTAAAATGATGTTTTTGTTTGGGAGGTATGAAATGATAACACTTTCATTAGATGAATTCGGTGCATATGAAGATGTTCAAGAAGGAAGTAAAAACCTTTCTTTTGTGGGTGGTATTTTGTATGACGATCATGGAGATGCAGAAGATCGTAATCTGGAAATGCAGCGAATTAGGAGTTACTATGAAGCAGTTTTCAAAGATGCCAGAACGAAGAGTGGACTGGGGTTAGTATATCCGAGAGACTTGCATTACGATAAAGATAAGGACAATAAAGCAGAGGAAGGAACCGTAAAAAGACAAGTAGGTGTAACTATAGCTGAGTTTTTGAGACATGGTACATATAATGGACGTCCATTAACACAGCGTCTTTTCGGAGGAACAACCGATTTGCCGATGGCGGATCGAACAGGTGAGTACTATATTTACCTGATTTTGAAAAGTGAAACAGGAAAGTCAACCGGGGACTCACGTGGTATGGATCTTTGGAACAGAGATGATGTTGCTTCGAATCTTTATTGTCATATGGCTACGCAGAGTATTCAGCGCACCGTGTTTCATAATCCGTTCTGGAATTCGGGGACAGAATTCGCATTACATCTTGCAAGTCGAACCACCCCCTATAAAGCGGATAGTGCACAAAATGAGAACTATGATCACTTGTCCTACAGTGTTCGTCAAAGTAAGAGAGGGCGTTACTACTCGATAATGAACGAAGATACATACCGCGCAACGGTAGAGCGATTCTTGGAGAATGATAATATCTTTGGTACTGTTATCAAAGAACTTTTTGTTGATTCGATAAACTATAAAGGGGAAAAAGATAATCAGGAGTTTTTGTATCTGGCGGATTCGGTTTGTGCGTATATATCTTTTTATGCAGACAAGTACCTCAAAAAGCATGCAGAAGAATCCGTTCTCGGTAAGGTTGAGGAACTCTGCTGCAAGCTGCTTCCTTCCGAGAAGATTATGATTTTTGGCTACGATGCAGTAGACAAGGACTATTCTGAGGCAATCCGTGCCCTGCAACGTAAGGATTACTATTCCGCACTGGAAATCATCTATGAAGCAGGACAGAAGGATACGGAGTTCTATCGCTATTATAGTGAGCATTGGTTTTCCAAAATACGAACGTTGATTACTGACTCTGCTGATTATGTGTCCTTTGCACGTGCCGTCCGACGTTGCCAGGATATGCAGATGTCGAATATATATGAGCAGGGCAAGGGATTATTTATCGCCAAGGAGCTGGAAAAGATGGTCCCGAACCTGAAGAAGGATGTACGCACAAAGGAAAGGGAAAAGATATTCTACTATCTCTATGAAGTGCTCATGAAATCCTGTTGTCATGTGGGCAACAGTGCCGGGGCGGAGCTCTATTTCCGGGAAGCACAGCGTTATGCATCACAGGTTGGAACGGATGAATTCCTTAGTACACGAAACATGCTTGTAGTCGCATACTGTGATGATTTCCGTTGGGACCAGGCACGTACAATTGCGCTTGAGGATGTTGAGTATGCTCAGTATTCCTCGGAACTTAAGATGAAGATTGCCGAGCAGGTTTCCCGTAACGGATATCTGCTTGAGAGTAAGGCACGCAGCCAGCTCGGACAGGTCTATGCATTTCGTCGGGAGTATGACCTGGCAGAAGAACAGTTCCGTCAGGCAATGGACCTTTTGACGGACAAATCCGCAGACTTTTTCATCACATTGTCTTATCGTATTCACAACTTCATCGATGCCGGTGACCGTGAGAATTATGAAAAATATGCCAAGATTTACTTTAACAAAGAGACGGACCTCTTAAAGCAATTCGATTATATTTGGACAGAGGGCCAAAAAGAAGATCCAATCATCAGCTTTAAATTTGCGCTTTATGTGTACGTAAAAGGAATTTATAAGTTCCGCGCGGCTGAGATAAACGAGGAATGGTGGAACCGCATTGCCCTCGTGGAGCGAGAGAATCACCCCATGGAACTTGTTTATACCATTCTGCAACTTATGGCCATGGATGCCGGGGACAGTGTAAGAGCGTCCGAGTATGAGGAGAAACGCAAGAATTCCATCAAACGCGAGTCCGAAAACGGTGCCGAGGACATCATTAGGGCCATTGAGATGTTTGGTGACATTCGCATCGCCGAGAAGGCCAAAGAGCAGAGCGTCGCAATGCGTAAGGTTGATGCGCTTTGGGCATACCTCACGGAGAATTTTGCAGAAGCCATGCAGGATGTACAGGCTTCCGATTATATGGCCAAGAGACAATATTTGGACAGCAGATTTGCTTATATGTATATATAGAAACTAAAGTAAGGAGAATATAAAAATGAAGATTTCAAAGGTTAATCACACAAGTACCGGCGTCGGCAAGCGTGTCGATGAATACACAGGTATGCTGTACAGCAATCCGGCCCGGGGACAGGCAGATGATGCCAGATATTTGGGCGAGGCGCTAGAGGCTCGTGTGCAGAAACTGAATGCGACCGCACAGAGATTGTACGGACTTTTCAATGAGCTGCAGGACACCCCGCGTGGCTATACCAAAAACGATGACAAGGAATGGAAGCTGATTGCCGGCAATGCCAAGAAACTGGTAGGCCGCCTGATGCAACTTGATAAGAGCAAGCGACTTGCAGCCCTTAAGAATATGCCTGTGGAATACTCGGTTGTGGCAAAGAAGAAGGGCGAGACGCAGAAGGTAACCGGTGCTTTTGCAGCCGCTTTTGCAAAAATCGGTATTGATGCACCGGATGATTGCCGCTGTGAAAAAGAAGATCTGATTCACGATTACATGCAACTTGCACTTCGTAAGTCTTTCTGCAAGATTGTGAAAGGTGTAGATCTTCGCGAAGTAACCGAGACGGTTATCTGTGCTATGGCAGATCAGAATTGTACAAAGGACTACATCGGTCGTCTTACGGATGCGGAGCTGAACGCTTATTTGGAGAATCTGGACAAAGACTACCACAAGAGCAAGCAGCTGGAACTGGTAATCGACTCGATTCTGAAGCATGACACGAAGGTTCAGGTATTTGAAGCAGATGGCGAGAAGCGTCTGGCTCTTTCCGCATACGGCATTGACAAAAAGAAACCTCTTTTTGACTACATGATTTCCTATGCTTCCGGTGATACTGCGAAACGAGAGGAAATGCGTAAAGCCATTCGCAGTCTGATTACGGATTACCTTGCTTCCGGTTCTTCCGACGGTGTTGTACTATCGGAAAGCATTGAAAAGAAGCTCATCGAAGCGGCAGCAGAACCGGACAAGACCGCTCGTAGACGTCTGGCAGGAGAAGCCGTTGCCATGCTCGACATAGAAATCTGCGATAAATTCGGCGAATGCAAGCAGGATCTGGATGAGCAGGAGCTTTACTGGCTTCGTTTCTTTTCCGATGAGACGGAGCGCTATGCCCGTGAGGAGATTCGCAAGCACCGTGGACAGAGTTATTCCGACTCTCACAGACGCCTTACCAATGTGGATGTATTCAATCATCTTTATAAGCACTTTTTGTCCTTTTTGGCATCGAAGTATGTGGATTTGGGCAAGGCGGTATACAACTTTACCGACATGACGAGCAGCGCTGTACTTCCGGAGTTTGAAGGCGGCGTTACCAGCTTTGATTATGAGCGTATTGCGGCAGAAGACGACGTAAAGCGCGACATGCAGACGTATGTAGCCTTCGCCGTGAACAACTTTGCCCATTCTATCTGTACAAATGAAACGCTGGCGCAGGATGGTAATGAGGATGCGTTAAGCAGCGCCGTTACGGCATATCGCCCGGCGGCCAAAAAGTACATCCTTCGTTTCTTTGGCGGTATCAGTACCTGGGCGGATTCCGGTTGTATCACCGAAATTAGTGACAGCGATTTAGTCGATGCATTCCGTAACGCACTCGGTGCGGTTCGTAACAGTGTATTCCATCATGATGCCGCATTCAGCGAAAGAAGAGCGACCCCGGATGATATCAGAGTATTTGAGAGCATTTTTGCGAATGAGAAGACGAAAATCAGCCTTGTTTATGCATCGAAATACTTTTCCAACAATACACCGATGTTCTTTTCGGAGAATGACCTTTATGCAATGATTAATAAGGCTCTGTATCAGGACGCCCGTATCATCGGAGCCGGATTGCCTGCCTTCAACCGAATTGTTCCCCGCAGTAAGGCCGATGAATTCTTAAAGGCCTGGGTAGGAAATACAGCGGTAAGTCAGATTAGCAGCAAGGGTGCAGAGCTGTACAATAAGTATTTGGCAGCGATGTTCTTTGTCTTGAAGGAAATCTATTACTACGGATTCCTCGGAGATGCGAAGTTTTCCGATTATATGCAGTCTGCGCTTACTAAGATGCAAAATGATAATCGCAGTATCGTAAACGAAAGAGAACGTAAGCAGGCGGAGAATGCTTTCGATAACTATTCCAGTCGTTATCGCGAACTGCAGGCAGGAAAGTTCACTACGATTCAGGTCTGTGAGCGTATCATGACGGACTTTGCGATGCAGAACAATGCCATCAAGGAAGTTAAGGTAACCACCGGCAAGAAAAAGGGAAGTGGTGATCAGGAGATTTATCAGCATTTCCGTATGTTGCTTTACAAGCAGTTAAAGTACGCTTTCATGGAATACCTGAACGCAACAAGAAGCTTTGATTTCCTTAAGAGACCTGTCGACAGAACGAGCAAATTCGCGGAGCTGACGGTTGACCGTATGACAGAGAACATTCAGGTCAACATGTATGACTCTTTGGACGAAGTTATGTCCGATTCCGAGATGATGTCCTGGTATATCACGGCACACTTCATGTCCACCAAGCAGCTCAATCATCTCTGCGGTGCGATTCGTACGGAACTTTGTTATCTTGAGGATATCGACAGACGTGCCCATAGCACAAAGAGCATGACGAGGTCCTTCGCCGAAGAGAAAGTAGCATATTACGGCAAACTGCTTCGCGTACTGGAATTTACTATGCTGCATACGGACCTTATGACCAACTCGGTAGAGGATTATTTTGCGGATGAAGACGATTATGCAAGAGTACTTGCAAGATACGTTGATTATGGCAAGGTAGGAAGTTTCCCGAAGGATGCATTGGTTATGTTTTGTCAGGAAGAAATGCCGGCAGCCAAGAGCGGTGTAATCGGTCTTTACGCGGATGCGACCCGCCCGATTGCAAACCGTAACATCATTCGTGCGAGCATGTACGGCGATTGCGAACTGTTTACCGGCAAAGTGCTTTCCAAGGTGACCAAAGCGGATATTGCGGAATACTATAGACTTAGAAGCCAGGCAGAAGCCATTTACTTAAAGTCCGGCGAAAGAACCAAAGAAGAGCAGATGACGATTCGTCGATTCCAGAATCTTAAGAATCGCGTGGAACTTACGGATGTTATGGAATATGTGGATGTCGTAAACGATTTGTACGGCCAGCTTCTTTCCTGGACATACCTTCGCGAGCGTGACCTTACCTACATGCAGATGGGCTTCCATTATGCGGAATGTATCTGGGGTGGCAAGTTGACCGGCGTGGAAGCAGCGAAGATGCTTTATTCTGTTCGTGCCATGTACTCTCATGACCTGAAACCAATCATCGAATCAACCGGAAAAGGAAGAGTCCCCGATTTCATAAGAGCATATGGCGTCGAAGCTTATGTGGCAGGCCTTGAGTTATTCGAAGATGTGGATTTACATGATGAATGCATCCAACTTCGTAATTATCTTGACCACTTTAAGTACTTTGCCAACGCAGATCACAGCATGGAAGAACTCTACGGTGATATCTTCTCTGTATTCTTTAGCTATGACCCGAACCTTCACAAGAGCGTTCCCGTGGTATTCAAAAACATCCTTGCAAAGCATAAGATCATTGCGGATATTGAAATCACGGAAAGCGAAAGTGCGGTATACTGCGCAAAGACAAAGCGTAAGTTCAAGAATGTGAAGTGGTCCGTGAAACGTGATGTGACCGTTGAAGATAAGTACGGTAAGGAACGTAAGCTGCTCGGTCTGGATTCCGACAAACTTACTTTCAAGATTACAGGCGACAGGGCAAAGGAATGTCAGCTGGATGCACACGATTCCTATTTCCTTGCAAACATCAGAAAACTGTTAACCGCAAAAAGCGGTAATTAATGTGTCTTTTTAAATGATTTTGCCCCGCAAATTGGAAATGCCCATATTATAAGGTGTTTTCGGCACTCACGAATGTTGATTTTTCGGATGAGTGTAAGTGGGAATGCAAAAATCATTTTGCCCCGCAAACCGGCTCAACAGCCCAGTGTTTACGGGGCCTGTAAGACATAGAATAAAAAGAAAAAAGCCCGAGATAACGGGCAATAACGCCTTAGCCTGCACCGTTTGCAAAGCTACGATTTCATAAAAAGAAAAAAGCCCGAGATAACGGGCAATAACCTTTTACAGTTTTATTATACATCTTAGTTAAGATGTATAAAAAGAAAAAAGCCCGAGATAACGGGCAATAACTCTACAGCCTGCTGCATGTAGAGGGCGGAGATGCATAAAAAGAAAAAAGCCCGAGATAACGGGCAATAACTTTTTACAAATTTAACGCCCTTCATTCCAAGGGTGTATAATAAAAAGAAAAAAGCCCGAGATAACGGGCAATAACCCATAAATAAATTTTTTCTTTTTTCAATTTCTTTAAATAAAAAGAATGAAGCCCGAGATAACGGGCAATAACAATTTAATCCCTTTCTTGGCGAGTGTGTATAAACATAAAAAGAAAAAAGCCCGAGATAACGGGCAATAACGCAATGTCGATTTTATATCAAAGCTACTCAATGATGCATAAAAAGAAAAAAGCCCGAGATAACGGGCAATAACCATCAATTACTTCTAAATCACCTTCATCGTTGATAAAAAGAAAAAAGCCCGAGATAACGGGCAATAACCATAGGGAATTCCTTTGTAGGATTGGTATTACTGTATAAAAAGAAAAAAGCCCGAGATAACGGGCAATAACGAAGTCTTTTTTGTTATGAAGAGCCTTTGCTATTGCATAAAAAGAAAAAAGCCCGAGATAACGGGCAATAACTATGCACCGTTTTGGTAACAGTATATTTGTTGCCGAATAAAAAGAAAAAAGCCCGAGATAACGGGCAATAACAGTCTCTCTTAATTCCAAGGACATTTCCCATTGAATAAAAAGAAAAAAGCCCGAGATAACGGGCAATAACGTTATTTCGTAAAAATCAACGTACGGTGGATAAGAATAAAAAGAAAAAAGCCCGAGATAACGGGCAATAACTCAATGGCCTGCAAGGAGCCACTGCCGTAAGATTATAAAAAGAAAAAAGCCCGAGATAACGGGCAATAACTCTTGAACTTCTGCCTCTGTCCATAGAGTTTTTGATAAAAAGAAAAAAGCCCGAGATAACGGGCAATAACTCTTTACCAATATTAACAACATTCTCAGAAAAGCAAGAGATAAAAAGAAAAAAGCCCGAGATAACGGGCAATAACTCTGCCTAAGCCCCCTGCTTAATTCTACTCAGCTAATAAAAAGAAAAAAGCCCGAGATAACGGGCAATAACTTCATTTGCTTCAACTACTGCTTCCTCAGTTACTATAAAAAGAAAAAAGCCCGAGATAACGGGCAATAACTAATAACTCAATCCTAATAATTCGGAAGCAATTGATAAAAAGAAAAAAGCCCGAGATAACGGGCAATAACTCTGTTTCTTTTCGGAGACCTTAGCCTTAACAAAATAAAAAGAAAAAAGCCCGAGATAACGGGCAATAACCAAATCATTGCGCACATATAGTTCAAACAGAGCTTCATAAAAAGAAAAAAGCCCGAGATAACGGGCAATAACGGTCTCAATTTTTTCAGCCTCTGATGTATCAATCGATAAAAAGAAAAAAGCCCGAGATAACGGGCAATAACTAAGCATTGATGAGCAGGTTCATAGAAGGGTACACCATAAAAAGAAAAAAGCCCGAGATAACGGGCAATAACGACAAACTTGTTGTTTTCTTGTGCTAAATCTGTTTTGGATAAAAAGAAAAAAGCCCGAGATAACGGGCAATAACAGATTGATTTTATACATAACTTTTTTCTCCTTTTAAATAAAAAGAAAAAAGCCCGAGATAACGGGCAATAACAATGTATGACGTTAAACAAATAACTCCGTAAATACATAAAAAGAAAAAAGCCCGAGATAACGGGCAATAACGAAAGAACAAACCGCCCTGCGTGTAAGCCTTAAAATAAAAAGAAAAAAGCCCGAGATAACGGGCAATAACTATCAACCATTTCAAAATCTCCATTTTCATTTAAATAAAAAGAAAAAAGCCCGAGATAACGGGCAATAACTAAGTTGGATCAATTTTACTAAAAACTTTTGTCCGATAAAAAGAAAAAAGCCCGAGATAACGGGCAATAACTTCTGAATCCATACGTTTTGCAAGACGCATGAACATAAAAAGAAAAAAGCCCGAGATAACGCGCAATAACCCTTTTTGATACACTCAAATTCCTTAGCAGCAATAATAAAAAGAAAAAAGCCCAAGATAACGGGCAATAACTTACAGGGGTAATTGAAGGTACAGACGGCGTAGGATAAAAAGAAAGAAGCCCGAGATAACGGGCAATAACCCAATCCATTCATGTACCTGATGCATTTCTGAGATGGATAAAAAGCCCGAGATAACGGGCAAATAACGATGTGCTCATTCTTGACTGCTACAAGACGAGCTTATAAAAAAAGCCCGAGATAACTGCATTTCGGGTATCTCAAGAGTCTACTTACGTAGGCTCTTGTTTTTTTTGCAGGTAAAATTTTCGAGGCGGTTTTGCAATGTACGATAATAAATGTAGACACTAACGAGCAAAACCTGAATTTACGGAGGTGATGGCAATGGGATTTTTATATGTAGCGGAACATGGCGCCAAGATCGGGTTGAACGGCGGGCTTATCGTGGTGACTTATGCGGATGCACATCAGGATACTGTGCCAAAGGAGACAATCAGCGGGATATCCATTTTCGGAAAGAGCCAGTTGACGACGCAGCTGACGCAGTACTGCCTGGAACATGGGATTCGCGTCAGTTATTTTTCGCAGAGCGGGCATTTCTATGGAACGTTGACGCCTCCGGATTTTGTGAATGTTACGCGCATTAAGAAACAGATGGAGCTGACAAAGGATTCAGCGTTTCGTCTGACTTTTGCGCGCAAGATTGTGAGCAGCAAAATCGCAAACCAGCTGACGGTAGTCAGGCGATACATTCGGGATTACAACACGGATGCGGAATTCTACATAAAACCGTTGCTTGTTGCCAAAAAGAAAATCGATACGTGCAACGAAATAGCGCAGTTGATGGGATACGAAGGAAATGCGTCGAGAGAGTATTTTTCCATCTTGTCGCAAGTAATCGACGATGAATTCCGATTCGACGGTAGAAACCGAATGCCGGCAAAAGATCCCTTTAACGCAATGTTGAATTTTGGTTATTCGCTTTTGGCACAGGAAATACATGGCGAACTGGAGAACCATGGGATTTGTTCTTACGCAGGCTTTATGCATGAGGATAAGGCAGGGCATGCTGCACTTGCCAGTGACATGATGGAAGAGTGGAGGCCTGTCATTGTGGATAGCGTTGTTTTGGGCCTGATTCGTGGACATGAGATCTCCATCCATGACTTTACGTTTACGGAGGACGGCGCGTGTCTCTTTACAAATGACGGGATGAAGACATTTATTGCCAAGCTGGAAACGAAGATGTTCTCCGAAATGCAATATCTGTCTTATATCGATAAGCCGGTATCTTTTCGAAAAGCGTTATGGCACCAATGTGAGCGGCTTGCCCGTGCTATCGACATGGAGGATGTGAACATCTATCAGCCTGTACGTATTAGGTAGGAGGAATATGGAACGACTAAATCTGGTAGCCAATCGTTCATCTTTGAAGCCGATACTTGTGATTTATGATATGGCGAATAATCGGCGCCGAAGTAAAATCGTGAAATTCCTTGAAGGGTATGGAACGCGTGTTCAGGAATCAGCTTTTGAGTGTCGTTTGGAAAAGCGCGAGTATGCGGAACTGCTCAAGAAACTGCCTAAATACATCGGTGGCGACGACAACGTACGCGTGTATGTGTTGAGCCTGACGGATGAGGCGGTCACCTGGGGACATATTCAGACAACCGGCAGGGCGGATGTGCTGATATGTTGATTACGATCGGTTATCTGAAGAATCATTTTTTGCAGGTAAAATTTCGAGTGGTTTTTCAGATTGTACGATAATGATTATGTAGCAAGTAACTGTTCATTCTTATTCATGTTAAGGAGGATATTGAGATGGGTGCATTTGGTAAGTTTCTGTTGTTCGTTTTTGTTGCTCTGTATGTGGTTTCGCCGGTGGACGTGTGTCCGGGACCTGTTGACGATCTTTTGTTGCTGGTCTTTACCGTTGGCGGTTCGATTTTGAAGAATCGCCTGGAAGGGGGTGATGAATAGTCACCTTTTTCCAAATTGCAATGTATATGTAGTTTTTAGTTCACTTATTTTAGGAGGAAAAAATAATGGAAGTAGTAAAAAAAGAAAAGCAATCCACGCTGGGAATTCTTGCATTTGTATTGGCCATAAGTTGCTTATTGGCACCTGCAGGATTAATCGTAGGAATCATTGATTTGGCAGTGAAAGATAAGGTCGTAAAGGAGAATGAGGAAAAGTCATTGTCTGTTGCGGCTGTATGCATAGGGACAGTCGTAACGATACTTATGGGGGTTGGCGCGTTCATTTTCATAAGAACGGTTCAAAACGTGAATGCGATTGAAGCGGCACAGGAGAATGCGATTGAAACGGTACAGGTGAATGTGGGCGATAGCTTCATATACGATAACCTGAAAATAACAATAAACTCTTATAATCCCGATTATGAAGTTCATTGGTATGATCAAAAGGAGGGTATGAAATATGTAAGGGTTGGAGTTACATTCGAAAATATGTCACGAAGCGACTCGTTATATGCGTCATGCAGTGATTTTTCCTTATATGCCGATAATATGGCGTGCGAGTATGAACTCGTAGACTCTGATTGTATAGTCGTCGCGAAATTGGGCCCCGGAAGAAAAGCGTCCGGAGGGTTATATTTTCTGGTGCCGTTAGATGCTGAATCCATTGAACTGGAATACTCAGAAAGTTTTTGGGATCCCGTCATTATCAAGCTGAAGTAGTTTGTTTAATAATTGGTTAATATGCACAAATCGCCAAAAGTCACTACTTTTTTGCAAAAAAATGCCACTTTTTGAGCAAAAAAGTTATCCACAACAAAAATGGCATAATTCCGTGGAAAAGCGACTTATACATAGAGTTATCCACATTATCCACTTCGTATTTGGTCGTTTTGGGGACAATTTTATGGTAACTTCAAAGAACATTCTTTTTGTCACAAGTCACGAAATTTGACTTTTTTAGGAAAATTCGGATGCGGAAAATGGATGCGAAATCATAGGAAATCTATACTTTATGACCGTAGTGTGATATAATTTCCATATCCAATCATCCCGCTTGGAAATATATAAGATACGAGGGAGGAATGAATATGAGGTTTGAAATTATTGGTAAGAACATTGATGTAACAGCCGGACTTCGCAGTGCAATCGAGGACAAGATCGGCAAGCTGGAGAAGTACTTCAGCGAGGAGACCGTTGTACACGTAGCTTTGAGCGTAGAACGCGAGCAGCACAAGATCGAGGTAACGATTCCGGTGAAGGGCAATATAGTCCGTGCGGAGCAATCCAGCAGCGACATGTATGTAGCCATTGATTTGGTAGAAGAGATTATCGAACGCCAGCTTAAGAAGTACAGAAACAAGATTATTGCACGTCAGCAGGGGGCCGGCAGCTTTATCGCTGATTCCATGGAAGCTGATTTGGGCAGTGACGAGGAAATCCGCATTGTTCGTACGAAGCAGTTCGACATTAAGCCCATGTATCCCGAGGATGCATGCGTGCAGATGGAGCTTCTGGGCCACAATTTCTACGTATTCTACAATGCTGAGAACGACCGTGTGAATGTCGTTTACAAGCGTAAAGGAAACACCTACGGTTTGATTGATCCGGAACTGTAAGTCACAAACAGAATGAAAGGAAGCCTCTCCCGAACCCGGGAGGGGTTTTTGTTATGTCAACGAGCCAAGTGGACACCGCGCTTGCGCAGGAAACGCCGGCAGCCCCCCCGCCTCGCGAATGTACTTTTTGGCCAAAAAAACGGGCATTTTTTTCGAAATTATGCATGTATACGACATTGAAAAAGGCGTCCCGCTATGGTAGAATATTTACCAGTGACTAAGTTAAAAAAATAACAATCTCACATAACAAAAACGGAGGACCAGAGAATGGCAAGAAAAGTAGTAATTGCAAGCGCTTGTCGTACAGCTATCGGTACCATGGGTGGAACCCTTTCCACGACTCCCGCAGCTGACCTTGGCGCAATCGTAATCAAAGAAGCAATCAAACGTGCAGGCATTAAGCCTGAGGATGTAGATCAGGTATATATGGGTTGTGTTATCCAGGCAGGTCTTGGACAGAACGTGGCTCGTCAGGCTACCTTGAAGGCAGGTCTTCCTATTGAAGTTCCCGCTGTTACCATGAACGTAGTGTGCGGTTCCGGTCTGAACTGTGTTAACCAGGCAGCTCAGATGATTATGGCAGGAGATGCTGATGTAGTTGTAGCAGGTGGTATGGAGAACATGTCCATGGCTCCTTACGCAATTCCTCAGGGCCGTTACGGATACAGAATGAACAACGGTGTTTTGGTTGACTGCATGATCAAGGATGCCCTTTGGGATGCATTCAATGATTACCATATGATTAAGACCGCTGACAATATCGCTGAGCAGTGGGGCCTTACCCGTGAGGAACTGGATGAGTTCGCATTGAAGTCACAGCAGAAGGCTTGTGCAGCAATCGAGTCCGGCGCATTTAAAAAGGAAATTGTTCCTGTAGAAGTTAAGAAGAAGAAAGAGACGATTGTCTTTGATACAGATGAAGGACCTCGTGCAGGTTCTACCATCGAGGCTCTTGCAAAGCTTCGTACCATCAATCCCGACGGATATGTTACCGCAGGTAACGCTTCCGGTATCAATGATGGTGCTGCCTGCGTAATCGTTATGAGCGAGGAGAAGGCCAAAGAGTTAGGCGTTAAGCCCATGGCTACCTTCGTAGCAGGTGCTCTTGCAGGTGTTGATCCTTCCATCATGGGTATCGGTCCTGTAGCAGCTACCCGTAAGGTTATGGCTAAGGCCGGCATGAAGATCGAAGACTTCGACATCATCGAGGCCAATGAAGCATTCGCAGCACAGTCCGTTGCAGTTGGTAAGGACCTCGGCATTGATGTTGAGAAGCAGTTGAACCCGAACGGTGGTGCAATTGCTCTTGGTCATCCCGTAGGTGCTTCCGGATGCCGTATCCTTGTTACCCTGCTTCATGAGATGGAAGCTAAGGGTGCTCACACCGGTCTTGCAACACTTTGCATCGGTGGTGGTATGGGTTGTGCAACCATCGTTAAGAGAGAAGATTAATACTGAAATTACCTGTATCCGGGGTTGTTTTTTGCCTCGGATATTGGTGTGTAAAGGAGCAAACATATGGAATACGTATTGTATGAACAGAAGGGCGCTTATGGCGTAATCACCATCAATCGTCCGCAGGCCTTGAATGCATTGAATTCTCAGGTTCTTGATGAACTTTTGGAAGCATTTAAGAGCGTCAATTTAGAGGAAGTAAGAGCACTCGTTCTGACCGGTGCAGGCGAGAAGTCATTCGTTGCCGGCGCTGATATCGGCGAGATGAGCACTCTTACCAAAGCAGAAGGTGAAGCCTTCGGCAAAAAAGGAAACGATGTTTTCCGCTTTATTGAAACCTTCCCGATTCCCGTAATCGCTGCTGTGAACGGCTTTGCTTTGGGCGGCGGATGTGAGATTTCCATGAGCTGTGACATCAGACTTTGCTCGGACAATGCAATGTTCGGTCAGCCTGAGGTAGGCCTTGGAATTACCCCCGGATTCGGCGGAACCCAGAGACTTGCCCGTTTGGTCGGCGCAGGTATGGCTAAGCAGCTTATCTATACCGCACGCAACATCAAGGCTCCGGAAGCTTATCGTATCGGTCTTGTTAACCAGGTTGTATCTGCTGAACTTGATGAGGCAGGCAATGTAGTAAAGACCGCACAGGAGAACCTTCTTGCAGTTGCTGAGAAGATGGCAGCTACCATCGCTCAGAACGCTCCCATCGCGGTTCGTAACTGCAAAAAAGCAATCAACGAAGGCCTTCAGGTAGATATGGACGAAGCAATCGTGATTGAAGAGAAGCTTTTTGGCGACTGCTTCGAGACCGAAGATCAGAGAGCCGGCATGGGCAACTTCCTTGAGAAAGACAAGGAAAAGAAATTAAAGGTAGTACCCTTTAAGAACAAATAAGTAAGTAACGCGTTACGCGTACAAATAAGGAGGATTACAATGAAAGTTGGTGTTATTGGCGCTGGCGCCATGGGACAGGGCATTGCGAAGGCATTTGCTCAGACTGAAGGCTATGAAGTTGCACTCTGCGATGTAAAGCAGGAGTGGGCTGATGGCGGTAAAGACAAGATTCAGAAAGGTTATGCGAAGCTTGTTGAAAAAGGAAAAATGACACAGGAGCAGGCTGACGGTATCGTTTCCAAGATTACCGCAGGTCTCAAGGAGAACCTCTGTGCAGACTGCGATTTAATCGTAGAAGCTGTATTCGAGAGCATGGAAGTAAAGCAGACCACCTTCAAGGAGCTTGATGCAATCTGCAAGCCCGAGTGTGTATTCGCTTCCAATACTTCTTCCCTTTCCATTACCGAAATCGGTAAGGGTGTTAACAGACCTGTTGTAGGAATGCATTTCTTCAATCCTGCAGACAGAATGAAGCTTGTTGAGGTTATTGCAGGTGTGAATACGCCCGCTGAGACCGTTGAAGCTATTAAGAAGATTGCTGTTGAAATCGCAAAGACCCCTGTACAGGTTAACGAAGCAGCAGGCTTTGTTGTAAACAGAATCTTAATTCCTATGATTAACGAAGCTGCTTTCATTAAGATGGAAGGTGTTTCCGATATCGAAGGTATCGATACCGCTATGAAGCTGGGTGCTAACCATCCTATGGGACCCCTTGAGCTGGGTGATTTCGTAGGTCTTGATATCTGCCTTGCTATCATGGATGTTCTCTACAAAGAGACCGGCGATTCCAAGTATCGTGCATGCCCTCTGATCCGCAAGATGGTTCGCGGCGGCAACTTAGGTTGCAAGTCCGGTAAGGGCTACTACATCTACAACGCTGGCAAGACAAAGACACCTGTAGATGCGCAGTAATTATTGAAATCTTTTTAGGAGGATATAAAAATCATGGAGTTTTCTTTAAGTAAAGAACATGAAATGGCGAGACAGTTATTCAAAGATTTCGCCGAAAAAGAAGTAAAGCCCCTTGCTCAGGAGATTGATCAGGAGCACAGATTCCCTCGTGAGACCGTTGAAAAAATGGCTCGTTACGGATTTTTGGGCATTCCCGTTCCCAAGGAGTATGGCGGACAGGGTTGTGACATTTTAACCTACGCTATGTGTGTTGAGGAACTTTCCAAGGTATGCGGTACCACAGGTGTTATCGTTTCCGCTCATACCTCTCTCTGCGTTGATCCTATTCTTACCTTCGGTACTGAGGAGCAGAAGCAGAAATACGTTGTTCCCCTTGCTAAGGGCGAGAAATTAGGTGCTTTCGGTTTAACCGAGCCCGGTGCAGGTACTGATGCTCAGGGTCAGCAGACCAAGGCTGTTTTAGACGGCGACGAGTGGGTACTCAATGGTTCCAAGTGCTTCATTACCAACGGTAAAGAAGCTGATGTATATGTAATCTTCGCTGTAACCGGCAAGATTGAGAAGCGCGGCAAGTTCGTTAAAGAGATTTCCGCATTCATCGTAGAGAAAGGTACTCCCGGATTTACCTTCGGTACCAAAGAGAACAAGATGGGTATCTGCGCATCTTCTACCTACGAGCTGATCTTCACAGATTGCCGTATCCCGAAGGAGAATCTCCTTGGACAGCAGGGCAAGGGCTTCAACATCGCTATGCACACCCTCGATGGTGGACGTATCGGTATTGCAGCACAGGCTCTTGGTCTTGCAGAGGGTGCTCTTGAGACTACCCTTGCATATGTTAAAGAGCGTAAGCAGTTCGGTAAGGCAATTGCTCAGTTCCAGAATACTCAGTTCCAGCTTGCTGATATGGCTACCAAGTGTGAAGCAGCTCAGCTTCTTGTTTACAAGGCAGCTTGCAAGAAGGATGAATATACAAAGGAAACCGCAGCAACCGGCAAGCCTTCCAAGATTTCTTACTCCGTAGAAGCAGCTATGGCTAAGCTTTACGCAGCAGAAGCAGCTATGGAAGTTACCACCAAGGCTGTACAGCTTCACGGTGGATACGGTTACATCAAAGAGTACGATGTAGAGCGTATGATGCGTGATGCCAAGATCACCGAGATTTACGAAGGTACCAGTGAAGTTCAGAGAATGGTTATCTCTGCAGCACTGCTTAAGTAATTTGTTCAGACTAAGAATAAGGAGATTATACAAATGAAAGTTATCGTATGTATAAAGCAGGTTCCCGATACTAAGAGTGGCGTTAAGTTCAATCCCGACGGAACACTTGATAGAGCTTCCATGCTCGCTATCATGAATCCCGATGACAAGGCCGGCCTTGAGGCAGCTCTTCGTTTAAAGGATCAGTACGGCGCAGAAGTTACCGTACTTACCATGGGTCTTCCCAAGGCAGCAGATGTCCTTCGTGAGGCTCTTGCAATGGGCGCTGATAAAGCAGTTCTCGTTACCGACAGAGTACTCGGTGGTGCAGATACCTGGGCTACTTCTTCAACCGTAGCCGGTGCAATCCGTAATCTTGAGTATGACCTTATCATCACCGGTCGTCAGGCTATCGATGGTGATACCGCACAGGTTGGTCCTCAGATTGCTGAGCACCTCGGAATCCCCGTAATTTCCTATGCACAGGAAATCAAAGTTGATGGTAACAAGGTTACCGTTAAGCGTCAGTATGATGACAGATATCATATGGTTGAGGCTCAGATGCCTTGCCTTATCACCGCTCTTTCCGAGCTGAACGATCCCCGTTACATGACTGTTGGCGGCATCTTCGATGCATGCAAGGCTGACATCATTACCTGGGGCCGTGCAGATCTTAAGGACGTTTTGGATTGCAACATCGGTCTTGCAGGTTCTCCTACAAAGATCGCTAAGGCTTCCGACAAGGTTCGTAAGGGCGCTGGCGAAAAAGTAACTCCCGAGTCTCCCGAAGATGCTGTAGCTTACATCGTAGGCAAGCTCGACGAGAAGCACATTATCTAATTACAATTACGGAGGTTCATCATGAATTTAGAAGAATATAAAGGCGTATATGTCTTTGCGCAGCAGGTTGACAATCAGGTCAGCGGCATTGCGTATGAATTACTTGGCGAAGCCAAGAGACTTGCAGCTCCTTTAAATGCTGAAGTTACAGCAGTACTTATTGGCTCCGATGTAAAGGGCCTGTGCGATTCCCTCGCAGAGTACGGCGCAGACAAGGTAATCCTTGTTGACGATCCTGAATTAAAAGAGTACAGAACTGAGCCTTATGCTCATGCACTTTCTTCTGTAATCAACGAGTTCAAACCCGAGATCATGCTTGTTGGCGCTACCGCTATCGGCCGTGACCTTGGTCCTACCGTTTCCGCTCGTGTAGCTACCGGTCTTACCGCAGACTGCACCCAGCTTGAAATCGGTGATTTCCCTCTTGTAGCAGTTCCCGGTAAGGAATCCGAGCAGAAGCACAATCAGCTTCTTATGACCCGTCCTGCATTTGGTGGTAACACCATTGCTACCATCGCTTGCCCGAACAACCGTCCTCAGATGGCTACCGTTCGTCCCGGCGTTATGCAGAAGCTCGAGCCTAAGAAGGGTGCCAAGGCTACCGTTATCGAGTTCAATCCCGGATTTACTCCGAACAACAAGTACGTTACCATCAAGGAAGTTGTTAAGGCAGTCAGCGATGTAGCTGATATCATGGATGCCAAGATCCTTGTTTCCGGTGGTCGTGGTGTTGGAAGTGCTGAGAACTTCAAGCTTCTTGAGGATCTTGCAGAGGCACTGGGCGGAACCGTTTCCTGCTCTCGTGCAGTTGTAGATTCCGGCTGGAAGCCGAAGGAGTTACAGGTAGGTCAGACCGGTAAGACCGTTCGTCCTAACGTATACTTCGCAATCGGTATTTCCGGTGCGATTCAGCACGTTGCAGGTATGGAAGAGTCCGGTATCATCATCGCCATCAACAAGGATGAGGATGCTCCTATCTTCGATGTAGCTGATTATGGTGTTGTAGGCGATCTTAACAAGATTGTTCCTCAGCTTACCGCTCAGATTAAGGCAGCTAAATAATTGACATAGAAGATGTCATTTTTGGCCCGGCTTATCGTAAGATGAGCCGGGTTTTTTATTGTCTATAGGCTCGCAAAAGTATATAATGAAACCTGATATTAACTAAAGGAGAATCAAAATGAATCAGGGTGTCTCTGTCATTGTTCCTAACTATAACTTAAGTAAATTCCTTCCGGAGGCAATCGAGTCCATCGTGGCCCAGACCTATCGGCCTCTTGAGATTGTTGTTGTCGACGACTGCTCAACCGATGAATCACCCGATATCCTCCGTGCATATGAACAAAAGGATTGGGGCGAGGGCGTTACGTTCCACGCTGTTCTTTTGCCAAAGAACGGAATGGTATCCCACGCACGAAATGTGGGTGCCGAGAATGCATCCTATGATTATATCTGCTTTATGGATTCGGACGACCGTTTTTATAATCCGAAGAAGATTGAGAATGAGATGAATC
Organism: Lachnospiraceae bacterium; assembly: GCA_045617725.1. Lineage (GTDB taxonomy): Bacteria > Bacillota > Clostridia > Lachnospirales > Lachnospiraceae > JAZLJD01. The sequence goes on from JAZLJD010000025.1 coordinate 39,679, forward strand.
TTGTGATGAAATATGCGGAGAAGGGCGAGGATATTGTGGCTTATTCGCGTATTGTTTACATGGATTATGACGGTAATGTTTTTGGAAACCAGGGAACGAATCCGAAACGCTACATGGAAGGCGATGTGAAGTATTATCTGATTTCCGGCTTTAAGGCGGCAAGACTGCCTCGTGATTACGTCTTTAAAAAGAGCATCTTTTTTGACGTAAAGGGATACCCAGAGGGCTTCTACGAGGACTTTGACATCCTGCTTAAGCTGTCCTTTAGGTGCCGCTTCTTCTGCACGCAGGAATGGGGAACCGTATACCGTCGTTTCCCGGACGGCATATCCCATAAGCCCTACAAAGAGCATCTGAAAGTACGCCGCGGTATGTGCAGGAAGTATTTCAAGACCCTGAAGCCCGCCCAAAAGCTCAAGTGCTCCTTCTATTTCTGCCTTCGTGCGATGCGTAACTTCGTCCGCATCTTAAAGGGCGAGAAAGTACGATAGGGGACGGGGGGTTCTGACACATTAAAGCAGTAAAGCACGCCCCGGCTTCGATACATCGGACCCAAACATAGAGCGGTTATACAAAGGGGGATTCCATGAAAACGACAGGTTACTTAGAGCAATATAATAAAATGCTTACGGCAGATGCTATGGTGTTTATGGGCGGCCATAAAACCATCAGTCTGAACGGAGACTGGAATTATGCTGTGGATCAGTATGATACCTGCCTTCGGCAGAAGTGGTTCGAGGAACATTATGTCAACCAGGCGGGATTGACTTTTCCGGTCGATTATTCGTTTGACACCTGGCCTGTCATGCAATTACCCTGTTCCTCGAATCTTTTTGCGGAACAGTTGTTTTTATATGAAGCACCTCTTGTGTTCACCCGTCGGTTTGTGACGCCTGAGGATGCGGACCATGTAATACTTCGGATCGGCGCTGCCAATTACGCAACCAGGATTTTTGTAAACGGGAAACTTGCGGGCTTTCATCGGGGCGGTTCGACGCCGATGTTTGCGGATATCACGGATCTTTTAAATACGGAAAAGAATAGTGAGAATCGAATTCTGATTGTTACGGACGCAACCCGCCGGGCGGAACAGGTCCCTGCGCTGGAGACGGACTGGTTCAACTATGCCGGAATCTATCGCGATATCGATTTGTTGGTCCTTCCGAAGCTTTATATCAAAACCTTTGAAACGTATCTGGTACCGGACGGTACCTATTCGAATATTAAGGTCCGCGCGGAGCTTTCTGAGAAAGCAGATGCATTTGGTACCTTTACCTGTGCCCAAACGGCCCAAAACGACGCATTGACTGTAGAAGTCAATATCAAAAACGGCGTTGCCGAGGCAGTCATTCCCTTTAAACCCATGCTTTGGAGCCCTGGGCATCCGAATCTTTACGATGTACGATTTGTTTGCGAAAAAGAAAATACCGAAGGTGGAAGAGTATCGGTGGATTGCGTGACGGATCGTGTGGGATATCGCGAAATCCGTGTGAAGGGGCACGACATCCTCTTAAACGGAGAGAGTATTTTTTTGCGCGGCGTATGCATGCATGAGGACAGCCGCTACACAGGAAAGGCTCTTACAACCGAGGAACGCCGGCAGGGCATTTTAGATGCCCGGGAGATGGGCTGCAATTTCATGCGCGTTGCACATTATCCGCATTCGGAAGAGATGAGCAGGCTGGCGGATGAAATGGGCATGCTGCTTTGGGAGGAAATTCCGGTATACTGGGGGATTGCTTTTGGCGACCCCGATACCTATGAGGATGCTGAGAATCAGTTACGAGAGCTGATACTTCGGGATATGAATCGTGCGAGCGTGATTATCTGGTCTGTCGGCAATGAGAATCAGGATATGGACGACAGACTTAAGTTTATGAGCAGTCTTTCAAAGCGTGCACATGCGATGGACGAAACAAGACTGGTTTCCGCGGCCTGCCTGGTGGATGGCTACCGGAACCAGATTAACGACAGGCTTGCCGCGTATCTGGATGTGATTGGAATCAATGAATATTACGGCTGGTATGACCCGGATTTCTCAAGACTTCCGCAGCTTTTTGAGAATTCGAAGCCGGATAAGCCCGTGATTATCACGGAGTTCGGTGCAGATGCGATGCCGGGCCATCATGGCGCCCCGGATGAGAAGGGCACTTTGGAATGCCAGGAGGAAGTCTTTAAAAGACAGGCGGCGGTCCTGCCGGGGATTCCCTATATCCGTGGCACATCCCCGTGGATTCTCTACGATTTTCGTTGCCCGAGACGCACCTCGTCCATCCAGCTTTATTATAATCGGAAGGGACTTATCGCCGACGACCGCGTTACACGAAAGCCGGCCTTCTACGTGATGCAGAAGCTGTATCGGGAAGAACTATAAAAAAATGGCATCGGGAGTTGCGACTTTCGCAATTCTCGATGCCTTTTTTGTATAGGTAAAAAATTATCCCAAAATTCTCTGCGCGATTTCGATGGCATCGCAGATGCAGTCGGGGCAGGAACGCAGCGGAGTACCGCTTTCGATTCCCTTAAGCTCGCTGCAGATGACGGAGCCGTTCTGCGCCTTGAATGCTTCGGTAATGGCTGCGGACAGCTTGTAGGTCTCGGCCTTGGTGCTGCCGGACTTTGAAAGGTCACCGCCGCTGTTCTTAAGACCTGCCAGCATAATGGCACCGCTTACGGCACCGCAGGTGCAGTTTTTATTGCCCATTCCGAGTCCGAAGCCCTCACCGATACGGTAAAGAATCTCCTCGGGGATGCCGAGCTCCTCTGCGAAAGAGCAGACAACAGCCTGGCAACAGTTGTAACCTAAATCATGTTTTTGAATCGCAAGTTCTTTTTTGTCCATTTGAATACCCCCGCTTTTCGAATTAATACTCCATGCTCTTCTCTTCGCCGTTTAATACGCGAAGTGCACCCTGGCAGAGTGCCAAAAGCTCATCCTCGCCGGGATATACGGTGAAGGGAGCAATCCAGCCGGCACGTTCCTTAAGTGCTGCGCAGGTCATCTTGGAATAAGCGATACCGCCGGTCAAGATGATCTGGTCAACCTTGCCTTCGAGTACGGTTGCCATAGCACCGATGTCCTTGGCTACCTGGTAGTGGAAGGCGTTCTGAAGTGCGATTGCATCCTCGTTACCCTCGGATACGGCCTTCTCTACGACACGTGCATCGTTGGTTCCCATGTAAGCGTTGAAGCCGCCGTTGCCAACAAGCATACGGTATACTTCCTTCTGGCTGTACTTGCCGGAGAAGCAGAGCTTTACAAGATCACCTGCGGGAACACCGCCGGCACGCTCGGGCGAAAAAGCACCTTCGCCGTCGAGGGCGTTATTTACATCAACAATCTGTCCATTCTTATGAGCACCAACGGAAACACCGCCACCCATATGAACCACGATGAGGTTTAAGTCCTCGTACTTCTTGCCGTTCTCTTTGGCGTAGCGTTTTGCTACCGCTTTCTGATTCAGAGCGTGGAAAACACTGCGGCGGGGAAGTTCGGGAACACCGGAAAAACGGGCAACGGGAGCAAGTTCATCTACAACAACGGGGTCAACGATGAAGGAAGGAACACCGATTTCATCACCAATCTCGCGTGCAAGAATACCGCCCAAGTTGCTGGCGTGCTGGCCCTGACGACCAACCTTCAAATCCTCTAAAAGACCATCGGTTACAGCGTAAGTACCGCCGGGGATGGGCTTTAACATACCACCGCGGCCAACAACAACCGCGAGGCTCTTAATATCAAAATTCTGCTCCTTGAGTGCATCCAAAATGACGCCCTTGCGGAAATCCTTCTGCTCAAAGATGGAACCGTACTGAGCAATTTCTTCGGTGGTGTGACGAAGGGTCTTGTCAAACAATAAGGTCTCGTCTTCGAACACACCGATTTTGGTGGAAGTGGAACCGGGGTTAATAACTAATACTTTGGCCATGTGCATAATCTCCTTTGAATTATTTGAGGCTCTCTGCAACAACAGCAGCGAGAGCAATGGAATTCAGCTTGGTCTCGAAGGAATCGGAACGGCTGGTAAGAATTACGGGTGCCTTGGTTCCGGTTAAGATACAACCGTTCTTGCAGGGAGCGGTGTGGGTTAAGCACTTGTAAACAAGGTTGCCTGCGTGGATATCCGGGAAAAGAATAACATCGGCGTCACCTACAATCTTACGGCCTTCAGCGCCCTTGTGCTGTGCAGCTTCGGGATCGATGGCAAGGTCTAAGGAAAGAGGACCGTCTACGATGCAACCGGTAATCTGTCCTTCCTCGTTCATGCGGGTAAGTTCAGCAGCTTCCACGGTAACAGGCATCTTGGGATTGACTACCTCAACGGCAGCTACGGGAGCAACCTTGGGATTCTTAAGACCGCATGCGTGGCATACTTCAACGGTGTTCTCAATGATTGCAACCTTGTCCTCAAGAGTCGGATAAGGAAGAAAAGCAACGTCGGTGAGGTAAAGAAGATGGTCGATTCCCTCAACCTCAAATACGGCTACGTGAGAAAGCTTCTTGTCGGTACGAAGGCCTACTTCCTTGTCCAGTACGCTCTTTAAGAAGCTCTTGGTATCGATGATACCCTTCATGTACATATCAGCCCGGCCGTTGTGAACAAGCTCAACTGCCTTCAGTGCAGCGGTGAAATTGTCCGGCTCGTCGATAATTTCGAAACCGGCAAGATCCATATTGATGGAAGCGGCAATCTCTTCGATTTTGGAACGGTCGCCTACTAAGATTGCATCTGCGATATTCTGCTCTTTGGCAGCCTTAACAGCTTCGAGCACGGGAGCATCCTGTGCACAGGCTACTGCCAGCTTCTTGGTTTCACAAGCGGAAACTTTGGAAATTAATTCCTGAAATCCATTATTCATTTTGACACCTCGTTATATAAACATAAGTAGTAAAAAAACATCAATAGACAGAATAACACCCCCATGAAAAAAGGTCAATAACACGATTATTCACGGAAAGTTAATAGTCTTTGAGTTGTACTTGCAATCGCTTTCTGCTAAAATGTTTTTTGGCCCCGTGGGCTATGAAAGGAATTAATAAATAGTATGAAATTGGTGGATAAGGTTTTCGGCACGCACAGCGAAAGAGAATTAAAGCGCATCATGCCGTTGGTTGATCAAATTGAAGCGCTTCGTCCTCAGATGATGGATATGAGCGACGAGCAGTTGAAAGAGCAGACTGTGAAGTTTAAGAAGCGTCTTTCGGAAGGGGCAACGCTTGACGATATCCTGCCGGAAGCATATGCGACCGTACGCGAGGCAGCTCGCCGTGTACTTGGAATCGAGCATTTCCGCGTTCAGCTCATTGGTGGTATCATCCTGCATCAGGGTCGTATCGCCGAGATGCGTACCGGTGAAGGTAAAACCCTTGTTGCAACGCTTCCTTCTTACTTAAATGCATTGACGGGCCGCGGTGTTGAGGTCGTTACCGTCAATGATTACCTCGCTCACCGTGATGCGGAGTGGATGGGCGCCGTTCATCGTTTCCTGGGACTTACGGTCGGCTGCGTACTGAACTCCATGAAGAGCGACGAGCGCCGCGAGCAGTATAAATGCGATATTACCTATGTTACCAATAACGAACTGGGCTTCGATTATCTGCGTGACAACATGGTTACCTATAAGGAACAGCTGGTTCTGCGTGAGCTTTATTACGCCATTGTCGACGAGGTCGACTCCGTTTTAATCGATGAGGCCCGTACCCCGCTTATCATTTCCGGCCAGAGCGGCAAGTCCACAAAGCTCTATGAGGTGTGTGACATTTTGGCCCGCCAGATGAAGCGCGGCGAGGATATGAAGGATCTTTCCAAGATGGATGCCATTATGGGTATCGAGCAGGAAGAAACCGGTGATTTCATCGTCAATGAAAAAGACAAAATCGTTACCATTACGGCACAGGGTGTTCAGAAGATTGAGGAATTCTTCCACATCGAGAACTACGCCGATGCCGAGAACCTTGAGATTCAGCATTGCGTAGACCTCGCCCTGAGAGCCAATAACCTCATGATTCGCGACCAGGATTACGTTGTAAAGGACGACGAGGTACTGATTGTCGACCAGTTCACCGGCCGTATCATGCCGGGTCGCCGCTATGCGGATGGTCTTCATCAGGCAATCGAGGCCAAAGAGCATGTCAAGGTCAAGAGAGAAAGCAAGACACTGGCAACCATTACGTTCCAGAACTTCTTCAATAAATTTGAGAAAAAGGCCGGCATGACCGGTACCGCACTGACCGAGGAACGAGAGTTCCGTGAAATCTACGGTATGGATGTTATCGAAATCCCCACGAACCGTCCGGTTGCACGTATCGATCGTCAGGATTCCGTTTATCGTACGCATCGTGAGAAGGTTCATGAAATCGTGGAAGCCGTCAAGGCAGCTCACGAGAAGGGCCAGCCCGTTCTGGTCGGTACCATCAACATTGATGCATCCGAGGAATTGAGCCGTGCACTTCAGAAAGCAGGCGTTCCTCATAACGTGCTGAATGCCAAATATCATGAGCGCGAGGCTGAAATCGTTGCCGATGCAGGTGTTCACGGTGCAGTTACCATCGCAACCAACATGGCAGGCCGTGGTACCGATATTAAGCTGGATGATGAAGCCAAGGCAGCAGGCGGTTTGTTAATCATCGGTACGGAACGCCATGAGTCGCGTCGTATTGATAACCAGCTGCGTGGACGTTCCGGTCGTCAGGGTGACCCCGGTGAGTCCCACTTCTATATTTCCCTGGAAGACGATCTTATGCGTCTGTTCGGTTCCGAAAGACTGATTGCGACCTTCAATGCTCTGGGTATTCCGGAGAATCAGGAGATTGAACATCGTCTTTTGACCAATGCAATCGAGAACGCACAGAAGAAGATTGAGAATAACAACTTTGGTATTCGTAAGAACCTGCTCGAGTATGACCAGGTTATGAATGAGCAGCGTGAGATTATCTATGCAGAGCGCCGTCGTGTTCTGGATGGCGAGAACATGCGTGAGGTCATCTACAAGATGATCAACGATGTGGTTGAATCCGCCATCGACGTGGTAATCCGTGATGACCAGAAGATTGATGAATGGGATTTGAATGAACTGAACCGCATCCTGCTTCCCGTTGTGGAAATTAAGCCCCTCACCCCGGAGAAGATCAGAGAGCTTCCCGGAGAGGATGTGAAGTACTTAAAGCAGGCCCTTAAAGAAGAAGCCAGTGCTCTTTATGAGAGCAAAGAAGCAGAGTTTGCGAATCCCGAGATGGCACGTGAAGCCGAGCGAGTTGTTCTTTTGCGAGCAATCGACTTAAAGTGGATGCAGCACATTGATGATATGGAACAGCTCCGCCAGGGTGTTCAGATGTTCTCTTACGCACAGCAGAATCCGCTCATCGAGTACAAGAAGGCCGGTTATGATATGTTCGATTCCATGACCGATGCCATCAAGGAGCTGACGGTCCGCATGATGCTTCATGTTCGGGTTGAGCAGCCTATGGAACGTGAGCAGGTAGCCAAGGTTACCGGAACGAACCGTGATGATTCGCTGGGTAAGGTTCCCGTACGTAAGGAAAGTGCCAAAATCTATCCCAACGATCCCTGCCCCTGTGGCTCCGGCAAGAAATACAAGCAATGCTGCGGCAGAGCCTAGTATTCACGTTTTAAATTAACCAGACTTTATTACTCGGCTGTTTCCGCGATTACTTCGTTTCAAAAGCCTCGACGTAGCCCGCTACGCCTACGTTTTTGAAACTCGTTCTCACGAAAACATCCTTCGTAAAAGGTCCG
>JAZLJD010000026.1:0-35428 GCA_045617725.1 Lachnospiraceae bacterium
TCTGTGTTAAATTCATTTTAGAAACCTCCAGTTTGTGTAAAGTGTTTTTTCATCCGGCCAAGATGAACACCTTTATCTTACCTAGAGGTTTTCTTTTATTCAATTGACGTTATTTCTGAATTACAGGAATGCTCCTCAAACATGATTTATTAATTATAAGGTATTACCTACTGAAATGCAAAAAACAATGCTATAATTATTCAAAACTATTGTGAGGTAATTCCTATGAGAATCTGGGTAAAAGAATTTAAGAATAACCGACTCCTTAAGGATATCGTCATAGAGGATACATCCGGGGAAACCCGTACGCATAAGGTGTTTAAAGCATTAGATGAGGCCTGCCTGGCTTTCGACCTGACACGCCCCATCTGGCTTAAACTGAATCAGAATGATTTCCTGCTCCACGCAAAGACCCGCTTTCGCCAGGACAACTTCGTGGAACCCATCGACTTTGATTATCTGGAATTTCAGGTAATCGAGGAAGATACTACTGTCTAAACTTAACTGCAGTACCGTAGGCAATAAGCTCTGCACCACCCTGTACAATGTTGCTGGAGGTCAGGTGTACTGCCACAATTGCATCGGCGTTATAACGCTGTGCATCTTCAATCATGTATCCTATGCTCTTGTTTCTGGCTTCGGCCAGCATATCGGAATAGGACTTCATCTCACCACCCACGAGGTTTCTGAAGGATGCTCCTATATCGCGTCCAAAATCCTTACACATAACAGCACATCCGCTTACCAGGGTAATCACATCAAACTCACGTCCGGGTATCGTTTCGGTATTAACAACTATCATTAATTTCTCCTCCATATATAGGTTTGTTCAAGTATACCACGCCAAAAATAATTTGAAAACAGGTTGACTTCCATGTCTCACAGGTGTAGTATCGAATCATGTCATATAGTTTTCATAACTACATGCAATCATATCCATGTTTCACTGGGTTGAAAAAGGGAGGTAATCCTATGACACTTACAATACGCGATCCGGGCAGTGCCATTACACATTTTATAGGCTGGATTATGGCGCTTTGCGCCGTATTCCCCCTGTTTATCAAGGCCGCAGGGAACTCCTGTCTGGCCAGCATGCTTGTTTTTGGCCTGAGTATGGTGGAACTCTATGCGGCAAGCACGACCTACCACACCATAAACGTACAGAGTGGCAGAATCTTCACCCTGTTCAAGAGAATCGATCATCTCTCCATCTTTCTCCTGATTGCCGGCACCTACACTCCGATCTGCACCATCGTCCTGAAAGGGCGCACCGGAACCATTCTGCTTACGGCCATCTGGAGCATGGCGGCCCTCGGGATGATCACCAAATACTTCTTCGTGAACTGCCCGAAATGGTTTTCTTCCATCCTGTACATTGCAATGGGCTGGATGTGCGTTTTTACCTTCAAGCCGCTCATAAACCTGCTGCCGGACGGTGCCTTCTCCTGGCTTTTGGGCGGTGGCATCTTCTACACGTTGGGCGGGGCCCTGTACGGCTTTAAGTTGAAAGTTTTCAACGCCCGTCATCCCAAATTCGGCAGCCACGAAATCTTTCATCTGTTCATTATGGCAGGTTCCGTGTGTCACTTTATCTTCATGTATGTCTATGTGGTCTCCATGTAACCGGCCGGGGCCTACACGATGGTAATATTGTCAAGCTGGTTCTTCAGATTGCCGCGTACATTGGCAACGTATGCGGCCCGCAGCTCTGCCTGTTCCTTTTTTTCCTCTTCCGTAAGGCCTTCTGCTTTGGATTTGTGATAAAGTTCATTAATTCTTTTGGTCATCTCTTCGACTGTCATCTTTTCTCTCCGTTAAGAAATCTTTCCCAGATTATAGCATATTTTCATAAGAATCTGTTACAATGAGCTGGTCATTATTTTAAGGAGCTGTAGTGTGAAAAATGCAGGCATTTTTCATGCGACACTTTGTGTCGCAATCCGTAGCAGTTTCGCTGTAATACAGTGAAGGGCTAAATATACCGGATTGCGAAATGCGGGGATTTGTATGAAAAATGCAAAGCATTTTTCATGCGACACTTTGTGTCGCAATCCGTAGCAGCTTCGCTGTAATACAGTGAAGGGCTAAATATACCGGATTGCGAAATGCGGGGATTTGTATGGTTCTCGAAGTAACGGATTTGAGCCACGGTTTCGGAGACCGTGCAATTTTTGATCACGTGTCCTTCCGTCTTTTGAAGGGCGAGCATATCGGACTTGTAGGTGCCAACGGCGAAGGCAAGTCCACCTTTATGAATATTATTACCGGCCGCATGGCGCCGGATGAAGGCAAGGTAACTTGGGCCAAAAACGTCAAGGTCGGATACTTAGACCAGCATACGGTACTTGAGAAAGGAATGACCATCGGTGACGTACTGCAGGGGGCCTTTGCCAGACTTTATGACTGGGAAGCCCGCATCAACGAAATCTGCGAACGTCTTGCCGAGGTGACCGATGAAACTGAGATGAACGAGCTTTTGGAGGAGATGGGAACGCTGCAGGATTTGCTGGATTCCCACGATTTCTACACACTGGACGCCCGGATTGAGGAAGTTGCCCGCGCCTTTGACCTCTTACCGCTCGGACTTAATAAGGATGTCACCGAATTGAGCGGTGGTCAGCGTACCAAGGTGCTGCTTGCCAAGCTTCTTTTGGAGAAGCCCGAAATTCTTCTCCTTGACGAGCCCACCAACTACCTCGATGCCCATCACATTGAGTGGCTGAAGCGTTATCTGTGCGATTATGAGAACGCCTTCATCTTGATTTCGCACGACATTCCTTTTTTGAATTCCGTCGTCAACCTGATTTACCACATGGAGAACTGTGCACTCGATCGTTATGTGGGCGATTATGATAAATTTACAGAGGTCTATGAGGCCAAAAAGAAACAGCTCGAGGCTGCTTACAAGCGTCAGCAGCAGGAAATCGAAGAGCTTGAGGATTTCGTGGCACGAAACAAAGCCCGCGTCGCCACGCGAAACATGGCGATGTCGCGTCAGAAGAAGCTCGACAGTATGGACGTAATCGAACTTGCCAAAGAGAAACCCAAGCCGGAGTTTCACTTTAAGGAAGCACGTACGCCCGGCAAGCTGATTTTTGAAACGACCGACCTTGTTATTGGCTACGATACGCCGCTTTCAAAGCCCATGAATCTGCGTATGGAGCGCGGTGAGAAGATTGCCATCGTCGGCACCAACGGCATCGGTAAGACCACCTTCCTAAAGAGCGTTCTGGGCCTCATCCCGGCGCTTTCCGGCAAGGCCGTTTTGGGCGACTATCTCAACAAAGGCTACTTTGAGCAGGAAGTCGTCCCGAGCGAGAATTCCTGCATTGAAGAAATCTGGCAGGTTTTCCCCTCCTTCACCCAGTATGAAGTCCGCTCCGCCCTTGCCAAATGCGGTCTGACAACGCAGCACATCGAAAGCAAGGTCAAGGTCCTTTCGGGTGGCGAGCAGGCCAAGGTACGCCTTTGCAAGCTTCTGAACACGGAAACCAACGTGCTTCTTCTCGACGAGCCCACGAATCATCTGGATGTGGACGCCAAAGAGGAACTCAAGCGGGCCCTGATTGCTTACAAGGGTTCCATTCTCATCGTCTGCCATGAACCGGATTTCCTGGGCGGCCTGGTTCAAAAGGTTTGGAATCTTGAAGAATATTCGCGACTCGTATAAAATAGAAGGGACAGCCAAATATCCCACAATGGAATAAAGAGAAATGATTAATTACGCAATTGCTTATTATGTACAAGTAAATATCATATGTATGATAGTACTCGGATACATCTGGTACACCAATTCCAGACGGTACTTCAACCACGCGACGGAGGATCGGCTGTTCACAAGACTGATTATCCTGACGCTGGTACTGTGTATAGACGATATGGTGACCTGGCTTACCGACGGCGGTACCTTCCGTGGCGCCCGGGCCTGTGTATACATATCCAACACCATCTACATCGGAATCCTTCCTCTCATTGCCTATTGTTGGACGGACTATGTAATTTGTAAGGTCGGCAAGTCCAGGCTTAAAAAGCTGAAGGTGGGACCCGTATTTTCCATCGCGCTGATCCTTTTGGAAGCTGCCATTACTTCTTCCGTATTTACAAACTTTGCCTTCACGGTCGATGAAGCCAATGTATACCATCGAACCATCGGTGGGTATGTGGCCCCCGTCTTGGCCTGGCTTTATATCATATTCCTTATGATTTTTGTCGTACAGGAAAGCCGCAAGAACCGGATTAATGCGGATAACCGCCGTATCATCAACGGCTTCTTCATTCCTACTCTGGTTGCCAGCATGATTCAGATTCCGTTCTACGGAATTTCCGTGATGCAGGTCGGCTTTACCTTAAGCCTCCTTCTCATTTTTATCAACCGTCAGCACTACATGATTTCTCTGGATGAACTTACCGGACTGAACAACCGCCGCTCCCTGCTCCGTTACTTTGAGCGGGCGCTCGACGATGCTCCCATGCAGCTTTGCATCTGCATCCTGGATGTCAATAAATTCAAATCCATTAACGATACCTACGGACATTTGGAAGGGGATCATGCCCTTCGGTGCATTGCCTCCGTGCTTCGGCAGGCCGTGCAGCATTCCGAGCAGAACTGGTTTTTGTCCCGCTACGGCGGCGATGAATTCATTATTGCCGGTGTTAATGTATCAGCCCAGGACATTGCTCTTTTAAAGGAAGCCATTCACGACGGATTGAGAGAGGAAACAAAAAAGATCACCAAAGATTATGAACTGGCCGTCAGCTTCGGATATGCGTACGAACAGGTCACTACACAGAAAGAAATCACCGACCTTTTGAAAATGGCCGATAAAAAAATGTACCGCGAGAAACAAAACTTAAGATAATAATCCCCGCATTTCGCAATCCGGTATATTTAGCCCTTCACTGTATTACAGCGAAACTGCTACGGATTGCGACACAAAGTGTCGCATGAAAAATGCTTTGCATTTTTCATACTAATCCCCGCATTTTTCACACTACATCCCTCCAATCGAGTAGGCTGACTCCTACTCGATGATTAGCAGTCGCCAAATGTCCACTCGCGCAAGCGCGGTGGCCACTTGGCTCGTTGCCATAACAAAAAATCGCTTAGCCCCGAGAACATTCTCAAAGGACTAAGCGTTTTTATTATGGTTTTGTTATTCTGTTTATACCTCAAACAGCAGGTCGGAGTATACCGGGAACGGCCAGTCCTCACGATCTACCATGGTTTCGAGACGATCGGCGGGAGCACGAAGGCTGACCATGTGCGGTGCCACGTTCTCGTAGAAGTAAAAGGCCTTCTCTTTATTACCGGAAATGGTCTGGCCCTTCTTCAATACATCGGCCAGAGCATCGCGTGACTTTTTAAGCTCTGCAAGCTCTTCGTTGAGTCCCTGCAAAAGCTGACGCTGAACGGTCGTGTCCATATGAAGGGCATCCAGCTTGAGGACGGAATCGGCAACCTTGGTGCTGTAACGGATAACCGCCGGCATAATCTGGCGATCCGTCATGTCAAGCATCGTGCGGGCCTCAATATTGACGGTCTTGGAATAGATTTCGTATTCGATTTCGGCACGGGAAAGGAGTTCCGATCTTGTAAAGATACCGAATTTCTCGAACAGTGCGATAGACTGCTCGCTGCGGATTGCGTCAATGGACTCAACCATGCTCTTTAAATTCGGCAAGCCGCGACGTTCTGCTTCCTTAACCCATTCCTCCGAATAACCGTCACCGCTGAAAATGATTCTCTGGTGGTCGGTATAGTATTCCTTGATGATATCATGGATGGCAATTTCCTTCTCTTCGGCCGCTTCAATGCGATCGGCCGCCTCACAAAAAGCCTCAGCCACAATGGCGTTGAGTACCGTATTGGGAAGGCCGATGGAATCGGAAGAACCCACGGAACGGAACTCAAATTTATTACCAGTAAAAGCAAAAGGAGAAGTACGGTTACGGTCCGTCGCATCAATCTCAAAATCAGGCACAAACGAAACACCGGTCGCCAGGGTTCCCTTTTCCTTGCAGGAGGTAGCTTCGCCGGTCTCTACAAGCTGACGAACCACATCCTCAAGCTGTTCTCCGAGGAATACGGATATAATAGCCGGAGGTGCCTCGGCAGCTCCCAGTCTCTGATCGTTACCAACATCAGCCGCACTCATGCGAAGCAGGTCCGCATGGGTATCCACTGCCTTCAGGATACATGCCAGAACCAAAAGGAACTGAACATTCTCATTCGGAGAAATGCCGGGATCCAAAAGATTCACGCCATTGTCCGTACAGATGGACCAGTTGTTGTGTTTACCGGAACCGTTCACACCCGCGAACGGCTTCTCATGCAGAAGGCAGGCCAGATCGTGACGATAAGCAACCTTCTTCATAACCTCCATCATAAGCTGGTTATGATCGGTGGCAACATTGGCGGTTTCGTAAATGGGAGCCAATTCGTGCTGCGCGGGAGCGGCTTCGTTGTGCTGCGTTTTGGCCGTAACGCCCAGCTTCCAAAGCTCCACATTAATGTCATTCATATAAGCACCGATACGCTCGGGAATGGTTCCGAAGTAATGATCCTCCATCTCCTGTCCCTTCGGAGCCGGTGCGCCGAATAAAGTACGACCTGCAAAAATCAAATCCATACGCTGGTCGTAATTGAATTTGTCTACAATGAAATATTCCTGCTCTGCACCAACCGAAGGAACTACCTTCGTAGCTTCCGTATTACCGAAAATACGAACGATACGGAGCGCCTGCTCGGAAATCGCTTCCATGGAGCGAAGCAGCGGGGTCTTTTTGTCCAGAGCCTCGCCGGTATAGGAACAGAATGCCGTGGGGATGCAAAGAATCACACCGGTCGCATCCTCTTTCAGGAAGGCCGGAGAAGTAATATCCCATGCTGTATACCCACGAGCCTCAAAGGTGGAACGAAGGCCACCCGAGGGGAAGGACGAAGCATCCGGCTCACCCTTGATGAGCTCCTTGCCGGAGAACTCCAGAATCATCTTACCTTCCTTGTTCGGATGGGTAATAAAGGAATCATGCTTTTCGGCCGTAATACCGGTAAGCGGCTGGAACCAGTGACTGTAGTGGGTTGCACCGTGCTCAATTGCCCAATCCTTCATGGCACCTGCAACTGCATCGGCTGCTTTTTTGCTCAGCTCGCCGCCATGCTCCATAATGCTTGTAACCTCGGCAAAAATTTCGGAAGCCAGACGCTCCTTCATCTTGCCCAGGGTGAAGACATTCTCTCCAAAAATCTTTTCAATATTCGGAATCTCACTCATCGCATGAACCTCTCATTCTTAAGATGTCGTAAGTTTCAAAATCATCCGCCAGTTTCACATGCAGTTCCTGTTGCGGATGTGGTGCACTGTCCATAGCATTGCCCTCGGAATCCGTGATTCCCAAGACCTTCGTTAATACATTCGTACCGTCCGGTTTCATAATTTCAATCGTGTCGCCTGCGAAAAATTTATTCCGCTGGGTAATCACGGCACAGCCATCCAAATCGCGGGCTTCAATATAACCTAAGTAGATATACTCATTGATGTATGTGTTGCTGTCGTATACCTGCGAATCCTCGGAAGGCTTGCCAAAGTAGAAGCCTGTACAGAAACGGCGGTAGGTGCACTTGGCTATTTCCTCATGATAAAAGGGAATTCTCTTTTTGTAAAGGTCCGGAGAAGTAAAATAATCATCAATGGCCATTCGATACGTGCGAGCCACCGTTGCCACATAAAGTGCGGTTTTCATGCGCCCCTCGATTTTGAAACTGTTGATGCCGGCCTCCACAAGCTCCGGAATGTGCTCAATCATGCACAAATCCTTGGAGTTAAAAATATAGGTGCCACGTTCATTCTCAAAAACGGGGAAGTACTCTCCCGGTCTCGTTTCTTCCACAACGGAATACTTCCAGCGGCAGGGATGCGTGCAGGCTCCCTGATTCGCATCACGGCCCACAAAGAAATTGGAAAGCAGGCAGCGTCCGGAATAGGAAATGCACATGGCTCCATGCACAAAGGACTCAATCTCCATCTCCTCGGGGATCCGTTCCCGTATCTCTTTAAGCTCCGCAAGGGACAGCTCCCTGGCAGAAACTACTCTTTTGGCTCCCAGGTCCCACCAGAATTTGTAGGTCTGATAGTTGGTATTATTGGCCTGCGTTGAAATATGAATTTCAATCTCGGGACAAATCTCCCGGGCCAGCGTAAACATACCGGGGTCCGAAATAATAAGTGCATCCGGCTTAATTTCCTTAAGCTCCGCAAAATACTCCCTTGCCCCGGCAAGGTCGTCGTTATGAGCCAGAATATTCGCAGTCACATACACCTTCACGCCTCTTTCATGCGCAAAAGCAATCGCCTCACGCATCTCCCCGGGGCCGAAGTTCTTGGCCTTGGCACGAAGTCCGAACGCCTCACCACCGATATATACGGCATCTGCACCATAGATGACCGCGGTCTTAAAAACCTCTAAGCTTCCTGCCGGAACCAGTAGCTCCGGTTTCTTCAAAATCGTCATATCCTGCTCCTACTTTTTATAACTGATCGTAACGCCGTCGCCCACCGGAAGGATTACGGTATCAAAATCCGGGTACTGCTTCAGTGCGCTCAGATAATCCCGCATACGATTGTGAATCGTGCGGTTACGACGGGTTACAACATATTTCGATTCCAAAATTTCGCCGCCCTTAAGGACATTGTCGGTAACCAATATGCCCTGCGGGTTCAAAAGTCTCTTTATCTCAGGCAAAAAATGAATGTATTGCCCCTTGGCCGCATCCATAAAGATAAAGTCATAGCCGTCCTTCAGTTCCCTAAGGATGTCGGTAGCATCTCCCTCAAGCAGCGTAATGTCCTCTTCGGCGCCCGCTCTCTTAAAATTCTCACGTGCCACCGGGATACGCGGCTCGTACTTTTCGATGGTGGTAATATGGCATCCCTTCGGTGCATATTCATGCATCAGAAGTGCGGAAAATCCGGTCGCACATCCAACCTCCAAAATGGAAGAGGGATGATAGCTGACTACCAAAAAACGCAAAAGCCCTTGCATATCCTTTCGGATAATGGGAACGAATCCCGCAAGAGCCTCCTGTTCAATCGTATTCAAAAAGTCTGAATTGCCTTTGTCAAAAGAATTGATAAAGGTCGACATTCTTTCATCCTGAATCATCTGCTATTCTCCTGACATAACCGCCATCATCTCATAAGGAGTCATGGACGTATTAAGGGTATAAATGCCCGGCTTAATGGTCTTGGCGTAGGAAGAGCAGGTGAGCTGAATGCCGAAAAGACGTGCATTCCGAACCAGTTCGTTTTCGGCAAGAATCGCCCCGATTTCACCGGCTCCCTTGCCTTCCACAATGGCAACACGGACATCGCGGCCCGGTGCCTCCTCCATTGCGGTGTCGGCAAAAATGCGATAACCGACATCATACGCTTTTACACTATAACGGTATACATAGACGGCGAGTACTACCACAACGGTAATCTTAATGATGGTCCATAAGGTAGCACCGATTGCCTGTTTCCATTCCATTTTGTTACTCCTTTAATTAAAATCCACACCTTCCAGAATCTGTGTCTGTAAGGTTTGAACCAACCTGCAAAAGGACGTTTCCGCATTAAAGAAACGTACCATATCGCTGTCCGCGAAAACATCCGCGTACTTCTCGTGCATTCTCTCGTCCAGATTGAAAAGTTCTTCCGTGTTATTATCCTTAAGCTGCGCCGCAAAAAGTTCGTGGCGGTATTCATCCAGCCGTTCCCGCTTCTTTGGCTGTTCGTCAATCCGTCGTCGGGCCTCTGCATATTCAAGGTATTCTTCCGTCTCCTGAAGAATTTTGACACAATGCGTAACGATCGGTGATATATCAGTCATAACTTAAGCTCCTAAGTTTAGATTTCCTGCAAAATAACCAGAATCATGGGCTTACGCTTCGTCTTCTTCCAAGCATACTCGGAAAGTAATTCACGAACGCCTCCCTTAACACGACCCCAGTCACTGATTCCCTCATCTATACAGCCCTGTACGTATTCATAAATCATATCCGCAGCTTCATCCATAAAGGTATCCTTTTCTGTTACATAGGTAAATCCTCTGGAGAAAATGTCCGGTCCGGCATACACCTGCGTGAATTCCGGGTCGACTGCCATGACGACAATAATAATGCCGTCCTCGGATAGTTTTTGGCGATCCCTTAAAACCTGATTGCCGACATCGCCGACACCCAGGCCGTCCACCATGATACCCTGTGCTTCCACATGATCGACAACCTCCGCATGCTCCTCGGAAATTGCAAGAACATCGCCGGAATTGATTAACAATACATGCTCACTGTCGTATCCCAAATCCCGGGCGATGGTTGCCGCTGCGATACGGTGCTTATACTCGCCGTGAACGGGGATGACATACTTCGGATGCGTCAATGTATAAATAAGCTTGATTTCCTCGGCGCAGGCGTGTCCGGATACGTGAACATCCTGGAAAATAACCTCGGCGCCCTTTCTAAACAGCTCGTTGATGACTCTGGTAACTGCCTTCTCATTACCGGGAATCGGATGAGAGGAAAAAATAATGGTATCGCCGGGGCCGATGGAAACTTTCTTGTGCGTTCCGAGGGCCATACGGCTCAAAGCCGCCATACTCTCGCCCTGGCTTCCGGTCGTAATAAGAACCGTCTTCTCTTCCGGATAATCCTTCAGAAGTTCGATATCTATAAGGGTGTCCTCCGGAATATTTAAGTATCCCAGTTCCATCGCCGTATTGATGATATTGACCATGCTGCGGCCTTCTACCACAACCTTACGACCATACTTGTAAGCGGAATTGATAATCTGTTGCACACGGTCCACGTTCGAAGCAAAGGTCGCAATAATGATACGACGATTCTGATGCTCCATGAACAGAGAGTCAAAGGTGCGGCCGACCGTCTTCTCCGAAGGCGTAAAGCCGGGACGCTCCGCATTGGTGGAATCACTCAATATCGCCAGCACACCCTGCTCACCCAACTGGGCAAACCGCTGCAAGTCAATGGCATCTCCGTAAACCGGCGTGTAATCCACCTTGAAGTCACCGGTATGAACCACGCAACCTGCCGGGCAGGAAATCGCAAGTGCCGCTGCATCCACGATGGAATGATTGGTCTTGACAAACTCCACCGTAAAATCGCCGAGCGTAATCACGTCGCCAAAAGAAACGACCCTACGCTCCACAGCATCAAGCATCTCGTGCTCCGCAAGCTTGTGATCGATAATACCGATGGTCAGCTTCGTCGCATAAACGGGAACCGGCAGCTTCTTCAAAATATAAGGAAGTGCACCGATATGGTCCTCGTGACCGTGCGTAATCACAAATCCCTTAAGCTTGGACCAATTCTCAACCAGATACGTAACATCCGGAATAACCAAATCAACGCCCAGCATGTCGTCGTCGGGAAAAATAATACCACAATCAACAACCACAATACTGTCGCCGTACTCAAAAGCAGTAATATTCATTCCAATCTGCTCAAGACCGCCCAAAGGAATGATTTTCAATCCTGCATCATTATTTACTTTTTTCAATTTCTACTATTCCTCCGAATCGCCGCCGGCCTGTAACTCGACATCTTCAAGCAGATTCTCAAACACGCCCGCTACGGCAGTAAACTCTGCATCGTCGGAAACGATTTCATACAAAGCTTCCTCGTCTCCCTGTGCAGATAAATCTTTTAAAATAAGTGCCGTGGCATCCTCCTCTTCGGAATCGGCCACTAAAATATAATTCACGCCACCCAGCGTGGTTTGTTCCAATACGTAAAATTCGACTTCTGTTCCGTCCCCGTTTGGACAAAAAGTAATCTTCTCCATAAACTCAATCCTGTCTTATGCTCGCGGAAGACTATCCAAATATCCCTGCAGAATCAGCATCGCCGCGATTTCATCCACATACTCGTGGCGATCCTCGCGACGCACGCCGGTCTCCATCATAACGCGGTCCGCGGCAACCGTTGTAAGCCGCTCATCCCACATATGAATCGGAAGATTCGTACGTCTTTCAAGCATCTCCTTAAATTCCATTGTTTTCTGAACACGCTCGCCTTCGGTACCGTTCATATTTTTAGGAAGGCCCAAAACAATCTCGCCCACCTCGTACTCAGCGATCAGTTCTTCAATCCGTGCGCAGGTCCTGCGCAGCTTGTTCTCCTGCTCACGGCGAATGATTTCTTTACCCTGTGCAGTAATTAACAAGGGGTCACTGATTGCGACTCCAACGGTCTTAGAGCCAAAATCCAACCCCATTATTCTCTGTGTAGCCACTACTATTTCTCCAGATTATTATTCTTAATGTACTCGCGAAGCATCTCCTCCACGAGCTCATCCCGCTCAACCTTCATAATCAGACTGCGTGCTCCCATGTGGCTGGTGATATATGTAGGATCACCGCTCATGATATATCCGACAATCTGGTCAACCGGATTATAACCCTTTTCCATAAGTGCAGTATAAACGGTGGAAAGAACAACCTTCACTGCAGTTTCGGTTTGTGTTTCGACATTAAAGTACTGTGTATGTGACAAATCCTGCATCCCTTATGATAACCTCCATGTACCTTCAAAAAACTCTGATACTAGTTTATATTATCCTAAATCCTCCTTGATTTCAAGGCAAAAGACAATCTCCTCCGTCAGCATACGTACGCCTTTCGCCCGTACAAAGGCACCTCTCAAATCCTTCCGGGAGGAAACTGCAGCCAGTACGTACTGCGGCGTATGACCCACCCAGTAACGCTGTCCGTCTATTTCCTTTTCTTCCTCAACAAGGATCTCCACTTCCCTGCCGATCCACTGCTCGCGATATGCAAGGCTCATCCGCCGCTCCATCTCAAGGAGCTCGTCACTGCGGCGCTCGCTTATGTCGGAAGGCACCTGACCGTCCATCCGGTCTGCGAGGGTACCCTTTCTTCGGGAATAGCGGAAAATATGCATTTCAAAGAAATTCACCTCTGAAAGGAAGGCCTTCGAGGCTGCAAATTCTGCCTCCGTCTCCCCCGGGAACGCCACAATTACATCCGTGGTAATCGCAGGATCCGCGAAGTATTTACGCAAAACACGCACGCCCTCTAAGTATTCCAAAGGCGTATAATGCCGGTTCATACGACGAAGCGTTTCGGCACAGCCGCTCTGCAACGACAAATGGAAATGCGGGCACACGGAAGGCACGCTCGAAAGCTCCCGTGCAAATTCCTCCGTCACAATGCGGGGTTCCAGCGAGCCGAGGCGGATTCTCCTAACCCCGGGAAGTGCATCAATCTTGCGAATCAAGGCAAGAAGCGGTCCGCCGGAAAGTTGCATCACTCCGGCATTCTGCGGCGCACCGTACGAGCTTAAATGGATTCCGGTCAGAATAAACTCGTGATAGCCGCGCTCTGTAAGCCGCGCAATTTCAGTAAGAATCTCCTCCTCCGCACGCGAGCGGATTCGGCCGCGCATATACGGGATAATACAATAGGTACAGAACTGGTTGCAGCCGTCCTGAATCTTAACATACGCCCTTGTATGCTCCGTCTGCGACAGAAGCAGCATCTTTTCGCATTCCTTTTCAGCTGCGATGTCGTCAATCCGGTAGATGCACTCCGGCTGACCGCCCTCCTTCTGTGCCAAAAACGATACAATGAGGTCCGGGAGTTCGGCCTTATGGTTATTTCCGACCGCAATATCGACACCCACCTCGCGGAGGACTTCCCTGCTCTGCCCCTGCACATAGCAACCGGTCGCAGCAATCACGGCCTCCGGGTTTTCCTTTTTGGCACGGTGCAGCATCTGGCGGCTCTTTCGATCCGCAATATTGGTCACGGAACAGGTGTTTATAATGTAGACATCTGCGCGTTTTGAAAAGGGTACAACAAGGAAACCGCGCGCTGTCATTTCCTGCGTCAGATAGTCCGTTTCATATGAATTTACCTTACATCCAAGGTTGTGAAATGCTACTGTTTTCATTGTTGACTTTTCCTATTTTCCCATATAATATGTGAAGTGAGAACAGTGGAGCTGTTTTCAACAGCAGTGCTGTTTGTACTACTTTCTTTAGGAGGATTGAGATTTATGAAGACCGTACTTGTTAACCTTAATGAAATGGCCAAGGTTCAGCCCTTTGTCAACACTCTTGCTAAATTTGATTGTGATTTTGATCTTGTATCCGGCAGATACATAGTTGATGCCAAGTCCATCCTTGGTGTTTACAGTTTGAATCTGTCCAAACCCATTGAACTTGTAATCCACGAGACCGATGCCATTGATGCAATCATGGAAGCAATCGCTCCTTACCTTGCATAATTAAGCTTAAGTAAGAAAGAAAGCAGGACCTCAAGGTTCTGCTTTTTTATTGCTTATATCTCAATCACACGATCCGTTTCAAGTGCAGTCTTCACGAGTTCATCAATCTTCTCAGAGAGATTCGTCTCGTGACGTTTGATGACGTTGAGATTCGGCTTCGTAACAGGATGCTTGGCAACAAAAATGGTACAGCAATCCTCGTACGGCTGAATCGAAGTTTCGTAGGTGTCAATCTTCTCGGAAATATCGACGATGTCCTGCTTGTCAAAGGCAATGACGGGACGATATACGGGAAGCGTACATACTTCGTTGGTTACAAGAAGGCTCTGCATGGTCTGGCTGGCTACCTGACCGATACTCTCGCCCGTAATCAGGCCGTGGCAACCACCGGCAACTGCAATTGCCTCCGCAATACGCATCATGTAACGACGCATAATGATGGTCAGTTCCTCGTGCGGGCACTTCTCGTAAATATAAAGCTGAATATCCGTAAAGTTGATGACGTGAAGCTTCATGGGGCCGCTGTATACACTGACCTTTTTGGCCAGATCCACAACCTTCTGAAGTGCTCTTTCGCTTGTATAAGGAGGTGCATGGAAATAAACCGCATCCACCACTACACCACGCTTGGCAATCATATAGCCGGCAACGGGGGAATCAATTCCGCCCGACAGAAGCAGCATGGCCTTGCCTGCGGTTCCGATGGGCATACCGCCGGGTCCGGGAATCTCCACGGAATACAGATAGATGTGCTCGCGGATCTCCACATGAATCATAACCTCGGGCCTATGCACATCAACCTTCGTCTCCGGACACTCTCTTAAGATAATCTCGCCCAGGTCCGCATTCACTTCCATGGATTCTTTCGGATAGTTCTTGCGTGCCCTGCGGGTCTCAACCTTAAAGGTAATGGGCTTGCCCTGATACTGTGCCTTGACATGCTCTACCACATCGCAGCCCAACTTCTCAAAGCCTTCATCTTCCAAAATGACAACCGGACAGATGGCCCAAATGCCGAAAACCTTCTTAAGCGCCTCTACAATTTCATCAAAATCAAATTCCATATTGGCAATGGCAAAAATACGGCCCTGCGTCTTGGAAACCTTGAAATCTCCGTCGAGATCGCGCAGTGCATTCTTGATGGCGGACATAAGTGCGTCCTCAAAAATGTAGCGGTTCTTGCCTTTCACACCGATTTCGGCATACTTAATTAAAAATGCATTGTACATAAATTTACCTGTCTATTTCCTTGAATAACGTCTGAGCATGGGAATCAGTTCCCTCATGCATTCCAAAGTGTAGTCTATTTCTTCGTCCGTTGTAAAGATGCTAAATGAAAATCTTATCGTCGATTCCAAAAGCTCCTTCGGAAGCCCGATGGCTGTAAGGGTCGCACTTGCTTCCCTTTTGTGCGAGGAGCAGGCACTTCCTGCCGAAACATACACACCCTTGTCCTCGAGCGCATGCAGCAATACCTCGCTACGGACACCGCGGACGGATGCCGATACGATATGCGGAGCTGCCGTCTCGCCTTCGCCGCCGTTTACCGAAACCTCGCCGATGCTCAAAAGGCCTTCCATAAAGCGTTCCCTAAGGCTTCTGAGTCTCGCCGTGTCCTCGGAAAGATTGCGATAGCACATTTCGGACGCCAAAGACAATCCTGCGATGCCGGGGACATTCTCGGTTCCGCTACGCATGCCACCCTGCTGACCGCCGCCCAGAAGCTGCGGAATAATGCGTACCTTGTCACGGATATACAAAAAGCCGGTTCCCTTCGGTCCGTGAATCTTGTGACCGCTGACACTCATAAGATCGATGTTCATACGGGACGGATAAATCGGAAGCTTGCCAAAGCCCTGCACCGCATCCACATGAAAGAGGATCTCCGGATTGTGTCGTTTCAGCATGGCACCGATCTCCGCTACGGGCTGAATGGTTCCGATTTCGTTGTTCACGAGCATGACGGAAACCAGAATCGTGTCCTCACGCAGTGCTGCTTCGACCGATTCTGCCGAAACCACGCCGTTTTTGTCTGTGCCGAGATAGGTAATCTCAAAGCCCTGCTTCTCAAGGTACTGCATGCAGCGCAGTACGGCAGGATGCTCAATCTTCGTCGTAATGAGGTGCATACCGCGGCGCTTCTGCGCCATCGCACCTCCGATAATGGCCAGATTGTCGCTTTCGGTTCCTCCGGAGGTAAAAAGGATTTCTTCCTTCTTACACTTTAGTATGGCAGCAAGTTTCTCTTTGGCCTCCCGGACATGGGACTCCGCCGTCACGCCTTTTTGATGCATGCTGGACGGATTGCCGTAATCGCCCGTCATGAGGCTCGCAACCAGCGTGGCCACCTCGGGAAATGCCTGTGTAGTTGCCGAATTATCTAAATATGCTTCCATCTGCTATCACTCTTCCTCCCGGTCCTCTAAGAGATACAAAAGCCAGGACAGAACCGTCATTCCGGCGGTTTCCGTACGAAGGATTCTGCGTCCCAAGGTAATGGGATGAGCGCCCTGCTTTTGGGCCTTCTCAATTTCTTCCGGAGCGAAGCCTCCTTCGGGGCCAATAAAAACAGCAATGCTGTCTCCGGGCTTTATCTCTTCCGTAAACAGTTTTCTTGTGTAATTCATGTCCTCGGCCAGCTCGTAAGGAATCAGCTTCACCGTAAATTCCTGCGCATAGGAAAGGGCTTCGCCAAAAGACATAATCGGTTCGATTTTTGGAATCTTCCTGCGTTTCGACTGCTTGGCAGCCGCTTCCGCGATGTTCTGCCAACGCTCCACACGGGAACTTTTCTTTTTGTCCTCAATTTTGACAACGGAGCGTTTCGTTTCCACGGGAATAATCTCCGAGGCTCCGAGTTCCACGGCTTTCTGGATAATCCACTCCATCTTGTCCGACTTCGGGAGGCCCTGGAAAAGGGCAATCCTGCAGGGTAGCTCCGCATTGACGTCATTTACATACAGTATGTCCAGCGTAACGCCCGCCTCGGTAAACTCCCGAATCGTGCATTGATACTGAAGCGTCCCGCTTCCGTCGGACACCGCAAGCTCCTCGCCGGGTCTCATGCGAAGAACGTCGCGGATATGGTGAGCATCCTTGCCGGTTATATAAATCTGATGTTCCGAAACTGCGTCGGAATCTACAAAGAATTCGTACATACGCCTTATTTCTTTCTGCCTGTTACGCTGGCCCACTCGCCCTGATAGGAAATGTCAAGGACCTCAAAGCCGGCCTGTTCCATAGCTTCCTTTACCACCGTGTCCTTGCTGATTTCATCCGTATGGATGATACCCGAAGTGATATAAATGCCGCCCTTTTTGAGCTGGGAGGTAATCACCGGGGTAAGCGGAACAAGCACATCTGCCAGGATATTGGCCACAACGATGTCATAGCAGTCATAGCCCACCTCATCCTGCACGCTCTTTGTATCGATGATGTTTCCGATAATCAGCTTAAAGTTCTTCGGGTCCACACCGTTATTCTTAAGATTGTCCTCGACGGCGGGTACCGCACACGGGTCAAGGTCGGTACCGACTACATCGTGTGCACCGAACATGAGCGAAAGAATACCTAAGATACCGCTTCCGGTACCCACATCCAAAAGGCGGGTTTCCTTCGTTATGTACTTACGCAGCTGGCGGATACAGAGCTGTGTGGTTTCATGCATACCGGTGCCGAATGCGGTTCCGGGATCGATATGTAAAACGGGGCCTTCATGTGTAACCGGAGTTTCCTCCCAGGAGGGAATCACGAGAATATCATCAATATAGAACTGGTGGAAATACTGTTTCCAGTTATTGATCCAGTCGATATCTTCCGTTTCGGATACGGTAATGCTGCCTTCGCCGATATCCATGAAATTCTTAAGGTCCTCAAGTTCCTCTTTGGCACTCTGAATCATGGAATCGATGTCAAGCTCGCCGCCCTGCTCGATGTAAAAATTGAGGTAAGCAATCCCGTCATCTTCCTCGGCAACCGGCGGAATATCCACAAACATCTGCTCCTTCTCAAGCGGGGACAGAGGAATCTTGTCCTCAATCTGCGCGCCTTCAAAACCGTAGTCGTAAAGCATGGAAATGATAATATCTTCCGCTTCCGTAATTGTCTTAATTCTGACCTGTGTCCACTTCATTACACGGGCTCCTTTCATGTTTCTCTAACACGGCAAAAACGGTGGTACATTACCACCGTTTCTTTTTCTTACCGTCTCCTTTATCACTTTCACCGGCCTGCTTTTCCTCTGCGCGCTTTACGGCACCTAAGGAATCGCCAGTCATTTCATCAAATTTCTTAAGTAAATCCTTGGCTTCCTTGCTGAGCTTCTCGGGGGTCTCCACCACGAAGGTGACGTAATGGTCGCCTCGCAGGTTGCGATCTCTCAGGGAAGGAACACCCTTTCCCTTTAAGCGGACTCTGGTATCCGTCTGTGTGCCCGGTTTCACCGTATAAACCACACGACCGTCCACGGTATCAACCAAAATCTCGCCGCCCAGTGCTGCCATCGCAAAGGAAATGGGAACCGTCGAGAAGATGTTCATCTCCTGTCTCTGGAAGATCGGATGTCTCTGTACACTTACCTCAACAAGCAGATCTCCTCTGGGGCCGCCTCCCGTTCCGGGCTCGCCCTTATCACGGATTCTCACGCTCTGCCCGTCATCAATACCGGCGGGAATGGAAACACTGATGGTCTTACGCGAAGAAATATATCCCGTTCCGCTGCAATCCGGGCATTTGTCTCTTACTACCTTACCGGTGCCGTTACAGTCCGGACAGGTCTGAATGTTACGCATCATGCCGAACAGGGACTGTGTCGTATAAACCACCTGGCCCTTACCACCGCACTTCGTACAGGTGATGGGGCTGGTTCCGGGACGTGCTCCACTTCCGTTACAGCTTGTACAGGTATCCTTCAGTGTCAGTTCCAGTTCCTTATCCACACCGAAGACAGCTTCTTCAAAGGTAATACGAACTCTGGCGCGAATATGTGCACCCTGTCTCGGGCCGCCACGCTGGGAACGATGCCCGCCTCCGAAGAAATCCCCGAATATATCTCCGAAAATATCGGTAAAATCAGCGCCGCTAAAATCAAAACCGCCGGCACCACCGCCGCTTCCGTCGAAAGCAGCCATACCGAACTGGTCGTACTGACGACGCTTATCGGCATCACTTAACACGGCATAAGCTTCGGAAGCTTCCTTAAACTTGGCTTCTGCTTCCTTGTCGCCGGGGTTCATATCGGGATGGTACTTTTTGGCCAGCTTACGGTAAGCACTCTTTATGGTCGCGTCGTCGGCGCTTTTGTCAACACCGAGCACTTCATAATAATCTCTTTTTTCAGCCATACTAATCCCCGCATTTCGCAATCCGGTATATTTAGCCCTTCACTGTATTACAGCGAAACTGCTACGGATTGCGACACAAAGTGTCGCGTGAAAAATGCCTGCATTTTTCACACTACAGCCTTTCACAATACAGAACCAGCCCACAGCGGTATGATGGCTGTGGGCCGCGTTCCTTTATCACAACTTAATCACTTTATACCTCACGGTAATCTCCGTCAACAACATTCTCGTCGCCGCCCTGAGCTCCGGATGCACCCTGTGCACCGCCTGCAAAGCCGCCCATATCGGGGCCTGCGCCCTGAGCACCCTGCATGCCTTCGTACATCTTGGAGAATACGCCCTGAGCCTTCTCCATCATCTTCTCCTGAGCAGCCTTCAGTTCGGAAACCTCGTCCTCGCTCATTTCGCGATCCTTGGTTCTCTCAAGGATTGCCTTAACATTGTCAATCTCAGCCTGAAGCTCGCTCTTCTCGGAATCGGAAACCTTGTCACCTACCTCGGTCATAGCCTTCTCGGTCTGGAATACCATGGAATCTGCATCGTTACGTGCATCAATGGCTTCCTTACGCTTCTTATCCTGTGCTGCATACTCAGCAGCTTCCTTTACTGCACGATCGATTTCATCATCGGACATGTTGGAACCTGCAGTGATGGTGATGTGCTGCTCCTTACCGGTACCAAGATCCTTGGCGGATACATTTACGATACCGTTGGCATCAATATCAAAGGTAACCTCAATCTGAGGGATACCACGTCTTGCAGGAGGGATACCGTCAAGACGGAACTGGCCTAAGGATTTATTGTCACGGGCAAACTGACGCTCACCCTGAACTACGTTGATATCAACAGCGGTCTGGTTATCTGCTGCGGTAGAGAATACCTGGCTCTTCTTGGTAGGAATGGTGGTATTTCTCTCAATCAGTCTGGTTGCTACGCCGCCCATGGTCTCAATGGAAAGAGAAAGCGGAGTAACATCGAGAAGAAGGATTTCACCTGCACCTGCATCGCCGGCAAGCTTACCGCCCTGAATGGAAGCACCGAGTGCTACACACTCATCCGGGTTCAGAGACTTGGAAGGCTCCTGACCGGTTAACTGCTTAACCTTGTCCTGAACAGCGGGGATACGGGTAGAACCACCTACCAAAAGTACCTTGGAAAGCTCGGATGCGGAAAGGCCTGCATCTCTTAATGCGTTCTGTACGGGGATTGCGGTTCTCTCTACAAGGTCATGTGTTAATTCATCGAATTTAGCTCTGGTTAAGTTTCCGTCAAAGTGCTTGGGACCGGTTGCATCGGAAGCAAGGAACGGAAGATTGATGTTTGTGGTAGTAGCGGAGGAAAGTTCCTTTTTGGCCTTCTCTGCTGCTTCCTTCATACGCTGAAGAGCAACCTTGTCGCCGGAAAGGTCAATGCCTTCCTGCTTCTTGAACTCAGCGAGGATCCAGTCGATAATCTTCTGGTCGAAGTCATCACCACCTAAGTGGGTATCACCGTTGGTTGCCAAAACTTCGATAACACCGTCTCCGATATCGATAATGGAAACATCGAAGGTACCGCCACCTAAGTCGTAAACCATGATCTTCTGCTCTTTACCGTTGTCAAGGCCGTATGCAAGTGCTGCTGCCGTAGGCTCGTTGATGATACGCTTTACATCAAGACCTGCAATCTTACCTGCATCCTTGGTAGCCTGACGCTGTGCGTCGTTGAAGTAAGCGGGAACCGTAATAACTGCCTCGGTAACCTTCTCACCCAGATAGTTCTCAGCATCTGCTTTCAGCTTCTGAAGAATCATAGCGGAAATCTGCTGAGGAGAATACTTCTTGCCGTCGATTGTACGGCCTCTGTCAGTACCCATATCTCTCTTGATGGAAGCGATGGTCTTGTCGGCATTGGTTACAGCCTGACGCTTGGCGGGCTCACCTACGAGACGATCTCCATCCTTTGTAAATGCTACGATAGAGGGAGTGGTTCTTGCTCCTTCCGTGTTCGTAATAACGGTGGGCTGACCACCTTCCATAACAGCTACGCAGCTGTTTGTTGTACCTAAGTCGATACCAATAATCTTGCTCATTTTTAATCCTCCTATTAATTAGCAACTTTCACCATACTGTGTCTTATAACTGTATCGTGGTGCGTGTATCCTTTTTGAAACTCTTCGACGATTTCGTTGGAACCGAATTGATCATCGTCTATATGCATTACTGCTTCGTGAAGGTTCGGATTGAACTGCTCCCCGACTGCAGGTATTGCTTTCACATCCATTTTTTCAAACTCTGTCAGGAGTTGCTTGTAAACCATCATCATTCCTGCCGGGAACGGTTCCTTAAGCTGCTCCTCACTCATTCCTGCAAAGCCTCGCTCGAAATTATCTACAATAGGAAGAATCTTCTCGATAATGCTACGGCATCCGGAATCAAACATTCCTGATTTTTCGCGTTCGGTACGCTTGCGGAAATTGTCAAACTCTGCCATCTGACGCATTACCTGATCTTCAAGCTCTGCGATGCGCTCTTTGTCTTTATTCTTTTTTTCTTTTTCTTTCTTTTTACTTTTCTTTTGGTCTTCAGCTTCCGTGGTCGCTGCGGTTTCAGTTGCTTCTGCAGTCTCTTCGGTGCTTACTTCTTCCTGCTTTGTTTCTTCCTGTGCCAATTACTTCATCCTCTCATTCTTCTTTGTGATACATATGGTCAAGCTCGCTCATCATACCTTTCAGCGTAGCTACTACCTTGTCATAATCCATACGCTTCGGACCGACGATTCCGATGGTGCCTCGCATTCCGTCCCCCAGTTCGTAGGTCGCCGTGACAACGCTGCAATCCTGCATGTTCGGAAGCGGTGCTTCCTCTCCGATGTAAACCTGAATGCCCGTGTTGTTCTCATCCGCAAGGGTCTGCGTCACGAGACGGGACAGCTGCTGTTTCTCCTCGAAGGCCGTTATGATTCCGCTGGCTCCATCGCCGCCTGCCAGCTCCGGATACTTGAAGATGTTGTGCGTACCGCTTGTGTAAATCTCCAAATCCTCATCCGTTTCAATGGCATCGGCTACTGCCTCGAGAACCTCGCCGACAATCTCCGAATGTTCCCCGGCCTGCTGTTTCAGGATTGTAATCAGTCGAAGGTTGATCTGCTCAATGGCAAGTCCGTTCAGATTCGTGTTCAGAAGCATGTTCAGCTTCAGAAGTTCCTCGTCTGAAAGTCCACTCTCCACATGAAGTATGTGGTTTTTGATGATATTGCCCTCGCCGACGATAACCGCCAGAATCTGGTTGTAATCCACACGGGAAAGCTGAATGAACTTCAGTTTGTTGCCCCGGTAGTTCGGTGCCGAAATCATGGTCGCATAATTCGTGTTGGTTGCAAGCACCCGGGCCACACGCTTTAAGAGGTGGTCCATCTTGTCTTCCTTCTCAAGAAGCTGTTCCCTAAGGTCCTCAACCTCCCGTTCCTTCTCCTTGAGCATCGTATCCACATAAAGTCGATACCCGCTGTCGGTAGGAACACGTCCTGCGGATGTATGAGGCTGTTCGATGTACCCCATCTCCTCGAGGTCGGCCATTTCATTTCGAATGGTGGCCGAACTCAATTGCAGGTCCGTATACTTCGAAACGGTTCGGCTTCCGACCGGCTCGCCGGTTTCCAGGTAGTTGCGAACTATCGCCTGAAGAATTTTCATTTTTCTTTCGTCCAGCTGCATTCCATCACCTATCCATTCAGAAAACGCCTGTTCGGTTGTTAGCACTCTTGTGAGAGGAGTGCTAACACATCATAAGATAGCACTGCCCCCTTGCCTTGTCAACAAAGCCCCATCAAAATATTTCTTAAATAATTATTACCTGGTGCCAAAAAGAAAGCCGGCACCGTCTTCCAAACGATGTCGGCCAAAACCTTCTTTATTGATTTACTTCCCAAACATTCAGCGGGGAACGTTTCTTGTACCTTCCGTACAGGAAAACAGCAAGGCAGGCAACCGCTTCCACTATAATGGCAATGCCACTGCCTTCGATTCCGAATACCGGGTCGAAAAAGAACAGGTTGGTATCCTCCGAAGCACGGGTCCTTATAAAGGAGAACGTTGCTTCGATGCCGGAGTTCGGCAGTCCGAACAGGAAGGCCTGGGTATAGTTCCAGGCAAAATGGAACAGACTGGCGCCCCAGTAGCTGTCAAGATAATACGTAATCAGATAGAACAGAAGTCCTGAAAGACACAGGGTCAGAAACGCCCATATCGTAATACCCTTGTTTCCAAGGTGCAGTACCGCGAAGTAAACGCTCGTAACTAAGCCCAGGAAAAAGCGGTTGTTGTACCGTTTCATCAGGAGATTCAGCATGATTCCGCGAACGAGCATCTCCTCGCCGGCGGATTGAATCAGCACGGCCGGTATCATGAAAAGCAACGCGCCCCACCGTATATCACGGCTCGAAAAATCAAGATATCCCATGGCGCCCGCGAGCAGTGCACAGCCTCCGTTCATTACGCATCCCAGCGCTGCGCAAAAAAGCAGCACGGGAAACCGGTTTCCTTTTTGGCGACGGCCAAAGATGTATCGCAGCGGCCGGTAGCGGCGAAAAGCAAAGATAAAAATGAGCTCGATTACCCAATAGCCGACTGTGACAAGGTAATCGGCGGATGCAAAAAGCAGCTCCGCAAGTGGTGTCCTTTTAAGGTCAAACGCGGCAATCACCAGCTTCAGCACATAAAACGGGAAGCCTGCAAACGTGCCCAGAAGCAGAATCAGCGTAACAATCAAAAGGACCAGTATCCAGTGGTCCAACGGATCCTTTTTGGCCGGATTCTCCATATTCCATCCTCCAATCAGTCACACAACGAGTAGGACAGCATCTCGTATTTCACATGGCAGCCTTCCGAAATCGCAGGCGGCAAAAGAGCCAGTGCCACTGTTTTAAATTCCGCACTCTCGTCCTGAAGATTCTTAAGCTCGGCGTAATCTCCGGCTATCTGCACAACCTCGTAATACATCGTTTCAAACATAACTTTCTCCAATTCTACAGTAAAAGATTCAAGTAATCAAATTCCCAGATGGGCGATTCAAAGCACTCGCAGAGGTACTCCTCGATGTCCGCATCGCAGAAGCCCATGATACGAAGCAGGACGCTCGTCAAATGGACAAGCCGCTCATAGGGCAGTTCCCCTTCCGCATCATACGAAAGGAAGTACCAATGACGCAGCACCGCCAGCTCGAGGCACAGCCACTCCAGTTTCATGAGCAGTGTGTCGTAATTTCCGTCCGGCATGGCCAGTGTCGCATAGATTTCCTCGGCAAAAAGCAATCGCAGCTTGGGTTGCAGGGTCTCGTAATATGCGCCAAAATCCGCAAGCTTCTTTAGGAGGTCCCTCTGTCCGGCCTTTTTGCAATCCGCCCGTGCCAAAAGCTCCTCATAGGATTCTGCACGCAAAATGGCAGGCTCAATATCCGGAAGGTAGATTCCCTGCTCCCGATATCCCGCCATCGAATCAAGGAACAGCTCGTTATTTTCTGCGAATCGCTCACGCTGCGCTTCAAACGGAGTGTAAGCGGCCGGCACCTCTATGTCATACCCGGCCCGCTTCATGGCAAGCACGAAGCCCTCCTTCAAAATCTGTTCAACGGATTTTGTGGAATCATCCGTCAGCGCCCGGATTTCTTCCCGCAGTGCGATCAGGTCATTCCCTGCGGCGGGAGCCGTTTCAGCCGCGCCGGGGATTGCTCCGTCGTTCCCCGCAAGAGCCTGACATACGGTTTGAAACCGGGGGCGCTCCCACAGAAGCTTCAGTGCCGTCTCGCAGGCCGGAAGCAGATTATATTCGATATGGTCCTCGTATTCGTGCTCCTCGCGCGGAAACATCCGGCAGGTCTGTGCCAGGCAGTCATCCCCGTAGGATAACACGATGTGACACAGTCCCTTCTTATTAAGATACGGGCAATGCCCGTCTTCCTTCATGCATATGACACGTGTGTCATCTTCTTCCTTCGTGCATTGAATCATTCTTTTTGTCGACAGCGTGGAATCCTCTGAATGTTCGAAAAGCATGCTGTCCGGCAAAGGCAGGTTCTTCCATTTCTCACAGGTTTCCTCGTCCACCGTAATGGTCCAGTCGTTGCAGCAACTGAAGGTGCAACGATCCGCTATACAGGCAAAATCGTCATAGTAATCCGGCTTCACGACCGGTTTATCGTTCTTCATGGGCTCCTCCTGCCAGGAATTTTCTAAGTTCAGCGACCTTCTCATGGCCCAGCTTGTACCCCTCTTCATAAAGGGCCGAAAGCACGCGGGTGTCCTTCTCTATACGCTTTACCGTAATGTCGCCGGAGGGTCGGATGACAAAAGCCTCACCGGCCGCCTCGGCGGCCTCGATTTCTTTAAGCGTCCGGTTGTAATTTAAGTGTCGCAGTTCAATCATATCCTCTGTCACCTTCGGATATTTTGCATAGCGAAGCTTGTACAAAAGCTTCATCCCTGCCTGCTTACGCACATAACCTGCAGGCTTCGTCAGAATAACCACATTCCGGGCATTCCCGTCCGCCAGCGATTTTGCAAACGGAATGCAGTCGCTCACACCGCCGTCCAAATACAGGCCGTCCCCGATTCGGACATTTCGCGAAATGAGCGGGAGCGACGCCGATGCCCGTACGACAGGCAGGTCCTTCTCCATATCGGTAAGCCTCATATATTCGGCCTCCCCGGTTTTTATATTGGTAACCGTCGCGTATGCTTCGCCGCGATAGGCCTTAAAAGCCTCAAAATCAAACGGCACCAGCTTATGCGGAATATAATCATAATTGAAACGGGCCCCGAACAGGTCCCCCGTCGTCACAAGGCTGTAAAAGCTGCAGAAACGCTTGTCGCCCTGGAAGTCAAGCCACACCTTTTTGGTACGTCCTTTTTGGCCCGAGATATAGCTGATCAGCGCACAGGCGCCTGCGGATACTCCGTAGCAGTGGCCAAAAAGAAGGCCCTCCTCCAGAAAGGCATCCAGCACCCCTGCGGTAAACATTCCCTTCATTCCGCCGCCTTCCAGTACAAGGCCGGCATCGATTAATTTCTGTTCCATACTTTCCCTCATCCTTTGAAACATTTCCCCTCTATCATACTATCATTTGAGGAAATTATCAGCATTGAATATCAGACTCGTTTTTTCTATACTGATGTCGTAGGAGGTATGGCCATGCACAGTGACGATTTCATCCGGACTTTTCTTTCCGGGTACATCAAAAAGCCCTTTTTAAGCATTGTTATTCCCATATATAATAACGAAGCCGTGCTTTCGGATACGCTCTGGAGCCTCTTGAACCAGACCATGAGCAACATCGAAATCATCTGCGTGGACGATGGTTCCACGGACGGGAGCCCGGACATCCTTAGAGAAATGGCGGCGCTCGACCACCGAATCCACATCCTGAAAACGCCCCGCCTGGGCCTCCGAAGCGCAAGTCGTCGCGGCATCGACCTCGCCCATTCCGACCTGCGTGTTACACTGCGGCCCGGCAAGGTTCTTGATAAGAACGCCTGCATGCGGTACTACTTCAGAGTGGGCCCTTGAGTGTGTGGCTCTGGGGTGGACGGGGCTGGTGGGACAAAAATAGGAATGCTATGAAAAAAGGCCGCTTGCACATTATGCAGGCGGCCTTTTACAGCATTCCTATTTTTGTACCACTAGCCCCGTCCCCAAGGGTCCACTCGCCAGAGTCGTTTTTCCATCTCACGTATGCTAAATGCTAATATAGTATGCGGGCCAAAATATGTCTACACCCTTGTCCGCTGTCCGTTACAGTGCCGTCCTTATCCACATAACCAAGTACATGTTTCCAGCCCGTACTACTGTCCGTAACTGTTCCATCGCTTTCAATATGTCCAAGAACATGGCAGAAGCCACTCCGGCTATCCGTTATTGTCCCGTCCTCGTCAATATATCCAAGTACATGACTCCATCCTGTTGCACTGTCAGAAATAGTTCCGTCTTCGCTGACATACCCTATTACATGATAACCGCCAAAGAGTGTACCATCATTATCAGTAATTGTATAACCCATGCCCGCCTCCACTGTTCCAAACTACTTTATTTTCAATCCTTTTTTACCGGAGATTGAAAATACGATTCTCTTTCCGGCTTTCTTATATTCATCAATATTTATTTCCTGTGACACATCACCAAGAGTATCAGCAACAAACAATGTATTACTTCCTTCCGGCACCTTAATAAAGGCAAATCTTCCATTCTTGACTGCCTTACCGTAAGTCATCAGCGGCTCATATTCTATTTTGGTTGTACGGAACCCTCTTGCATCATAATCAGGGCCATCGTGATAGTATTTTGCCACAAATTCATCCCTGCCCATCTTCGTAATTACATAGCAATCGACACCCACACAATCAAGTAAATTAAACTTTCTGAATACACATACTCTTTTCATATCAATTTATACCTTCTTATCTTTTAGCATTACAATAATAGAATTTAATCAAGAACATATTTCAAGTACTTTGCAGCCTGCTTCTGTTGCTCAATTTGTTCCGAAGAAAAGCTATAGCTAAGCTTGCTCAACGGCTCTGCAACGTATTGTTCCAAATCCGGGTCTAAAGCTGAAGTATAAATATACATTCCGGCAACCTTATTAACCTTTGATGCATCATTCTTATAAAGTAAGTCATAGTCAGCAGCCAACGACCGGGCAGCCCTCGCTAACGCCTCCCTCAATTCATAGTATCCATGCAGTTCCGACTCTGCTTCAGGCATTCTGTATTCCATTTTGAATACAGGGATTTCCAGCCAGGCTACGGCCTTTTCATATTCACTTTTTCTCTCATTCTCATCGGTAGTCTTAATCAAAACATCATGTATAAGTATCTCTGCCATTTTGTTGTATGCTTCCACCTTCTCTTTATCCGATGCATATTTCAAAGTTGTTATCTGCTTATAAAGTGCAAATGCTTCATCATCTTTCTTCTGTATAGTATATGTTAAAGCAAGAGAAAGCATTGCCTTAACGCTTCCTAACGAAATAGCCTTTTTAAGGATTTCAACTTCCTTTTCGGGGTTAGTTCCAAAACGTTTCACATTAGTGGTATCCTCATTGCCAACTTCACTGTATCCATAAGCCATCGCGATCATTGCATCCGTATCGCCCATATCAGCCGCAGTTGTTAGATAAGCAAGACTCGTATTAGGTTTTTTTGCACGAAGAGACTTGAGATTTAACTGGTTGCAGACATAGCCAAGGTCAAATTCATTGTATGTATAGAGATTATCAATGCCGTTGAGTTTCAAGATTATCTTGCGAGCAATCAGCGCAAATATTGTGCCGGCAAAACATACAATCTCCATAATAGTATACGCAAGAAATCTTGTATCATTGTCTACATGCCGCCTAATGTTTCCGTTGGCAGGAGCAAACAATGCGCCGATAATACCCAACATAAAAATAATGGCAACGACCGCTACATCAAAGACATCCTCTGTAAACAAGTAGCAAAGTCCAAACATCAAAGCTGCAATTACAATTTTGCAAAGCCTAAACAGCATCAATCCTTTATAATACTTTGTTTTCCTAAACTCTTTTTTATTCATAACTGATTTCCTTTCATCAATCACCGTTTACTCAAAGCATACATTATGAAATGCAAACATCTTCCTATTGCTGTCCTTTATACATAAGCTTCCGCACAGGGGGGTGAAACTCCCACTGTGCGGAATTGAGACATTAGGTCATTTAATTATTCTTATATATCGGGCACTCTTCATACTGATCGCCATAATCAGTCTTACACTTATCTTTCACTTCGGAATCACTTAATTCTTTCCCGCAGATATCACAATAGTAGTTACCTTGTGATTCACACGGTCCTCGATCGTCATATTCCAGATGTGGACATCTTGCCATAGTTTTTCCCTCCCAATTATTTTTTGCTACTAAGTCTTCCCCCTGCCACGCTGCTATTTCATCCCAATACAGCCTTCTGCCTTTGGGAACTTTTCACTGATACAAGTGTAGCGCCCCCCCCCGAGTTAGTCAAGGCTAACCGCAGATTCAACAAGCTAGTTCAGCACGTTAAAAAGCCAAATTACTACAGAAAAATGTACATCAATCGAGTAGGAGGGGATTTTGATAACCCCCGACCTCTTACACCACCGTACATACGGTTCCGTATACGGCGGTTCAATCAACTTAACAAACGCCACACCTTTCGGTGTAGTAATCTATCATTGAGACTAGCCTGATGTGATTTCTATTCGTCAGACCAGAGATTTGCCCTCCGATTTCCTTCAGATTCCACCTCACGATGGACACCCTTGTCATTGGCTGTATCCTTCCCACTACTAGGGCAGATTAGGGACTTTCACCCATTAGAAACGTGCGCCGCAAGGCGCACAACCAAAACAGGCACATGCCAAATGGCATGTGCCCCATCTCAAGCTGATTGTTACTCTGCAAGCGGTATATTCATTAATCAATAGAATAATGCTTATGACCGATACGCTCTAATATTAAGCTCCACTTTTCTTTTTTATCAACTTGCTCATTCAATAAACGTTCCAGCAATGATTGATCCTTATATATCAATCCATACAATTCTGAATAAAAATATTGCGCTGTGCTATCCCAATAAGGATCAACTTGGAACTTCGAATTTTTAGGTGAATCCGCCTCTTTGCATTCAAGGGATATAAAGATTTTTTTAATACAATCCATATATTTGTTATATGCCTTTTGGGCATACGCTTCATTTTTATATGCTTCGATAGATACTTCATTATCTTTAACCGTCGCATAAATACTGCTCACCTGATTAGCAAAAATGCATACGCACTCGCCATTCTTAAGCGATGTCAGAGTATTCTTTGTGTCCTCATTAATTATCAATGTTACGTTATTCTTCACGGTCTCATCCATTTGATTCAAGTGCTTAGCCGGAATACTACATCTCTGAACAAACCCCACATTGAATATATGGTCATATGAATTGCTTCCATTAATAACATACATACAAATTCTATCCCAATTTCTCTCGCTAATCACCGGTTCCCCAACCTCTGGCTCTCCGGCGTCACACTGCTCGGCCAATGCCCAACATAAAGCACCCACTATACATTCGGCAAGCTTTTCCGCCTTGTAATCCCCAGTATATAGCTTCACTTCCCGCGATACCCGTAAATCTTCAGCGTTTGGTGCACAAGCAATTGTAGCCGCTGATGCTGCCAAACTCGCAAGTTCTTTTTCCTGTTCCTTAGTCAATTTCATTTCCATAGCTGATTTCTCCTTTATTACATAGTTTTTGTAATGCTGCCATCATGATGGTCAGTGCATCGTCACATTTTTTATATCAAGCATTTCTCATTGCTCTTCTTCCTCTAAAACTTCCAGCAACTCCTCCATCTGATAATTAGGGAGCTGTGATGTGGGAACATATCGTCTTCTTATAGCACATTCTCTCCCGTCTTTCGTCCGAACTCTCATAACCGGATGGGGTGCCTTCTTCTCATTATGGTTTTCATCTTCCAAAATACAATCAGGAACAGGCTCTTCCTGATGTGTTGCAAAATATTTATTCATTCTGAACCCAATATAATCAATCACATCCTGAACTATATCACAGTAATCATCTTCCGAAATTGAAATAAAGGTATCCTTATTCACATCAACCAAAACTTCTATATTTCCTATCTCATCTGATGACTCTTTAAGTTGCTTAATATAATTCAAAAAATAAACCGTGTTCCCCGGAAAAGTACAATTATAATCTTCCGTCTCCATACTCAAATCTGCGTATCCCATTTCGACCAGAAGATTATGAAAAGAACAAAAAATGTTTTTCTTCTTCTTTTCGCCGATAATTCGGTCAGCTTCCGTCCTGTAATCATCAATTCCGAAAAGATATTCCGGCCTTACCCCAAACTCCTTGGCAAAAATCTCGCAAGTATCCGGTTGTATCTTTCTCGTTCCACTGCAATACCGAGAAACAGTTTCCCGAGGTATCATGGCCAGGTTTGGATTCGCCTTTAACGCTTTATCAATTGACTTAAATCCACACCTTTTTACGTATTCTTTTAGTTCCTTTTTAAATCTCTCTGCAGTCTTTGACTGTAAATAATCCGATTCCATACTTGTTCCTCCTGTAATGACAGTAGCACATCCGTCACATTCTGTCAACCATGTGACTCAACAAATTATCTACAATGCGTTGTACGGTCACAGACTGCGATATTGTGACACTATTTGTCATGGTTTTTTGCCACTTGGTGTAATATATTTCATTCATCCACTAAATCATGAAAGGAGCAGCTATGCCAAAAAGTACTTTTCGCACAAACTACATTTCTATCGGTTACTCTCCCGATCCTCGTTTCCCGGACACATCCCATCCTTTTGCCGTAATCGGTCTCAATGCATGCCTTAATCTCGAACATCAGGAATTGTCAGATCAGTTATGTAATAGAGGGTTTAATTTTTACGATTATGGTACTTTCGCGGAACAGGAACGGCAGTACACAAATTATGGTTTACCGCCGGTTGTGATAAAAAAACAGCAATGTTATATGTGGATAAACTATACACTAAATAAACATTGCAAACTGATAGTCAGTCACTCCCGTAGTGGCAGGATTATGTCATGCGGGGCCAGATGGTCAATAAAGCAAGCCATTACAGTACTTCTAAGCATTTTCATGGAAAAATTCGCAACGCTAAAAGAGAACGATATCCTTATATACACAAATGCCGCTTTTTACGAAAACGAGCATATACCGGATAAATGCCACTATAATACCATACCGTTCCCATTCATCCTTTTTAAGCCGGATTACGCGAATGAACAACTGGTTCCGGTGACTGATTATGCTACCTCTGCATATTTCGGAGTTTCCGCGATGGATTGCCTGACAGATTACTTAACATTGAATTGCCATGTAAACCCAATAGAGATTCAAAAGGAGCTGGCTTCATATGGCGAACATATCCTTGATAAATTTGAAGACGCCAAAATAAGCTTGAGTTCGAAAAAGCCGATTCATTTTTGCTTCTTAGGGGATCCCGGAGTAGGGAAAACCACTCTGGCGCGGCTAGGTGCTGAATACATAACAGGGCAAAAAAACAAACTGGAAATCATAACTCCATCTAACCTTAAAGGTGAATATATTGGGCATACAACTACCGTAATGTTTGAATTACTAAAACAAGCCGATGAGGAGAGAAAAGTCATATTTATTGATGAAGCTTACACCATGCTGAACGACGATTTTGGTCAGGAAGCGGTTACTCTTCTTATGAAATATATAGATTCAAAGCCGGGTGATTGTATCTCGCGTCCGGCTACAACCGAAGAAAAAAAATTAGGAAATGACGCGCCTCACGAGTATCGGAT
Organism: Lachnospiraceae bacterium; assembly: GCA_045617725.1. Classification (GTDB taxonomy): domain Bacteria; phylum Bacillota; class Clostridia; order Lachnospirales; family Lachnospiraceae; genus JAZLJD01. Next base: position 33,004 of record JAZLJD010000026.1, read on the forward strand.
TACCGGAGCTGCATCAATTTGGCTTGCCGGGTATGAAACCGAGATGCGAAAAATGCTTCGTCAGAATCCGGGCTTATATCGCCGGTTCGAAACGATTAAATTGAATCGACCAACACCGGAGCAGCTTACCGAAGCATTTACCTGCAATTTTCACTAAGGAGTTTTTCATGATGAATCAATCAGAATTTAAGTATTTGCACAAGCTCAAAGATGCTTCTACTCCCGAAGAATGGGAAGAAATAGTACAGTTAATTGATGGTTTCATAAAATGGGGAGCAAAACCGCAATACAAAGCCTGCTTCGCTTCCTACAGCGGTATTCAGAGATTTAATGAAAAATGCAATATTCGATTATCAAGAGTATCTGATAACACTAACCATGTTGAACTTGTTCGTAAAATAATCGATGAGTTGAAATCAGACATGATACTGCAAAACCGACTGCAATATGTCCCTTGCTATGATAATTGCCCATTTATCATTGAGGAAAACATCACAGGTTCATTCGAAGATATTATCGGTCATAAAGAGGTCAAAAACGCCCTTGCGAAACTAATTGATATAATGATTAACCGTACCTCATATATAGAAAGAGGCATTGTCCCGCCCAAAGGCGCATTACTCGCAGGACCTCCGGGAACAGGAAAAACGGCCATTGCTCGAGCCTTTGCTGCGGAAATAGAAAAGCAATGCACAGACACCAATTTTGCTTTTATCCAAGTATCCGGTGCTGATTTGCTTTCTCCTCCTCACTATGACAATAGAGAACACCTGACAATTGATAATATTAAAGCGCTCTTTGCTACTGCATCCGATTACGACCAATTTATTATCTTCATAGATGAAATTGACGCCATCGGTCTCTCGCGAATGAACAATCCGCACTATTCAAGATTGATTCAACTAATGAAAGAAATGGACGGCTTCAGCACGGACCAGAAAGTTTTTGTCCTGGCTGCAACCAATGCACCGGCTTCACTTGACAGTGCTCTTGTTCGCTCCGGCCGTTTCGATCGTACTTTTTATATGGAGCTTCCTGACAAATCTACGAGAGCCGCCATTTTTCAGCATTACATAAACAAACTGACTTTTTCCAAGGACAAAAATTATGATGACACCATTAACCCATACACAAACATACATAACATACTAAATATTACAGCCGGATTTTCGGGAGCTGACATAAAAACCCTTATCAATGAAACTGCCCTATTCTTCCATGGTAACGAAGTAGAATTCACCCGGGCACTTCTTGAGAAAATCGAAGAACGTGAAATCGGTTTTCTTCACACCGATACCATCGAAAAGAAATTCAGTCCTCAACATAACCACGGCTACTCAGGTACCGCCGTCCATGAAGTAGGTCATGCCATTCTTCATATGGAAATCAAAAAGGATGCTCCCTTTCAAAAAGTAACCATCATCGGACGAGGCGATGCTTTAGGATATGTTATCTCCAATCAACCTGACTATCATACCGAAAATGAATATCTGGACGAAATCTGTACCTTACTGGGAGGCAAAGCCGCTGAAGAAGTTATTTTTGGCAACGGGAATACCGGAAATGGTTGTTCTGATGATTTGGAAAAAGCTACCCGGCTAGCCCGCCTTATGGTCTCAAGATACGGCATGAGTAATCTGGGCCCAATCTCACTGGTCGCCTCAAGTAGAAACTATATAGATTCAAATACAGATTACTCCTGCAATGGTTTCTTAAGGGACAAGGCGGATTCTGAAGTACAAAGAATTCTCTGCAGTCAGTACAAACGTGCGCTCAACATTCTGACTGCAAAAAAGGAGCTGCTTTTGTCTCTTTCAGAATACCTAATCAATAAAGAAACACTAACCGGTGCGGAATTCATCGATTACTACAACCAAATAAACAAATGAAAGACAAGGAGAAAAATATGCTATTTTCAAAGACCTCAGAATACCGCTTACTTGATCCCAATCATGCCATAATCAGCATCTCGAATGATGAGTATATCTCTCTTGGGGAAATGAATGTAACTAAATTGGATGTCCCTTATTGCGAAGATACAATTGATTCCTGCATAAGTTCACTGGCAGAAACAGCAAAACAGCATTCCGTCGTGTTGATTGCCCTTATATTTCCGGCTTCCGCACCGTCCGCCCCCCTCTTTACCTTCTACAATGTCACCGAAAAGTATAAAGAAGCTGTCGGCGAAAATGGCCTGCCTCTTTTTCTTGTTACAGCAGATGATACCTGTAGTACAACTCACATCTGTCTCTTCTATGAATAGGCGATAGCAAACGAGTGGACTCTTTGGTGTGTGGCTCTGTGGGGCTAGTGGACCCTTGGGGAGGGGGCTGGTGGTACAAAAATAGGAATGCTGAAAAATACCGCCTGCATAATGTGCAAGCGACCTTTTTTCATAGCATTCCTATTTTTGTCCCACCAGCCC
>JAZLJD010000027.1:0-39881 GCA_045617725.1 Lachnospiraceae bacterium
ACATACTGAACCGCATCCAGCTTAAACTGTTTGTCGTGTTGTTTACTTTTACGTGGCATGATGAGATCCTCCTCTTTGGATATAATACTATTTTTTAAGAGAAATCTCATTTTAATTTGAACTATTTATATACTAACAGCACTGTATCTCGGAGTGGTAAGTTGGATATTCTGAAAATGAGGGATGATTTGGAAAATATAGTCGAGATATAGTGAGTACATAGCATTATTGATATGTTCCCCGTAGGAAAAAATATGAAGATAATAGAAAAAATAAATATAGTAGACAGGCGAAAAATCGAATGGCCCCTTTGCGTGGAGCGTAGATAGTGGTTCACCGAAGGTAATTTCGTAAGATAAAGATAGTGTGAAAAATGCAAAGCATTTTTCACGCGACACTTTGTGTCGCAATCCGTAGCAGCTTCGCTGCAATGCAGTGAAGGGCTAAATATACCGGATTGCGAAATGCGGGGATTAGTATGAAAACAACGGTCTTTTCGGACATGATAGGAAGATGTGTATGGAAGAAATATTACAGGATGACCTTTTGGTTTTAAATAAGGCAGAGGGCCTTGCAAGAATCGGGCAGGGGAATACGGCGGAAATTTATGAATATGACCGCGACAGGATTCTGAAGCTGTTTCGCGATGGCTTCCCGGAGCAGGGGGTTATCAAGGAATGGGCCATAACAAAAAGAATTCAGGAAGTGTATGACGGGGTGCCCAAGGCACTCAAATACGTAGTTTATGAGAATCGCCGCGGCATTTTGTACGAAAAAGCTTCCGGTATGGATATGTTTTCGATTATGCGTGTTAAGCCGTTTTCGGTCTTTTGCATGGGCAAAAGAATCGCATCCATACAAAGCGGAATTCACAAAACAGAAATCGATGGAGTGTTGAAGGTTAAAGAAAAACTCGCGCAGGAAATAGGCTGGGTGGAAGACCTTACATCGAAAGAAAAAGACGACATAATAGGCATTTTGAATACCCTGCCGGCCAAAAACAATTTGTGCCATTTTGATTTTCATCCGGGGAATGTCATGGTTAATGACTCGGAATACAGAGTAATAGACTGGCTGACTGCCTGTTCGGGGGATCCGGCTGCGGATATCGCGAGGACCTGGTTACTCTTAAAGTATGGTCAAATGCGAGATGCGGATTGGAAAACAAGACTTGTGGTTTCCGTGGTAAAAACCGTGATTCGAGGACAGTATCTTCGTACGGTGTGCAGGCTTTCGAAGATTCCCAAAACTGAGGTTAAAAAATGGATTGTTCCGGTAGCTGCGGCGAGACTGTCCGAATGGCTACCCGACAGCGAGAGAGCACAACTGCACAAACTGATTAAAAGCAGGTAGAAAACATCCTACGGATATCGCCAAAGGGATATTCGTTCATAGCCTAAGTCTTTTATTACATTGCTCCATTCCTCTATGGTTTCATCGCCGGCGTACCATATCGTATGGGAAAGGCCGGCATCGTCTACATAGGTAACGACCAGGTCAAAGCTGTCCGGATCGCGTACCGGAGTCAGATTGTATTTTTCAAGCAATGCATTGATTTCAGAATTCTGAAGTTGGGTAACACTTCAATCCTCCGCCCAGTCAAACCCTCCGTTTGCCAAAGCAAAATTGACAGAAGCACCCAGAGGTTCCATCTTGGCAACCATTTCCTTAAGGAAAGAAGGATTTGCTTTGGGACCCGGCTCCGTACCATCTCCGTAAAGGTTGTAGCACATCATTACGTATTCCGGACCTTCGGGCCAGTCGAACGCATCGATGGGAGCACCGGGCTCAAACAAAACGCGCAATTTCAGGCCCTCAGAGTGGGTTCTTTCATATAGTTGACTTATAAAGTCAACAAAAGCACTCCACAATTCCATATCTCTTTTTATCGCTTCGTAGTCTATTTCGACTCCACTATAGCCGACTCCTTTAGTCAATGCGATGATTTCGTCAATATGATGCAGGGTAGCAGTCTCATTTTTAAGCAGAGACTGAACCAGTGCACGGTCCTTGAGCTTGGAGCCTTTTGCCGTAATTTGGTCATTTACAAATGTAAGGTAGGATTCCTTCCGATCAAAGATTCCCAAATCCTTCAGTTCCGTAGTGAGTACGGCGGTTCCCTCCGGAATAAATGCCTTGCCGCTTTCGTCATAATAAGCGGCAAAAAATCCTATCGCATCGTAGCTTTCCTCATGGTCCTTAAGCGCCGTTGTAAGTCCTTTTGTATCCCAATAGGTCGCCCACACAAATCGTGATGATACAGACATAGCCTCTTCCTCCGTTTTATTGCAACCACTCAGCAAGGTCATACTAAGTAAGCCGCACAAAAGAAAACCGGGGAAAAAGAATCCCGGTTTTCTTTGGCTTGATTTCATGCCGTGGAATTTACAATTTACAAACATAACAACCTCAACTGCGATAGTAAACATAGGGCGGGCCAAATCAGTCGTACGCCAGGTCTTCCTTTTTGGCCCAGGTACAAATACCGCTACTGGTCAAACCACCCATAACGACGGTAGTTTTGTTCTTTTCCTTATCAAGCCCCTTCTCATAATGGATGATTTCCCTAACAGGGCCGTATTCGAGTTGCAAAGTAAACGGATCCAGCTTTTTCCAGGTTCCGATTACAGAAGCCATTTCCAGACGGCCGCCTTTTTGGATGCTCATAGGATGGGCATGCTGGATTCCCTGCGGAATGGAAGGCCGTAGTTCAATTCTTTCGTACTCGCCATAAAGAAGATCATCCCGAACCTCAAGCAAGGCCTCTGCATTGTGGGGCTCGCCCAGTGTAATCGGCCAACCGTCGGGAGTCATAATCATTTTGCGTATCTGAAGAAGCCCCGGACCGGGATCGTTGTTGAAGGACAGCTTTCGTATATGATTTACAAGATACATCTCGCCATTTTCACGAAGAAGCACCGAATTGTGTCCGGGACCCATCATCGCGTCCCCGGTAAGGTACCTGTAACCACAGGAAATCATCAAACCGGTAGAGCAGCCGGTATCACGGATGTCCGTCATATCCACACCGTTAAAATCAACGTAGGGACCGGTAATGCATTTGCTTCTGCCTACACGGATGTTGTAATCGGATTTTAGGGAACCATAAGAAACAAACAGGTAGTAGTATTCGGTTCCGGGATGATAAATAATATAAGGTCCTTCTATAGCACCGTCATTCCACAAAGGCCGTCTTGCAATACATTTGCCAAGGCTTTCTCCTTCCTTCAAAAGACCGGTCTCTTTGTCTAGTTCCACGATATGTATGCCGCCCCAGAAGGAGCCGTAGACCATATACTGTCTGTGATTTGATGCATCTTCGATGATATTGGCATCAATGGCATTGACATCTCCGGTATCATCGGTCTTTACTACAATTCCCTTGGGAATGAAGGGTCCTTCCGGACTGTCTGCAACCGCAAGGAAGATACACGACTGACGTACACCCCAACTTGAGTTAGAGCAATAGAGACGGTATTCGCTACCTACCTTTACTATATCGGGAGCCCAAATCGCCTCTGATTTAGTCCAGGAGATTGCTTCGGGGCAGGGCTTGCCAACCACGGTTCCGATGCTTTTCCAATGAATCATATCACTTGATTTGAAACCTGCACCGCCGGTTCCGTATATATAGAATTGCCTGCTTTCTTTATCTTCAAAAATAGCCGGATCGTGGACGCTTATGTCGGTTATGACGACTTCATCGATGTCATCGTCTTTTACGTAGCCGTCTGAGTTCAAAAAACGCTCATAGATCTGCCGTATTTCAGCGCTCTCCAGTGGAGTTGAGCTAACCTGGAAGGCAGAAATCAGACCGCAGAAGGAGGGCTGGAAAACATCACCGCCCAGCCAAACCTCTTTGGGAGAAGACAGGTGCGGAACCTCCGTAAGCTCCGCGGCCGGCTCACCGTTTATGTAGATTCTGCTGATTGCGGAGATAGAATCATACGTACAAGCGACAAAGGTCCACTTGCCGACCGTTATTGCTCCGGTCATTAAGTCATGCCACTCGTTCATCTTTGTATCATCAAGCCAGCGAACCATACTTCTTCCGCCTGCTATATTGGGCATAAACGAAAGGAAACCGGCCTGATATCTGACATAAAGGGCAGAAATCCAGTTCTGAAGTTCTCTGGGCTTAATCCACATGGAAAAGGTATATCCGTCGGTATCAAATAATCCTTCCGGGAACTTCAGTATATTCATCTGACTGGGGCCGCCCGGAAAGCTTACTGCACCCCATGTGTTTGAAATCCCTTTGACCAGTTCCACATCTTCGCCGATGGGGATGGCAGGACTAAAGCGTTTATCGGCCGAAAAGTCATCCAAAAACCGGAAGGATACGACGCCCTTGTCCTCTCTCAGATTCTTTTTGACATACTCGATATATTCTTCCAAAGAAAGCTTTTTACAATAGAACTCTCCGGTAGTTGCATCGCAACCACATGCCGCCAAAGCCGCCATAGTTTTGCTGTCATCCGCGCGGCAACCGACCACGGTAAACTTGAAGCTGCGTCCGAGTTTGATGATGTTTTTGAAAACATCAATACCTTTTTTGTCCTTTAAGTTATCGGAAATGAAATCACCGTCAAGCTTCAGCTTCGAGATGGGGAGCCTCTTTAGGTATCTGACACTGGAGAAGTCTTCTCCAAAGTGTGATAAACCGAGCGAAAAGCCGATTTCTTTGAGCTTGCACATGAATTCAATGATTTTTTCGGGCATAATACGAGAACTGAACATATTCTCATCAAGATTGATTTCGATTGCTTCGGCACTTACGTTGTAGCGTGTCATAATGTCAACAAGCCTGTTAAGCTTGGTTTCATCCAGAAACAGAAGATGTGAAAACTGTACGCAGACCAGGTGATTCTTTTTAAACAAATCCTTCCAGACGGAATACTCACTGCATACGGTTTCAAAAACATACATATCCAGTTCGTCAATCAAACCGGATTTAACAAGAATGGATCGGAAATCGTTTCTTCCGAGCAAATCGCCGTCCTTCGTTCTCCAAAGGCAGCAGGCTTCCGTGCAGATAATTCTGGAGCTTTGAAGCTGGTGAACCGGATGATACTGCACGTCAATACGATGCTCCTTAATTGCATCAAAGAGGTCCTTTTCTATCTTATTTTCGTAATTGACCTGTTTCTCATAATCCGAATAGAAGACATAAGTATTCTTGCCTTGCTCTTTGGCATAGTACATGGCTTTGTCGGCACATTTAAGTGCATCATCCAGCCCCTTTTTCGCAGGATAGTTATGAATAATACCGATACTTGCGGAAATAATATCGAAGGCGGAATTCTTCTTTCGCAATTCACGTATGCCCTTCAGCAATTTGTCGGAGAGCAGGGCAAAGTCCTCTTTGGTAGCACTTCCCGTGAGAATGGCAGCAAACTCATCACCGCCCAGGCGCGCTACAATGCAGTCCTTCGACGCAACCGTCCGGAGCATTTGGGCAAACTCAATCAGAACCTCGTCGCCTGCTTTATGCCCATATGTATCATTCACGGTTTTAAAATTGTCCAAATCAATGAACAATACGCCCACGTTCATTTCGGGATCGATTCGGTCATACAAACCAAACAATCCCATTCTGTTATTGATACCTGTCAAATAATCCAAATAGTTTTTATTTCCCATCTTGCACCCCAAAGAGCCGGTTTGTATTTAAGCTAACAATACAAAAAATAAGCAGGTTAATCAATGACTTCCCCAATCTTTGCATAAGCATTTGCAAATTGCGGTACCAATTTACAATTCCATAGTGGAGACCGGTTCTGCCTTGGAAATATTAATCTCAAGATTACCGTTTCGGCATCTTAATTGATCGATAAATTCTTTTTCTTTTGCGGAATCCTTAAGGATAATGTTGAAGGACAGCTTATACATGCTGCCCATATTCGTTGTTTTTACGGATACAGCTTCACATTTTTGGGTAAACTTTTCGAATATGTCATCAAATACGCAAGTATAGTTGAGATCTTCCGGGATAGTGATGCGTAATACCTTTTCCGGCTGTGCACCGCGTTTCAGTTTGGATACGATTTCCCCGAGTAAAAACATGGCCAGGCACATGATGACAGCAAATACTAACGCGAATGCAATATATCCCATGCCTAAAATAAGCCCGGCCCCCATAGCCATAAATATGGTTCCGATTTCCTTGGCAGTTCCCTGAGCGGAACGGAATCTGACCAGTGAAAATGCTCCGGCCACTGCAACGCCGGCCCCTACATTGCCATTGACCATCATGATTACTATACAGACTATGGCAGGAAGCATGGCAAGTGTAACTACAAAACTGATTGTATATTTGGTCTGTATCATATAAACGCCTGCGATGATACAACCGATTACAAGACCTGCAAGAATACAGATAAGAAGCTGCGAAATACGCACATTTCCGGGTTGGTTAAAAATACTGTTAAATAAATCCATGTTATTATTCTACCTTTCTTTTTGCATTTTTTGATAGGCTGTTCCGTATTTGGAAAAACTTGTTTTATAGATATTGTGTTCATTGAGAAAATGAACCAACCAAAGCGGTATGGAAGCTGCGGTTTTGACCTCCATCAGAACATCGTCTTCCCCGATGATTTGCTCTCCGTATATTTCATCCCGAAGTGACAGGTGATCGCTTCGGTACAGGATTGTATCGTCAAAGGTGATTCGAAAATCGTGATTGTCAATGCCGTAAAAGGCTTCCCGGTGATAGGAAATCAGACAGGCAGGTGCCAATCCTTCGTAAAGCTTGAAGCAGTAGTCTATCTCACGCGTAATCTGGTTGTCGAATTTCATTACACCGGATGCGATATATTCATCCGCCTCTTTTTGCGTAATTCCAATCCGGCGTTTGTACACCACGCTTTCATATTTCTTTTTTAGTTCCAGAAAAACCTTTGAGGAATCCTCGGTTGTTCCATAGCTCCTCAACCGAATCTTTTCTTTGTATACGGGATGCTCTGCCGACCTCCTTGCCAAAAGAAAAAGCGGCGTATCAAAATACAGACTGCAGGTCACATTTCTTCCGTGAACATCCGGTATCATGTATTCCCGCAAAAGCGGTTGCAATTCGGCCCGCTCCCTCGAGGAAATAAGGTATTTCATCTCGTATCGCTTAAATACCATTTGATCTTTCATTTCGTTCTCCGTTCTGTTTCGGTACTGTTATTTCCTTTTTTCGTAACCAAAGTGCCAAAAAGCAGGCTACACAGGCCACTGCCAATAAAGCTGCGAAAGGCCACAGGCGGGGGCTTTCACGAATTACGAGAATTCCCAGAGTTTTGGTCTCTATGGAATATATATTATCCGTAACGGAAGCGCCCGGCTTCTCCAAATTGCCGTCTTTGTACAGATAAAACTTTATGTTTTTGGACAGGGATTTCTTCCGCATGGGAATGGAAATCACATATCCGCCCTGCACCTTGCCGGTTGCCCCATCTCCGATGGAGTAGTACGTATCGGTTCCCAACCCCGCACGGCCGACGGCCGCAGCGACTTCTGCGTATCTTTCATCCTCCGGGGGTAATTCTTTCACATTCAGAAGAGGAGATGCCCCGTTGTAATTTGTTGAAACAAAGATTCCGTAAGTCGCATTTACGGAGGTGATGTTGCCTTGGTCTGTGAGCCACCAGTTGTTCTGGCCGTTTCCGACTCGTGAAAGATCGCAACCTTTTCCGGAAATCGTTGTGGGAGTCTCATTGAACTGCGTATATACGCCCAGCGAACGCATCGCGATTATTTTTTGCAGATTCATAAGTCCCGGCAGCAGTGCACTCGGTTGTGCAATACCGTTCATGTAGCCGGCTCTTTCTGCAACCGGTTCCTCCACCGCCTGCGTAAGAGACTCTGTAAGGGCGGTAATTGCATCGTACATTCGGTTGGGCTCATAAAACCTGCCGTCGGAGGTTGTTCCGCCCAAAGACATGATTTTGGCACAGTCCAGCATATATGTGTGATATTTTTCCTTCAGTGCATCATTCTGAAAAAGGACATTGAAGAGAGGAAATTTTTTATAGAATCGTTTTTGGCTTACTGGGGAAGCGGTAGTGATTCCGTCCGGTATATACATAACGTCTATGTCGTTATTCGCCGTAGCCTCCGCAGTGACCGGGGAGTAGCAGCCGAAGCTTAAGTCATAATCCCAGGGAACAAGCAACGACCGACCGTTTTCGCCAATGTACAGACCAAAATTACGCTGTACGACAAACATATTGTCCATCTGGCACAGATAGCTGTGAGCCGCAAAATATCTTAAGTATTCATCTGTATCAATAATCTCGTTCAGCAGCTTAAGGTACGCATCCGAGTTAACATCGAGTTCGACACCTTCAAAATCGGTGCCGCGACTTAAACAGTTCAGCTTTCTGACCCATTCTTCTACGGTGGGAAGCATGGGTTCAATCTTTAAGCGGGTTTCCTCATCCTGTTCCCACAGGGGAGACATGTCTTTTTGCAATTCGTCGTAGAGAAATGTAGTACCCTCGGGTTTGCACAGATAGTCGCTTACGGAATCTGCATCGCAACGAAAATATTGCTCTAAAATAGGACGGTCCAAGGCTTCAATCATACTGTAAACACCGTAATAATCGCCGTTAATATAAACCTTGGCCAGGCCAAACTGCGGCGTCGGCAAACCCATCTCGGACATAAGTGCAAGCGAACAGTATTCCTTCATCATCGATCTGTCAAAAAAGAAATTGTTGAAGCTGATTTTGTCTACGCCGAAGAAGTTCTGTTTATCCTCGTAATTGCTCTTATTGATGTATTTTCCGAAATTTACGGTTAGCGAAAAACGATCGCTTTGATAATTGTCTGTGAAGGCATGTTCCAGAGTATAGTTTCCCTTGGTTTTTAAACCGACATAGGAAACACTGCTGTTTCCGATTGTAACCTTGTCAGCCATTACGGTAGGCTTCTCGGCTGCGTTCTGGAACATATAATTCAGGTTATTCTCATCGATTTCAATCGATACGGTCTGCACGGAATCCTTTAAAAAGAAGCTGTTGTACTTACCGTCCCGGCCTTTGCCCTGGGTCTCCCGGTTTATTACGTAATCGGAAGGAATTGTTTCCTTAAGCATATCCGTTGTAATGGTATTTTCTGCAGTGCCATGCCGGCGTGGAGCTGTATCGGCACCCAGTACGGTTTCATTCGATGTAAGAGTGATTCCAATCAGAACCATCGACATTGCCTGCACTATTCTTTTTTTCCACCTTTTATTCATGTCTGTTTTCCTTTGCTTTTTGTGACCCTTGTGTTTACGGCCTTTATGTTTCATTTTCACTTTATCAGCACAATTCGTCTATGACTTTTTTTCCGATTTTCTTGACATTTTGTCCGTTTTCCCATGTAATGGAATTGCATATACAAAAGCTGTTTTAGGCATGCGGAGGATTATCCATGTACGAGATTCATTACACCTTTTATAACCGATATAATCTCGATTTCGATATCATTGACAGACCGAATGGGAGCGGGGATTATCTGCTGCTTCATTTTGTAACGCCCATGAGGATACTCCTGAACGGACGGTTGTTTGTCACAAAGGAAAATGCTTTTATCATTTATAATGTAGGAACACCGCAGTACTATACTGCCGTCAAAACATTTCAAAACAGTTTTGTCCACTTTAGTGCGGATATTGATTTCGCGAAGAAGTACAGGATACCGCTCGATACGGTCTTTTATCCTGCGGACATTGATACGATAACCCCGCTGTTTGAAAGCTTGCATCTGGAATTCTTTTTAAAAAGACCATTTTATGAAGAGAATGTGGATTCCTTTATGACACAGCTTTTGGTTGCACTGTCTCGGAATTGTAACAGTGTTTCTGAAAGAGGGGACAAAACCTCCTATTTGTTTAACATCTTTCAAAGCGCCCGCTTGGAAATCTTAAACAATCTGACGAAAGCCTGGACCTCAGAATCCATGGCTGCATTGACAGGACTTGGTACCAGTCAGTTCTATCGGTATTATAAGGATTACTTTGGCAGTACTCCGAAGTCCGATCTGATTAATGCCCGCTTATCGAAGGCCAAGGAATTGATGGCCCGCGAAGGCCTTTCCGTTTCCGAAGCGGCGTTTCGCTCCGGCTTTCAAACACCGGCACATTTTTCAAGATATTTCCGAAAAGAATGTCATGTGGCACCCATGGAGTGGGTTCAACGTTATACCGGAGCTCCTTTGGGAGGCGGTGTGGACCGATTGGACCGTTAAGTTAAGCAAAGCAGTAATAGAATAGTGTATCACGGAAGGAGAAAAGCACAGCCCGATTGGGCTGTGCTTTTCCCTTTCATCTTTACAAAGGAGGAGAAACTGTCTGCGTTAAATATCTTCGTCGCCTTCGTAGAAACATTTCACTACGATGTTCTGGCTGTAATCTCCGAAGGATTCACCGAACAGGGTAAGACCGCCACAGTTGGTGGTATCGGAGGGGACGGAGAAGGTGAGGTTGATGGTGGAATTGTAATCAATACTGAGGTCATCGATGGTCACATCCGAAAGCTTATGCGAACCATCCATAAAGGTGCCGGCTCCGTTGATAATCAGGGTTTTCAAAAGGCCGTACTGATTGAGACCCGAAGGCCACCAGTTCGGGCAAAGCATACCGCGGCGCTGACCGAAGTCTCCGGGACTGATCCACTTACCAAGGCGGATGTTATTGATTTCAAAGTAGATATCACTGGGATAATCTTCATTAAACTCAGGGCATTCGGAACAGAGCTCGAAGGAAATCTGCATTTCCTTCAGTGTCTGGCCCGGTCTTAAGCGGTTCGGAAGATTATAGGTGATGAAACCGCTTCCAATCCAGAGAATTTCTGCCTTGAAACGCTCGGGATAGGAGAAAACCTTGGGATTGTCCAAATCACCAATCAGGTTACCGGATGTAGACAGACCACAGGTGGGATGTACTTCATAATTAATATAATGTCCGATTGCGATATCATCGGTGTAACACTTACGGTTACCGGATGCTGCGTTGGGAACAAAGTCGACTATGAGGCGTTCGTAACGGGGGCGGACTACTTTCATGGTGCCTCGTTTACCGGAGGAAGTCTGAATGGTTACCAGCCCGGCATCCACCAGCTTACCGACGTGCATGGAGATGGCACTGTTCGTGAGGTCGAGGGCCTCTGCCAAATCATTCATGCTCATATGATTGTTTTCATAAATTAATTCCATGATGCGAAGCCGCATGGGGGTACTCAGGGCTTTGAATATCTCTTCGGCTTCGGCAAGAGAGCTTAAATAAAGCATTTCTTGTGACTCCTTAAGTATATATTTATATTAAGCGAATAGTGAAACACTACACTGACTATTTCATTAAAAGTATAAAATGTCTAAAAAAGCCTGTCAATCGGGAAGTTTAAAATAGGCAATATGCACAAATAATGATAGTTTTTTTCTACATTAACGAAACTAATAAAGCATTGATTTTTACAGTGAAACCATGTAATTTGATATTAAATTCACCAAATAATTAACTAATTAAGTAAAAAGTGAAAAACAATGGTGAAAACCGTTTAATTTAGTGCTTGAACCAAGCCAAAACTGAAACAAAACGAAAAAGGACCACTTTTTCAACCAAATAATACGAGTAGGAGAAGCAGACAGTGAAACTTTTCATTAATCCGAATAACAAAAAAGGGCACATCAATCCGGAACTTCAGGGCCATTTCAGTGAGCATCTCGGAAGATGCATCTACGAAGGACTCTTTGTAACGGAAGAATCCGGCATCCCCAATGTCAACGGTATGAGAACCGACGTTGTGGAAGCATTAAAGGAAATGCGGGTACCCGTACTCAGATGGCCGGGCGGTTGCTTTGCAGACGAATATCATTGGAAGGACGGCATCGGTCCTAAAGAAAAAAGAAAGAAAATGATCAATACGCACTGGGGCGGCGTTGTAGAAGACAACAGCTTCGGTACGCACGAATTCATGGAGCTGTGCAGACAGCTGGGATGCAAGACCTATGTGAACGGCAATGTCGGAAGCGGTAGCGTACAGGAAATGAGCGAGTGGGTTGAGTACATGACCTTCGAAGGTGTTTCTCCCATGGCGGACCTTCGTGCCGAGAACGGCAGCAAGGAAGCCTGGACCGTGGATTACTTCGGCGTAGGTAACGAAAACTGGGGATGCGGCGGCAACATGACTCCCGAGTATTACGGAAATCTTTACAGAAGATATCAGACCTATGTAAGAAACTACAATCCCGAGCATCCGATTTTCAAGATTGCCTGCGGAGCCAATGTAGATGACTACGGATGGACCGACGGCGTTATGAGCACCTGCTTCCGTGCTCCCGATTTCCTTCATGGTTTCATGGATGGTATATCCCTTCATTATTATACACATCCCGGCGGATGGGAGAACAAGGGAAGTGCTACCGACTTTGATGACAAGATGTGGTATCAGACCTTAAAGAAGACACTTTACATCGAGCAGCTGATTAAGCATCATGCAGCCATCATGGACAAGTATGACAAAGAGCATAAGGTCGGCATGATTATCGATGAGTGGGGCACCTGGTTTGACTGTGAACCCGGAACCAATCCCGGTTTCTTATATCAGCAGAGCACCATTCGTGATGCGCTTGTTGCAGGTATCAACCTTAACATCTTCAACAAGCATTGCGACCGTGTGAAGATGGCCAATATCGCACAGATGATTAACGTTCTTCAGGCTGTTATCCTTACCGATGGCCCGAGGATGATAAAGACCCCTACGTATCACGTATTCAATATGTATAAATACCATCAGGATGCGACCTTGCTTGACAGCTTTGTAGAGACCAAGAAAATCGGTCTTGACGATCTCAACATGGTTCCCAACCTGACAGAATCCGTTTCCCTCGGAACCGACGGCAAGATTCACATCACCATGACGAACCTTTCCATCGATGAGGCATACGAGATCGACGGAAAAGTAGCAGACACCGAAATTAAGGGCGTTCGCGGCGAAATCGTCGGCGGTGAGATTCATCTTCACAATACCTTTGAGGAACCCGAGAACGTAAAGATTCAGGAATTCAATGAAGTGAAGTTTGACGGCGATACGATTCAGTTTACAATTCCTGCAAGCAGCGTATTGCATTTGGAATTGACCATTGCGTAATTAGGAGAAATTTCATGTTTCGTAAGAGCATAAAGACAATTACATCCCTTGTGTTATCCGCCTCCATGGCGTTCGGACTTGTTTTTGGCACAGGAGTAACCGCTGGGGCGGAGGAAACGGTAGCCAAAAACAACGTGGCACAGGCGGACACGAGCATCAATCGACTGGAAACCAATTACTCGACCGTGAGCAAGGGCTACAAAGCTTCCTTATATAAAGGAGAGGAAATTGTATATCCCATCGATCGGGCAATCCTTTCCGAGTATGAGAGCTACTTAACTACCGACAATCAGGATTACAAGAATGCGGTAGTAAAGTTTCGGGCGGGGGATTCCGTAAAGGCTTCCATCGAAGTGGCCGAGACGGGTCTTTATGAAGTGGGTTTTGATTATCTTTCCTATGATACTTCGATTCTTCCCGTAGAAATCGGAATGCTGGTGGACGGTGCGTATCCGTTCTACGAAGCACGAAGCATGAAGTTCGAAACCACCTGGATTTCGGAAGAGGTTGACCTTGACCGTTACGGAAACGAAATCGTATCTCTTCCTACGAAGGATATGAGCTGGGAACACAAGCCGGTCATGGATGCCAGCTACCGATATGCATCCCCGCTGCTCCTTGAGCTTACTGCAGGAACGCATGAGCTGGAGTTTAAGATGCAGGAGGGTTCAGTACTTCTTGGCAACATTTCCCTTTCGGCAAAAAAGAGCACACCCGAATATAAAGGCTCCTTAAAGGCCGAAGGTGACGAACTCATTGTAATCGAGGCAGAAGATTTCTATACGAGAAATTCTTCTTCCATCCATGCCACCGGTGAGTATGATTCTTCCCTTTCTCCGATATCGGCAACGAAGACGGTGCTGAATATCGTAGATGCGGATTCCTTTAACAAACCGGGCCAGACCATTACCTACAAGTTCCCGGTGGAGAAAGCCGGAAACTACTATATCGGAATGAATTACCGCCAGTCGGACAAAAACGATTTCCCCATTTTCGCAGATTTCCGCATTGACGGGGAGATTCCATCTACCGCATTTGAATCCTATGCGGTAGAAGGAAACAGCGGATTCGAGACGAAAACCCTGACGGGTGCGGAGGGCGAGAAGCTCAGTGTTTACTTAAGTCAGGGCGAGCACACCATCTCGATGACGATTTCCGCCGATCCCCTTAGAAACTCCTTGGAAGTAACCGACCGTATCATGGGAGAAATCAGTGATCTGTCCCTTGAAATCACCAAGGTGGCCGGTACCAACAGAGATAAGTACAGAGATTTGAAATTAACGAGATACATTCCGGATCTTAAGGAAAGGCTTTCCGGATGGGCAGACGAGCTTACAGGACTTGCCACCTGGGCACAGCCTTATGTGGATGCGAAGTCGCCCGAAAAGGTAGCGGCATTCTCCTACCTGATGCTTGCAGCCAAACAGTTAAAGGATCTGGCTGAGGATCCCAACGACCTCGTATATCGTGTTTCGGAACTTGCCACAGGAGCCAACTCGATTAACACACAGATTGCCAATTTCGTTGACATTATCAACAAAAACGCAATCGCCATTGACAGAATTTACGTGTACCAGGAAGGCGCCAAGCTTCCGAAGAAGATGGGCTTTTTCAAATCCCTCAGCATTTCGGCACAGCGCTTTACGGATTCCTTCTTCGGTCAGTCTTACTCGGCAAGCAATGTGTCGGAAGACCACATTCAGGTCTGGGTAAACCGCCCCAGAACTTACGTCGAAATCATGCAAAAAATGATTGACGAGGAGTTCACGCCGGAAACGGGCATTGAGGTTGACCTTTGCCTTATGACGGATGCACAGAAATTGATTCTTTCCAATGCATCCGGTGATACACCGGACATAGCAACCGGAATCAACTACTCCATACCTTTTGACATGGCTATAAGAGGCGCCCTTGTCGACCTTACCAAGTTTGATAACTATAAGGAAGTCTTCGGTCGCTACAGCGAAGGTATGCTGGTTCCTTCGGTAGTCGGGGACGGCCTTTACTCCCTGCCCGAAACCATGAACTTCTACGTAATGTTCTACAGAACCGATATTCTCGGAAAACTGGGACTGGAAAAGCCGGACACCATAGATGAGATGATTGCAATGCTTCCGGACCTGCAGATGAGAGGCCTCAACATTTACTATCCGACGGCACCCATGCAGGCCATGCGAAATTTCCACGGAACCACACCGCTTATTTTCCAAAACCACGGAACACTTTACGGAGAGACCGCACTGGATATAACGGTAGGCAGTGAGGAAACGGTAGAAGGCTTTACAAAGCTTACCGAACTCTTCACCTTATACGACCTGCCGGTAGACGTACCGAACTTCTACCAGCATTTCAGAAACGGCGACCTGCCTCTGGGCATCGCAGACTTTAACTGCTACAACCTGATACTGAATGCAGCACCCGAAATCGCCAATTCCTGGTCCATCGCCCTGGTACCCGGTACCTACGATGAAGAAACCGGCGAAGTGCTTCGTTACATGTCCGGCGGTGCGGAGAGCACGGTAATGTTCTCCTCCGACGATGAGAGAGAGCAGAAAGCCTGGGATTACATGGAATGGTGGTCCAGAGCCGATGTTCAGGCTGAGTTCGGACAAAGATTACAGATCCTTTACGGCGATGAATACATCTGGCCGACGGCGAACCTGGAGGCATTTGCGAAGCTTCCTTATCCGACGAAAGACAAGGACATCATCATTGAACAGGCTCAGTACATTCTGGAAGCACCGAGACTCCTCGGAAGCTACATGATGGAACGAGAGATGAGTAATGCCTACAACGATGTAGTTGTAAACGGCGAAACCGTCCGTTCCAGAATTGACGAGGTTGCCAAAATCGTAACCCGAGAAACAAAGAGAAAACTGGAAGAATTCGGTTACATAGACAGTGACGGAAATGTACTTAAGGAATATGAGGTACCTTCCGTAGAAAAGGTACATAGTATTTTGAACAGATAGTGGGAAATACACAATGACGAAAAAAACCAAAGTAGGACAAAAGTATACAAGCAATAAAGCCGGCTACGCATTCGTTTTTCCGTATGCACTGCTCTTTGTGGTGTTCATTTTGGCACCGGTTATTATGGCTGTGCTTCTTTCCTTTACAAACTTCAATGCGATTGAGAGCCCGCGTTTCGTCGGCTTTCTGAACTACATCAACCTGATTACCGGAGATGACGTATTTATGAAGTTCGTACTTCCGAACACCGTAAAATACGCACTCATCGTCGGTGTCGGCGGTTACGTTCTGGCCTTCCTTCTGGCATACGGACTTGCGAACCTGACGAAGGGACCGCGAACCATCTTCGCGTTAATCCTGTATTCGCCCAGTATGACAACCGGTGTTGCCATGAGCGTACTCTGGAAGATCCTGTTCACCGGCGATCAGACCGGTTATTTGAACAGCTGGCTCATGGATATCGGAGTCATTAATGAACCGATTGTCTGGCTTACCAATACGAATTATCTGCTACCCATCGTCATCATCATCGGACTTTGGAGCAGCATGGGTGTCGGCTTCTTATCCATCCTGGCAGGTCTTCTGAATGTAGATGAATCCCTTTACGAAGCGGCAGCCATCGACGGTGTTAAGAATCGTTTCCAGGAAATGATTTATGTAACGATTCCCAGCATGAAGCCGCAGATGCTCTTTGCGGCGGTTATGCAGATTGTAGGAGCATTCCAAAACGGTATGATTGCTACACTGCTCGCGGGCAACCCGACTCCGGGTTATTCGGCACAGCTCATCGTAAACCACATCGAGGATTACGGTTTCATCCGATACGAGATGGGTTATGCGGCAGCAGTATCCGTAGTGTTACTCATAATTGTTCAGATTTTCTCGGCAGTTTCCAACAGACTGTTTGGTGAAAGAGACTAAGGAAGGAGAAGAAAGATGGCAGCTTATAAAGGTCGCAGAATGAATCCCGACGGATTCGGAAAAGATCAGATTAAGATTTATCTTCTGGTTCTTCCCATGGTTCTCCTGTGCGGTTTACCGATTGTATTTATTATTTTCCATGCTTTTAAGCCGATGGAAGAGCTCTTTGCTTTCCCTCCGAAGTTCATTACCGTGCATCCTACGCTGGACAATTTCGCAAAGCTCATAAAGGCATCCCGTTCCGGAAGTATTCCGCTCAGTAAATACGTTTTCAACAGTTTGGTGATTACGCTGGTCGTAGTACTCGGATCACTCCTTATTTCCACCATGGCAGCCTACGCTTTGTCCAAGATGAAATTTAAGGGCGCCAAAACAATGATGCAGATTAACCAGATTGCCCTCATGTTCGTGTCCGTAGCGGTTATGATTCCCCGCTACCTCGTAGTAAACAAGCTCGGACTGATTGACAGCTATCTGGCACAGATACTTCCGTTAATGGCTCTTCCTGTAGGCCTGTTCCTGATAAAGCAGTTCGTCGACCAGGTGCCGGATTCCCTGATAGAAGCGGCATACATGGACGGTGCCAGCGAGTGGGCGATTTACCGAAAGGTCATCATTCCGCTTATAAAGCCGGCTATTGCAACGGCGGCTATCCTGGTATTCCAGCAGGTATGGACCAATTTGGAAGCTTCCAATTACTACGTAAATGACGATTCGATTAAAACGCTTGCGTTTTATATGAATACACTTACCAGTACCTCCACAACCAACACGGTTGCCGGTCAAGGTATGGCGGCAGCAGCATCCTTAATCATGTTCCTGCCCAACCTGATTTTATTCTGTATCTTACAGAACAACGTTATGAACACGATGGCACATTCGGGTATCAAGTAACAGAGAGGTAATACTGTGAAAAGTAAATTTGCAAAATTAATTAATAAAGTGGTGCCTCTTTTGCTTGTGGCAATGGCTGTAATCCTGTGTCCTCTGGAAACTCTGGCGGATGCACCTTACAGAACCTACACCCTGGACGGTTACGGTTCGGTAACGGAAACGCAGACTGCGTATCTGCCCTACAGAACCATTACCCAGATTGGGGAAGAGGCTCTGGTAGAACCCACGGATTTCACTTTGTTCGATGACGGAACGATGTATATCCTGGACAGCGGAAACAAACGGGTTGTTGTTTCCGATGCAGAGTACGGTCTTGTTAAAACCTTTGGCGAAGGCATTTTGGTGGATCCGAAAGGCATTTATGTAACGGAGGCCAAAGAGACATACGTAGCAGACAAGGGCGCCAAGAGCATCTTTGTTTTTGGCGAAGACGGAACCCTAATTAACACTTACACAAAGCCCAAGGAAGCCATGTACGGCGAAGCCCTGGATTTCCTCCCGCTTAAGATTATCGTAAACGGTTCCGGAACCATGTATGTAATCTGTGAATCCAATACGAACGGTATGGTGGAAATCAGCCCGGTAGAAGGAGGAACCTTCCTCGGATACTTCGGTACCAACGCAACGAGCGCCAATCTTTGGACCATCATCTGGCGTGCGATTCTGACCGATGCACAGAGAGCCAAGATGCAGGCCAATATCCCGGCAACCCCGGATAACATGGCAATTGACGAAAAAGGTGTGATTTACACCATCACCCGTGGCGAGCATGCGGACACCTTAAAACGTCTCAACATCGCCGGCGTCAACATGTTAAATACGACAGATTACCCCGATGTACCCGCGGCAGTGGCCGTAGGTAACCATGATAACTCCTTCGTAGCTACCCAGACCGGTTTCATCTATGAATACAACAATGAAGGCGACCTGCTCTTCATGTTCGGCGGTAGCGACGACGGCAAGCAGCGAATCGGTCTTTCTACCAAAATCGAAGCCATTCAGGTGGGAAGTGACGACAAGCTTTACGTCCTGGATTCCGACAAGGCACAGATTCAGATTTTTGAGCCGACCGAGTTCACCGATTACCTGCACAACGCCCTTTACCTTTTTTCAAAAGGTCGTTACGAGGAGAGTAAAGAACCCCTTGCAAGAATCCTTGAGATGAACAACCTCTTTACCTACGCCAATATGGCAATGGGAAAGGCTCTTTATAAGGAAGAAGATTACGAGGCGGCCCTGGAATATGCACAGCTGTCCAAAGACCGTGAACTGTATTCCGATTCCTACTGGGAAATCCGAAATGTCTGGCTGAAGCAGAACCTGACCACCATAGCACTCGTTGCCATCGGTATTTTCCTTGCCTGCCTCATCATTCGGTTCCTTGACAAAAAGAAACGTATCCTTACACCGCTTCGAACACTTATAGCACGTGTGAAAGAGAAGAAGCTCGTGAAGGAACTGAATTACATGTTTTATTTCATGAAGCATCCCGTTGACGGTTGCTATGGAATAAAGCGTGAAGGAAAAGTATCCTTGCTCAGCACGAACATTCTTCTCCTTATCATTACCGTGTTCTACATCATCAACAAATACTTCTGCGGTTTCCTCACAAAGACCGTCAAGGAAGGACAGTTTGATGTACTGTCGGATATCGGAATGATTGCGGTTTTACTGGTGCTTGTCATCGGATGTAACTACCTGATGTGCACCATCAATGACGGTGAGGGAAGGCTTAAGGAAATCTACAGTTCCCTGGTATACAGCTTTGGTCCTTTCATTACGCTGATGCCGTTCATTTTTGCTCTGTCCCATGTGGTAAGCAACAACGAAATCTTCTTTGTTTCCTTCGGAAGATTCTGCATGGTTGTATGGATTGCGGTCCTTGTATTCATTGCAGTGAAGGAGATTAACAACTACACAATCAAAGAAACGGTAAAGATCATTCTTCTGACCGCATTTACCATTTTGATTGTTTGCCTTCTTGCATTTATTATTTACGTTTTATGGTCTCAGGTATTTGACTTTATCCAGTCCATATGCGGAGAGGTGGTGTACAGAATTGGTTCATAACAAATTTTTGAAAAGAGTGATGACAATCCTGTTAGCCGGAGCGCTTGCGTTTACTTCGTTTTTGGCAACCAAGGCGCAGCCCGTATATGCTGCGGAGCCAAAAACAATTAACGACTGCACCTATGTTACGGAGAACTCCGATTACAGACTGTATGTCAGAGAAAGCGACCTGGCGTTGGTAATCGAAGACAAAAAGACAGGTTCGTACATGACATCCGCCATGGAATATGATGACGGAATGAACAACAAGACCTGGATAGGCGCCATGAATTCCGCAGTGGTTATTACCATGATTAACGGAAACGACGACACGAAACAGGCAGATCTTATTAACGACAATGTAAAGAAAACCGTTAAGTACACAGAGGACGGTTTTGAAGCAACCCTGTACTGGACCAAATACCAGTTCGGACTCACCTTACAGGTAAGCCTGACGGACGAGGGCTTAAAAGCATTCGTTCCGGACGATTCCATTAAGGAAGACGGCACGAAATTCTACTTTGGAACCATTTCCTTATATCCTTACATGGGAAGTTCTTACATGGATGAGAAAGACGGATACATGCTTGTTCCCGACGGAAACGGCGCACTGATCTACTTAAATGATAAGGAAGGCCGTTTTAAGAGCGGTTTCTCCGGAATGATTTACGGCGGTGATGTGGGATTCGTTGAGTCGAATGTACAGACCCTTTTAAAGGATAAATACAACACCATCGAAGATTCCGAGCAGATTATCGCTCCCATTTACGGAATCGCTCATACGGATGACGAGATCGCGATGCTCGCGATTGTGGAAGACGGTGCGGCGAGAGCGAATATCGAGTGCGTACCGAACGGTGCAAGTGTAGATTACAACAGAGCGTATGCGAAGTTCACACTTCGCAAGACCTATACACAGCCGACCAGTAATAACTCCACGGCAGGTTCCCTGCATATCTTCGAATCGGAGAGAAGTCATTCCGATTTGGGCGTACGGTTCCTCTTTCTGTCAGGGGATGAGGCCGATTACACCGGCATGGCAACCGCCTACAGAGAGTACCTCATAAAGAGGGGCGAGCTTACAAAGCTTTCTACCGACTTTAAGAGCCGCATCGATTTTTTAGGCACCGAGCGTGAAAGCTGGGTGCTTGGAACGAAAAGCGTAGTCATGACCACGACGGAGGATATCTCCGAAATTTATGACGATCTTTCCGCAAACGGTGTGGACGATATCCTTTCCGTATACAAGGGATGGCAGAAGCGGGGCGTTTACAACCTTCCGATTTCTTCCTATAAAGCGGATTCGCAGATCGGCGGAACGAAGAAGCTGACCGAGCTGATTCAGAACTACGGAGCACAGGGTAAGCAGATTTACCTTTACAATGACGCACTGCACATCAATCCGAGTGAGCAGAATGCAACCTTCAATGTTGTGAAGCAGATTAACAAGCGTCGTTATGAAGAGACAACCTACAAGGATGTCTACACGAAGATGCTGTACCTGATTCCCCAAAGAACGCAGAACTTAATCGATAAGTTCGTGAACAAGTACGTTAAGAAGGGTGTTGACACCCTGGCTGTTGCGGGCATTTCGAACACCCTGTTCAGCTACAACTACAGCGGTTCGAACTATACGAGATACGATACACAGAAGGCTTACGAAGAGACCGTTGGTAAGGTCTCCGAGCAGACGGAACTGATTTTGGAACAGCCTTTCGCCTACCTTTGGTCGAAGACCGGCGCATTCCTCGATATGCCGCTCTACTCCTCCAATTACATCTTCGAGGACGAAACGGTGCCGTTCCTTTCCATCGTACTGAAGGGTACCATGCCGGTATATTCCGAGTATGTCAATTTCGAGGCCAATAAGAAAGAGTTCTTCCTTAAGCTGGTTGAGACCGGAACCAATCCTTCCTTCCTCATCACAAAGGAAAGCTCCGCGAAACTGTTGTACACAAATTCCTGCGATATCTACAGCTCCGAATATGATTCTTATCGCAACACCATCTTAAGCTACGACAAAGAGCTTAAGGCCATCCATGAGAAGATAGGGGATTCCGTCATCACGGACCATCGCATCCTTAAGAATGGCGCACGAGTTGTAACCTATTCAAACGGAACAAGAATTTATCTTAATTATGGCGAGGCTCCCGTCACCGTAGAGGGAGTTACCGTAGCAGCAATGTCCTACGAGGTAAAGTAGCTAAATGAGCAAACAGAAAGAAAAGAAAAAGAAAATAAAGAGGGGTCGTCTGGAATCGAGAGAGGCAAGAGTCGGTTACCTGTTTGTCCTTCCCTGGATCATCGGAGTTCTGGCATTCCTGCTTTTCCCGTTGGGACAATCCTTTTACTACATGTGGTATAACATCCGCATTACTCCTCTGGAGACGAAATTTATCTATGTGGGAACCGGTAACTTCACACAAATCTGGCTGGAGAATCCGGAGTTCCCGCAACAATTGGTAACATACATCTGGCAGACCATTGTTGAGGTGCCGATCATCGTTGTATTCGCGCTGATCATTGCTATGATGCTCAACGGAAAAATAAAGTGCAAAGCATTCTTCCGTTTGATTTTCTTCCTGCCTGTAATCATAGTAAGCGGTCCGGTGATGAATATGCTTGTGAGCGAAGGAGCTTCCAACATTCCTTCCATGAATACGCAGGTAATAGTAAATGTGTTAGATACTTTCCTGCCTTCTTCCATGGCAACGTCCATCGCAGCCATCTTTTCAAATATGATTATGATTCTGTGGTATTCGGGAGTTCAGATTCTGATATTCCTTTCGGCACTGCAGAAGGTGGACCCGTCCCTGTATGAGGCAGCCAAAATGGATGGTGGTTCCGATTGGGAATGCTTCTGGAAGATTACACTTCCTACCATCAAAAACTTCATTCTCCTGAATGCGGTTTATACGATTATTTTCCTTTCCGGTAATGAGCAGAATCAGTTAATCAATATGATTAAATCGGCCATGTTCTCAGGCACAAAGGAAAAAGGTTACGGATACGCTTCCGCAATGGCCTGGATGTATTCGGTAGTCATTACACTTATTGTTCTTTTATTCTTCCTCCTTCTCGGAAACAAGAGGGATGCATATGACAGAGCAGTTAAGAAGAGATTAAGAGCACTTAAGAAGGAAGAAAGACTTTCAAAGAAACTGGAAAGGAGGGGCGAGAGAAATGTCAAAAAGCTCGAACGCAAGCGCAGAAGCAGGAAGTACCACACGTACGACGGTAGCGGAGACTATTAAGCGTAAGTTCACAAAAGAAAAGATTCATCGCTTTATTTTTGGCACGAAGGAGAAGCAGGGCTTTGGAAAGCAGTTTGTTGTTTACGCACTGCTTATCTGCATCGGATTCGTTTACCTCTACCCGATGCTTTACATGGTCAGCACCAGCTTTATGAGCCGGGATGACCTTTTGGATACTTCCGTAAAGTGGATTCCGTCCGGCTTATATCTCAGTAATTTTATCGATGCCGGAAAATCCATGAACTACTGGAGTTCCTTCCTGAAAGGGTTTCTGATTGCGGGACTTCCCACTGTATGCAATGTCATAATCGACATGATAGTAGGTTACGGTTTTGCAAGATATAACTTTAAGGGAAAGAAACTGATGATGGGAATTTTACTTTTTTCCTACATTCTTCCTTCCCAGGTAACAATGATTCCCACCTATGTTTTGTATAACAAGATGGGCATCCAGGGAACGCTTCTGGCCTTTATCCTTCCGGCCCTGTTCGGAAACGGCCTGAACGCCCCGATTTTCATTTTGATTTTCTATCAGTTCTTTAGGCAGATTCCGAAGGTACTGATGGAAGCCGCATCGATTGACGGAGCGGGACACTTCAAAGCGTTTTTCAAAATCGCAGTTCCTTCCGCAGTCCCTGCAATTGTAACCGTTGTTCTGTTTTCCTTTGTTTGGTACTGGAATGAGTCTTACCTGACGGAGCTGTATGTACAGGGACTTTCGGCCAAGAGTATCTGGACGAACCTGGTAGTTCAGTTGAAGGGCTTTGATGCCTCATTCGAGACCAGAGCGACTGTCGGCGATACGGCAACGAGCTTAAACGAATCCGTTCGTATGGCTGCCACTACGCTCAGTATCCTGCCGCTTCTCATTATGTATCTGATTTTGCAGAAACAGTTTGTTGAGAGTATCGATCGTGCAGGTATCACAGGTGAATAAACAACATAATATTTGATCTTAACCCTCATTGGGGAGGGTGAAGATAGAAGGAGGCTTTTATGAAAAAGACAAGATTTGTAGCCGCTATTCTTTCGGTCGTGATGGTATTATCACTGGTCGGTTGCGGCGACAGCAAACCCAAGGGTCCGTCCGGTGAAGTGGACGAGAACGGTGTGACCAAAGATGAAATCACACTGACTTACTGGCACTACGAGGATGTGACAACGGTTGAGCATCTTGCAGAGGCATTTATGAAGAAGTACCCCAACATCACGGTCGAGTGCAAACAGATCAGTGATATGAGTACCGATCTCTCTGCAGCTGCAGCAACACCGGGTTCTTTCCCTGACGTATTCTCCGGTACTGATTCCGATACAGCACTCGCAAATGAGTACTGGCTCGATATTACCGAGTATGTTGAGAATGACCCCGATATGAACAACATGATGGAATCCATCAAAAAGTACGGTATCGGTAAGTTTGATACCGACCGTTGGTTCGGTCTTCCTACCTGGTATCAGCCCAGTGCAATCTTCATCGATAAGAACGTTATCGAGAAGTTGAACCTTCAGATGCCCAGAACAGACTGGACCTGGGATGAGATGCTTCAGCTCATTAAGGATGCTACCGTGGATGATCGTTCCGGCATGAAGTACTACGGACTTGGTTACTACAATCGTCTTGATTCCCTTTACGGTATTGCAGCCTGCTCTACCGCAGAAAGAGCAATCAAGGGTGAGTTCGGTTTCGACGGTACCGACTTCGACCTTAGATATTGGGCAATCGGTGAGCAGCAGTTCGCTGATCTTAAGCTGGCAGGATATGTTGCACCTCAGCAGGATACACAGGCCATGGAAGACTGGTCCGGTGAATGGGGAACCTGGTTTGGTTCAACCGGTCACGTAGCAGTATTCTCCGAAGGTTTCTGGTCTTATCAGGATATTTGGGGTACCGACGGTTATCAGGAACAGTATGGTCTTGATATCGTTCCTTATGTAACTCCCAATGTAGTGGATGAGAAAGAGCACAATATCATCGCAAATATGTACATCGGTGGTGTATCCAGTTCCTGTACTTATCCTTATGAAGCATACCTGCTTCTGAAATTCATGGGTATCGGTACCGATGGATGGAAGGCACGTCTTGATATCTACGAAGACGAAACCATCACCAATGAATCCGGCGTTGCACTTAAGCATGCCAATATGTCCGTTCCCATGACCCTCGATCAGGAGGTATGGAACCGTTACAGAGCACTCTTCCCTACCGATGAAGAGCACAAGCAGTACTGGGATGATTATTTTGCATCCATTACCCGTCCCGTTCCTTACGGATGGTACAGTATCGCAGGTTACTGGAACTTCTGTGACCAGTACTTCAACAATATCGGTATCCATGATTTAGTTGACGGCGGTGTTGCAAAAGCAGCAGATTACGCAGCTGAAGCAACAGAGCAGGCAAACTACTATCATGCAGAGGCTATGCTTTCCTACTTCGGAAAGACAGGCTACGATGTACTTTCTGATGATGACATTGCTCGTTATGAGGCAGTTGTCAATGCATTTGGTAACTAATAACAGGAGGTAAATATGAAAAAGAAAGTATTAACGCTTACTCTTTGCGTTGCTATGTTAATGGCTTCCATCACCGGCTGTGGCAAAGAGAATCCGGAAGCATCTGCTGCACCTACCGCAGCTCCTACTGCTACGGAAGAAGGCAACAATGCTGTAGAAGCAGCTGCAGTACCGCAAGATTACACCTATTATTATTCCTTCGATGCCAAAGATGACAAAGAGTCCATCCAGGCAACACAGCAGGTTATTGGTGGAGATCCTATCCTTTCTCCGATTGAAAAGGACAAAAAGTACATTCCCGGTGTTAAGGGTGATTCCCTTTATGTAGACGGTGTTACCGGATACAAGCTTACCGACGTAAACGGCGTTGGCGATACTTACACCGTATCGTTCTGGTTATATCCCACCAGATTCGCTAATTACATGCCTACCGTCCAGTTCGGTCCCGATGTTCACGGTGATCTTACCGGTGGTCAGAAGTATGTAAACATTACCAGAGCTGATTGGTCCGGTGAGGGCACCTTCCCTTGTATCTGGTCTTACGATCAGGCTGACAATGCTCTTTGGCCCAGCTGGTCTGATGCCGATACCGGAGAAATGATGAAGCAGTGGATTCACCTTGCACTTGTTGTAGATCCTTCCAATGTATCCGCTGACGGACTTACCATCGACGGTAAGCTTTACATCAACGGTCAGGAATGGCTTCAGAAGGACGGAGACGGAAACGTTATCTATCCCGGTATCGTTAAGGGTGCCATGGGCGCTTCCGACGGCTTCGATTTCCTTGTAGGTGTAAACTATTGGGACTCTGTATTCAAGGGTGCTTTTGATGAACTTTACATTTACAACTATGCACTGGATGCTGCTCAGATTGCAGGTCTTTATGCAGATGGTAATCCTTCCGTAGCTTACGAAGAGCCTGAGCGTATCATCGAAGTTAAGAAGAATGACAAAGCAATCGCTTCCATCGGTGCTTTAGACTTCTCCGAAGCTGAGGCTGTATATGATGCAGTTGCAGCTCTGGAAGACGGACATACCGTACAGTACAAGTTAAAGCATTGGTCTGATGGTCTTGATACCAAAGACAACTATTACTTCTCCTTTGTAAATGCCGAAGGTGCAGAAGTAGCAAGAGTAAATGCAGATATGACCGGTAACGTAGGCGGTACCGACATTGATGCAAAGGCCTTCACTTACAACTGGGGTAACTGGAACACCTGGATGAAATCCGTAATGGTAGAGACCGAAGTTACCGCAACCTTCACAAGAGATGGCGATACAATCACTGTAGCTATCGATAACGTAGACTACAACAAGACTTCCAACACCTGTGGCGTTACTTTTAGCGCAGCGGATGTTGCAGGTATCAAGCTTGGTACCGTTAAATCCTACACCGATATCCTCTCTGTTAAGGATACCACTCCTGCAGCAGGCGGAATCGTAGTAGGTAATACCGACAGATCCACTCCCTGGTGGAGTGCATTCTCCGATATCTTTGCTATTCCCGAAGGAAAGAGTGTAACGAAGTCCTTCACCAACTATACCTCCGGTGTTGAGAACTGGCATAACTTTGTAGCAATTCTTCAGAACACTCCGACCGGCCACAGTGCTGATACCGAGGGCTATGCAGAATATGCAGTCGTACGTGCTGACAACTATGGTTGGGGCGCAGGCTACGACGGAATCGCAACCGCTACCTGCGATTGGAACTTTGATACATTCAAAGAAGACATGGATGGTGCCGTAATCGATGTTACCATTACAAATAACGGTACTACCGCTGATATTAACATTGTAGCTACCACTGCAGCAGGCAAGGTATATCATCAGGACTACACCGGCATTGCAATCACCGGTGATCTGTATGCTTGCTTCTCCTGTGAATCTGCTTACTTAAGCTTTGATACACAGACTGTAGGTGCTCTGGATCGCTCTACCGGCTGGTGGACAGCATTCTCCGATATCTGGAGCGTAGCGGAAGGCGAGTCCAAGACCGTATACTTCAAGAACTTTACTTCCGGTGTTGAGAACTGGCATAACTTTGTAGCAATTCTTCAGAACGTACCCGGCGGACATTCCGCAGAAGCTTATGAAGGCTACAAGGAGTACGCAGTTGTACGTGCCGACAACTATGGTTGGGGCGCAGGCTATGACGGAATCGTAACTCCCGAAAGCAATTGGGATTTCGGTACCTTCAAAGAGGATATGGATGGAGCTTACATTGCTCTTACCGTAACCAACAACGGTGCAACCGCTGATATTAACTTCACTGCTACAACTACCGCAGGTAAGGTATTCTATCAGAACTACAACGGCATCGCTATCGACGGAGACCTTTACTTCTGCCTTGGTATGGAGCAGTCTTACCTCCAGATTGAATGCAAGAACCTCGGAAAGAGCGATTGCAGCGCAGGCTGGTGGACCACCTTCTCTGATATCAAAGCGGTAGCAGAGGGTGAAACCGTAACGCAGAGCTTTACCAACTACACCTCCGGCGAGGAGAACTGGCATAACTTCGTAGTTATCCTTCAGAACACTCCGACCGGCCATAGTGCAGAGACCACCGAGGGTTATGCAGAGTACGCTGTAGTACGTGCTGATAACTACGGTTGGGGCACAGGCTACGACGGAATTGTAACTCCCGAAAGCAATTGGGACTTCGGTACCTTCAAGGAGGATATGGCAGGTGCTCATATCGTTCTTAACGTAACCAACAACGGTTCTACCGCAGACATTGAAATCATTGCTACGACCGTAGCAGGCAAGGTTTATACCCAGAAGTATGAAGGCATCGCAGTTTCCGGTGACGTATACTACTGCTTAGGTCTTGAGAGAGCTTATCTCGGCATGGACTGATTAATTTGAAATTGTAAGCCGCTTATGCGGCCAAAGAGGAATCCGGGATGTGATATTTCCGCATCCCGGATTTTTCGATTAAAAAAATAGCCGTAAATGCTATAGAAACGGTCTGCCGGAGCCCAAAAGCAGGCAATTTCCATATCATTTACAAGTGAGGTACAACCATGGAAGAAAGACCCGGAAACGGAAAAATCACAGAATACAATCTGCCCTTTATTGAGCAACGGGCCGATCCGTACATTACAAGAGGACAGGACGGAAAATATTATTTTACCGCGTCGGTTCCCGCATATGATAGAATCGTGCTGAGATGCTCCGATACTTTAAAAGGTCTAAAGACCGCAGAAGAGAAGACAATCTGGCATAAGCATGAGAGCGGCGATATGAGCCGTCATATCTGGGCGCCGGAGCTCCATTTTCTTTTTGGCAAATGGTATATCTATTTTGCCGGATCCAGAGAAGATGATATTTGGAGACTGCGTCCTTACATTCTGGAGTGTCAGGGCGATGACCCCATGACCGATGCCTGGATTGAGAAGGGCATGATGCAGGAGAGTGACGATGATATCTACTCATTCCGGGCATTTTCCCTGGATTCCACAATTCTTGAGCATAAGGGCGAATACTATTATGTCTGGGCCGAGAAAGTCAGCGTGGGAATTCAGATTTCCAATCTGTACATTGCCAAAATGGAATCCGCGACCAAGCTTGCTACCGCACAGGTGCTGCTTACAACGCCCGATTACGCGTGGGAACGCGTGGATATCTGGGTAAATGAGGGCCCTGCCTTTTTAAAACATGACGGAAGAATCTTTATGACCTATTCCGCCAGTGCAACGGGCGAGTGCTACTGCATGGGTATGCTTTCCATCGGCGAGGACGAGGACCTGCTTGATCCGCGTGCCTGGAAAAAAGAAAAGCAGCCGGTTCTCAAATCCGACCGCGAAAAGGGCTTCTACGGTCCCGGCCACAACAGCTTTACCGTGGACGAGGAGGGCAACGATATTTGCGTATACCACGCACGTACTTATCCGGAAATCGTGGGCGATCCGTTATACGACCCCAACCGTCACTGCATGCTTATGAAGGTCGTCTGGGACGATGACGGGTATCCGGTATTTGATTATCGCAACAAAGTGAACGGTTAAGAAAGAGGTAGACGATGAAGAAGATACAACTTTTGTTTTTGGCGCTGACCCTGTGCCTTGGTATGGCAGCCTGCGGCAAAGCGGAAGATACACCTTCGGAAGAGGGACTTCTGTATGAAAAAACGGACAGCGATGTAACCGTAACGCTTGCCATGGACAAAGCGGAATATAAGGAAGGGGAAGAGATTCACTATACCCTTTCGATTAAGAATGACAGAGCCGATTATACGGTGAGCAAAATTTTTGTTACACCGGACTGCTCGGAAGCGCTGGCGGAAGAAGTGGCTCCCACTTTAAAGGGCGGACTGAAGCCCGGGGAGGAAAGTGCTTACGAAGGCGTGATTAAGAGTGCGTCCTCAGTGGCCCATCCCGCAGAACCGATAAAGAGTAAACTGAACGGCGATGTGGAGAAGGTGACCCTTCGGCCCTATGCCATAGTCAAATACGGAGAGGAAGAAGCGACCGTCAGATATATAGTAGAGGTAGTTATGTATCAGGAAAAACGAGAATTCAGTAATGAAGAAAAGCGAGCGATTCGTACAGCGACCTGTCACGACCCGGCCATTGCGGTTGGGGAAGATGAAGAAGGAAAGAAGTGCTACTTTATTTTTGGCTCCCATAGGGCATGGTATAAGTCCTACGACCTTGAAAACTGGACTGCAATTTCGAACAACTTAAGTACCGATTACCGCTCAGAACTCACCGTGCCGGCCACCTGGTCAGCACGTGGAAGCAAGAATTACAAGGTAGACGGCTACATGTGGGCCCCGGACATTGTGTATAACAAAGAGATGGGCAAGTGGTGCATGTATCTTTCCGTTGATGGTGAATTGTGGTATTCCTCCATCGTCTTGCTTACGGCAGATTCGCCGGAGGGCGACTGGACCTACGAAGGTATTGTGGTATACTCAGGCTTCCATAATCAGGACGACTACGACCAGACGGATGTGGCCTCTGTGATTGGGGAAAGCGTTATTCCGGAGCGTTACACAACAAGCAAATGGGGCGATTATTTCCCTAACAATATTGATGCCTGTGTATTTTACGATGATGACGGAAATCTTTGGATGAGTTACGGTTCCTGGAGCGGCGGTATCTTTATGCTGGAGCTTGACGAGGCAACCGGACTGCGTGACATGAGCGTGAAGTACGAGGACAACATCCATTCCGATCCTTACTTCGGAAAGAAGATTGCCGGTGGCAAGTACGTTACCGGTGAGGCTTCCTATATTCAGAAGATTGGCGATTATTACTGGCTCTTCATGTCCTACGGCGGACTGGAGGCCAAAGGCGGATACAACGTAAGAGTCTACAGAAGTCTGACGCCCGACGGCGACTACGTGGACGAGAATGGAAATACTCCGTTCTATGATGAGTATGTGCTCAACGTAAACCGCAGCGAAGGAATCCGTCTCTTTGGCGGTTACAAGTGGCCTTCCTTTACGGGCGGGCAGGTAGCACAGGGACATAACTCCGCATTTGTGGATGATGACGGCCGTGCTTACATGGTGTTCCACACCAGAACCACCACGACCGGCGAAGGCCATTATGTAAAGACGCATCAGCTGTTCCTTAATAAGGAAGGCTGGCTTGTGGCAGCGCCTTACCAGACCAGTGGGGAAAGCTTAAAAGAAACCGGTTATTCCAAGGAGGAAGTTGCCGGAAAATATGATATGATTATTCATGAGCTGGATATCGACTACAAGAACCTTGAAGTCAACAAGTCCGCCGGCGTTACGCTGAATGCGGACGGAACTCTTTCCGGCGCACATACCGGAAGCTGGTCCCTGGTGGAGGGCACTCCGTACATCGATTTGGTAATCGACGGACAGGACTATACCGGTGTCGCTTTTGAAATGAACATCGAAGGCACCAACGTAAAGACGATGGTATTCTCTGTACTGGGAACCCAAAATCAGCTTACCGTCTGGGGCAGCAAGACCGAATAATCCAAGGTGAGATATGGCCAAAAACAATTCTACCGAACTGAATCACGACGAGATGCAGGATTGCATCGAGCGCCTTAAGGAGACCTCCCGGAAAATCGAGGCGGAGAATCCACGCAGACCGTTTACAACAAGAGATATCGTGAGCGACATCATTTTCTTCTTTGTCACGGTGGCGGTTGCCTTCGGCTGGGTACTTCTGATGCTGCTCATCCTGAGCTTTGTAAGCCTGACGTATCTGCATTTCGAGATCAAATACATGTTGCTCTGCTCCGGCGTAGCAGCCGGAATTGCAGGCATCGTCTACGTAATCCGCAAGGTGTCGGGCTACCGCGACAAGGTCGCAAGCATGCGGTAAAGAAGAGGGCGTAAGTCATAAACAAAGCACTTTGCAGGAATGCAGAGTGCTTTTTGGGGTTATGGCAACGACTAATCATCAGTCAGGTAAATTTAACAGAACTCGGTCACGACCGACTCGGTGGCGACCGAATAAAAGCTTACAAAAGAGAAATGGCATGATATTATTGTAGTGAATAGTTACTATTCGTGTCCACTTTTTTAATATAGATCCAAGACCGGAAGATGTATGAATTAATTGCTCGTGTACAAAATGTAACTCCCAATAATGTAAGAATGGTAACGGAAGCCCAAAGAATACTTGAGATAAGAAAAAATAGTGATTTTCAAAGAAGATTTTGATTTGCGAGGTAGCAGATGGAACTGATATTGGAAAAAGGAAGTCCCGCGGATCTGAGCGGAAGACCGGATAAAGAAAAAAGGTGCTACGAACTTCTGGATGAATTGGGCCTGGAATACTGGCGTTGCGATCATCCGAATGCCAACACCATGGAAGATTGCCTTGCAATCGATGCTGCACTGGAAGCAGTGCTTTGCAAGAACCTGTTTTTATGCAATCGCCAGCATACACAGTTTTACCTTCTGATGATGCCGGGAGACAAGGTATTTAAGACAAAGGAATTGTCAGGACAGTTAGGCTGTGCTCGACTCAGCTTTGCGGAGCCGGAATACATGGAGAAGTATCTCGATATCACGCCCGGCTCGGTCAGTATTCTGGGGCTCATGAATGACAAAGAAAATGCGGTGCAGCTGTTGGTGGATGAGGACCTTATGGCTGAAGAATATGTGGGGTGCCATCCATGCATTAACACGAGCAACCTGAGAATTCGAAGAACAGACTTGTTCGGCCCGCTTCTTGACGCCATGCACCATGACCTGATACCTGTAAAACTTGTGGGAGAGTGAATAGTGTGAAAAATGCAGGCATTTTTCACGCGACACTTTGTGTCGCAATCCGTAGCAGCTTCGCTGCAATGCAGTGAAGGGCTAAATATACCGGATTGCGAAATGCGGGGATTAATATGGAAACCAGACCATGTGATAAAAATGCAACGCAAGAAGTCCGTGAACTTCTAGCGTATTTTAACAGTATAGAAGGCAAGCAGATTATTGCCGGGCAGCACACACAAAGCAAACCGATGGAGGAAGTGGCCAAAATCGAAGAAGTCACCGGCAAGAAGCCGGCTCTGTGCGGTTTTGAATTGCTTGCATATTCACCAAATATTAACAGGGAGTCCGCAACCAAGGAGTGCCTTGACGAGGTAGATGCCGCAGCAGGCACTATGGAAGAAGCACTTGCTTTTGGCGAAAGCGGCGGGCTTGTAACTCTGACCTGGCACTGGTATTCGCCCATCGGCGGAAAGGATAAATCCTTCTACGCAATGAATACCGATTTCGATGCCGGCAAAGTATTAATCGAAGGAACAAAAGAACGACAGGCATTTTTCCATGATATGGATGTTATTGCAGAGATTCTGCGCGCATTTCAGGATAGAAACATACCTGTTCTTTGGCGCCCCTTCCATGAAGCGGAGGGAAACTGGTTCTGGTGGGGTGTAAAGGGCGCAGACGTGGTGCAGGGCTTATGGAAGACGATGTTTGACTACTACACCAGCGAAAAGAACCTTCACAATCTCGTCTGGGTATGGAATTGCCCCAAAAAGGACTATTATGTGGGCGATGCGTACTGCGATATCCTCTCGAGGGACATATATCCAAAGCCGCACGAGCACACTTCGCTGAAAAAGGAATACGAGGAACTCAAGGCAATATCCGCAACCAAAGGAATTGCTCTTGCAGAGACAGGCGTTATCCCGGATCCCGATGCCCTTAAGGAGACGGCGGTCCCCTGGCTTTGGTACATGACCTGGAGCCATGAATTCGTATTGACAGAGAACTACAACAGCTACGAATTCCTGAATCGCTTTTATCAGAATGACTATGTAATCAGTTTGGATAAATTGAGAAGATGATTCATGTGAAAAGTACAGTTTTTACTGTACTTTTTTCGTGTATGTATTTACAACGGGTGCAGATGTTGTATTATTTTAGAGGTATGTTGTCATGACGTGGCAAAGAATCGCCGTGTTTGCCCGCAGTGTATGTGCATGAGGTTCCGCGCAGCGTCGTGTCCGGCAGCAGGGGCAATTTTGAAAAAGCAAGACCCGTCAAAATTGGAAACGGAGTTGTGATTTATTCGGGTGCGGTTATCTGCCCGGGAGTTACGATTGGTGATAATGCGATTATTGGCGCCGGGTCAATCGTGACTAAGGACGTTCCGCCGAACGTATTCGCCTGTGGTGTTCCCTGCAAGATAATGCGGGAACTTACGGAGTCCCCCGAAACTCTGCAGTAACGTCAAAGACATCCTATTGTGGATGTCTTTTTTGAAAAATTATCTGTCACTTATCTGCCACACGTGTTACGATGTGCAGTAGACGCGAGAAGTAATTCCGGAAGGTTGAAAGTAACAAAAGATTCGTGCCCCAAAGCCTTGTTAGCCGTATGTGAGAAATTGGAAACCGGGAGAAAAACAAAGTAAGTTGAGGTTTTAGCGCCGGCAAAGTATAATAGCTCTAAAGACGAATCGACAAACTGCCGGAAATGTGGTGACGAGAATGGAAATGATGCGAGAAAAAGTTAAAAAGCGTGGATTGTTTAGGAAGCTGGCAATCGCTTTATTTTGTATAGCTATTTTGGCGATTGTTACTGTAGTGTTGTTCAAGGCCTATGATCCGACCTTGAATTCGCTCGGCGCTTTGAGCAGCTTATGTATGGATGTAATCAGTATCATCATTCTGGTCATTCTGACCGGAAGTTTTGCTTTTGGTAAGTATGAGATTACGAGGACATCGAAGATATTTTTGTGCCTTTTGCTGGCAACAATCTGGGCACTGTTTTTGGACTTTTTGAACTGGGCGTTCGACGGCACGTTGGCTTTTGGCGAACTGACGTATTGGTTTACGGTCGGCTCGCTATGCATGGGAGCCATTCTGGGTTGTATTTTCTCCCTGTATCTGTACAGCTACCTGCAGGAGAACCACGGCATGGACTGCATGCATATGAGTGCCAGAGTTTGTGCAATCATAAATGTGATATCGTTTTTCGTAACTTTTACGCTGGCACTTACGGGTACGGCGTTCAAGTTTGATGGGGGCCATTATGAAACCGGTGCTTTGTACGATATTGTGACGGCACTTCCGGTTGTGACCCTGCTTTACCTGGTCGGCTACACGATGTTCTATATTAAGAAGATTGGAGCACATGACGTCTGGTCGGCTGCGGGCTACATTGTTTTTATGATTACGGGTGCCCTGATTGAGGGCGAGTACAGTATCGGAACGACCTATGTGTCGGTTGCATTGGCGGATTTGTTTATTTTCGTAATGCTTCAGAACGAGGTTATTTCGCTTGAAAAACGTAATGTGGAGAAATGGATTAAGCGTTCCTACACCGATGAGTTGACCGGTATCCCCAACCGATACGCATACGAGACGGAGATTACCAGGCTTGAAGAGGACGAGATTCCGGACAATTTCGTATATGCTTCCGTGGATGTGAACGGACTCAAGAGCGTGAACGATACCCAGGGACATACGGCAGGCGATGAACTGGTAATCGGCGCAGGCGAGTGCCTCAGGAAAACGTTTGGCGCATATGGCACAATCTACAGAATGGGTGGCGATGAGTTTGTGGTTCTTTTCTACGCGGACGCAGCGCTGCTTCCCAAATTGAAAGACACGCTTATGGCAGAGGGCACAAAATGGAGCGAGAAGCATAATCTCAATATGTCTCTTTCCTGTGGATATGTGGTGGCCAAAGAGGAACCTGACCTGACGATCAAACGCATCGCAATCCTGGCAGATAAGCGTATGTACGAGGCGAAAGCCGCATATTACAGAACCACGGGAATTGAAAGAAGAAAGAGTGAGATATGAGGAAAATAAAAAAGTATTGGCTTTCGATATTTATCCTGCTCGGTGTTTCAATCCTGTTAAATCTACTGGCATTTTGGAAATCTTTTACGAATTTTTATGCAGATCACATTTATCCGTTTTTCGTTAATTTTATGGGGCCTTTGAATAACTGGTCGAAGGTTGCGATTGGCGAGATTCTCATGTATTTTGCAATTCTTGTAGTGATTGTGGAAATCATTACGGCAATTCTTCTTATTTTCCGAAGGAAAAAGGACCGGTTTGTACGGCACGCAGTGGCGCACAGCCGGTTTACATTGTTTTTGGCCACCCTGGTGTTCTTTGTGTTTACGGTGATGTGGCTGGTGCCGATCCGGGCGGACGAGGCGGATACGCAGAATGATTCCGTGCGAGAATATACATTCTCGGATTTGGAAGAGCTGCGGAATTATCTGGTGCTTCGGACGGACTGGCTGGCACTGCAGGTAGAACGAAACGAGGACGGAAGCCTTAAGTATGATGATGCAATTGATACGGCAATCATCGAGGCGATGCGGCAAAAAAGTGATGTGTACCCGAGACTTTCGGGATATTACGGACGGCCGAAATATGCGCTGTGTTCAGATTTTCTGGAATGGAGTGGAATCGGCGGCTTCACGTATGTTTACACGAAGGAAGTTACGCTGAACCGCTACACCTCGGATTTCTACTATCCGACGTTGTATTCGCATGAACTGGCACATTATAAGGGCTTTTTTAAGGAAAGCGAGGCCAATTTCTTAAGCTTCATTACCATGAACGAGAGTGGGAATGCACTTTTGGCATATTCCGCATGCGCGGAAATGCTTTTGCAGTATGTGGAAGAGGCTTACCAGAATTCCTACGAACAGGTTTTTGATATGGAGAATAATTTTGAGGCGGCTCAGGCACACTATTACGAGCAGCCCGGACTGTTTGACCTTGTAAGGATGGACATTACGGCGAGCTATGAAGCGGCGCAGAAGCGCTACGCGGAAACCCCGCACCCGGCCGAGAGCATCTCGGAAGTGGTGAGCGAGGTTTCGGATTACGGCTGGGAAGCCCAGGATGCAATCCTTCAGGAGGACAATTACGACGGAGTCGTACGCATGCTCCTTGAATACTATTGGGGACGGGGGTTTTTAGCACAGTGAAGCGGGAAAGTATAATGAAATTTTTACGGATTTTGAAGCGAAACATCGGCGGCGTTTTGATTGTGGTATGCTTTTTGGCAGCGGTGTGTGCTTCTTTGACAACCTATGCAAAAAATAAATATGCGGTAACGATTCCGGTACAGTATACAGTGGATCCTGCCCTGCAGACAACGGAAGCGGACGTCTATACAACGGAAGGCATTTCTCTTCCGAAAGGTACTTATCGTGTAAGTGTTACATATCGTTCGGACGCTGACCGCAACTATGTGTACGCCAAGGGAACGACCGTCGGATATCGTAAGTTTCTTCACGACAGAGGATACCTGAATCATCAGACGGAGAGGATTGAGTATGATGTTTGGGCATTTGAAGAGGCAACGGATGTGCAGTTTACTGTTCGTTACCGCGGAAGCGGTGCGCTCTCGGTAAATGCCATTACCATTGTGCAGAATAACAAACTTGTGAAATTGTATTTGACGTTGACCGGCCTGGTCATGCTGCTTGTTTGTGCGGTTTACACGATTGTTAAGCGCGGTATTTGGAAAAATATGAGAACCTCGGCCCGCGTTGCCACCATTGCCATTGTTTTTACGGCTCTTTACGCAACCTATCCGGGATTTTCGACCGGTATGTATGCATCGGATGATATGCCCTTTCATCTTTTGCGCCTTGAGGGTCTGGCACAGGCACTGTCCGAGGGACAGTGCCCGGTTCGTATGCAGTCAATCTGGGCGTACGGACACGGCTATCCCGTGTCGACCTATTACTGCGATCTTCTGATGTATTTCCCCGCGTTCCTCCGAATGATGGGCATGCCGTTGCAGGTCAGCTTTACCATGTATGCGCTTCTCGTGAATGCCCTGACCGCCTTATTTTCGTTTTTGGCCTTCCGTAAGGTTGCCAAAAACAATTATGCCGGAACGATAGCAATGGTAATGTACACGTTGGCGCCGATGCGTATTTCGCAGCTGTTCCCGCGCGGAGCAATCGGGGAGGCGACCGCATATACGTTTTTGCCGCTTGTTTTGGTCGGTATTTACATGCTCTACGTAACGAATGAGAAGAACGGTTGGAAGTACCTGACGGCGGGCTTTACGGGGTTGATTACCTGCCATGTTATTACCACCTATCTGACGGGGCTGTTTTGCATTATTACGGCGCTTGTGTTTATCAAAAAGACATTCCGGAAGGACACCCTGCTCGCCATTCTGAAAATGGTTGCGGCCGTTCTTTTGTTGAATGCGTGGTTTTTGGTGCCGTTTCTGTCAAGCCTAAGGGACGTCAGTGTCGGCACGGATCTGGTTGATGCCGCGCACATGCAGCATTACGGACTGAATTTATCCCAGCTGTTTCATATGTCCTACCTGTCGGTCGGAACGGTGAATTTTGCGGATGCCGGACCTGCCGGGGAAGACGCCTTCGGCATCGGTTTTGCGGTATTTTTTGGCTGGATTCTGTATGCGATTATGCTGTGTGCCAAAAAGAACGGTGCGTCGGAAGAAGCAGGGGAACGCTCCGTGCGATGTGCGGGCATTTACCTTTTTGTGATTTCGGCGCTTACGATTTACATGACAACATGCTATTTCCCCTGGGACCGTATCTGTGCTGCGCTCGGTAGTGCGGCCGCTTTGATTTACAAAATTCAGTTTGGCTTCCGTTTTACCAAGTTTGCCATATTGTTCTGTTGCGCACTTGCGGCGCTTGCACTTGGAGATTTCCCGGAAAAAAGCCACGAAGAATTGTCCGAACGCAGGATTGTTGCAGTTGCATCCATGGCAGTCTGCTTTGTTTTTAGCGTATTTTCCGCATCCCGGTTTATGGATGACTTCATAAATAATTATGAAACAAAGCCGATTTATAACGCGACGGCCCTCGGTCAGACCAGCCAGGCCATGACGGAGTATATGATTCCGGGGACGGATGTCAGCAAGCTGCTCTCGACTGCGGAACCTTTTGCATCCGGCACAGCGGTTCTTTCCTATGATAAGCGCGGTACAACCGTATCGTTAGATGTTATGGGAGAAGAGGACGGTGGCTATGTGGAAATTCCGGTTCTCTGGTATCCGCAGTATTGTGTAACCGAAGGCAGTTCGCCTTCCGCGGTGACCCTTGTAAAAGGTAACAATAATGTAATCCGCCTGAATGTACCGGCCGACTTCGTTGGAAACGTAATTGTGAAATACAAAGTGCCCATGCTTTGGCGTGTGGCAGAGTGCATCAGTGTGTTGGCTGCGATGTGGGTAATGGGGACGGGGGTTTCTGACACATTAAAGCGGTAAAGCAAAACGGCTCCACCGGGCCTTAGAGAAGCAATTCATATAGAGACGAATCACGGCTTCGAGTTATGTGGTTGAGTGGTTTGTGGAAGAGTAATTAGGTAAATGGTACGGCTCCACCGGGCCGGAGAACAATTTCATATAGAGACGAATCACACTCCGAGTTATGGTTTTCTAAGTGTTTTGAGTAGGTTTTCTGTACAGACGCAACCGGCCTCTACGCGCCGTCCGTGTCGCGTATCGGCCTCGCCCGACCATCCGGGTCGGCCGTTGCTGCGCGTCTACAAAACACTAAGAAAACCTATAACTCTCCGTGAATCGATTCGCTCTATATGAATTGCTTCCCTAAGGCCCGGGGAGCCGTTTTCTATTTCGAGAGGACTCTTCCGCAATCCATTTCTCAACCACATAACTCTTCGCTAATTGATTCGTCTCTATATGAATTGCTCTCTTCGGCCCCCTGTGGAGCCGTTTTTTGCTTTACCG
>JAZLJD010000028.1:0-71297 GCA_045617725.1 Lachnospiraceae bacterium
CGTTGAAAAAGAAGAGATAGACGAGCATTTTGCTGTAATTGATAATCAGATTGTATGGCACGGTGGTATGAATCTTTTAGGTAAAGAAGATGTCTGGGATAATCTGATGCGTATAAAGAATGCAGAAGTTGGAGCTGAGTTGCTTGAATTATCACTTGGGAAAAATGAGGTATAATATTATGATTTTTGCACCTTATTTTACACCTTTTGCTTACAAAACTATGCCATTTTATACCAATATATGCCAAGTTAGCATAGTATGAAAATGGCTGAAACACTTAATACAATGGGGTCCCTCCCCTGCTGTGCAGCGGTCCTCCCCATTGTCAAGAATAAAGGAAAAAGCGTATGATTAGAGTATTATTCATCTGCCACGGCAACATTTGCCGTTCCGCAATGGCGGAAATCATGCTACAATACATGGTAAATGCACGGGGTTTGCAGGGGATGTTTGAGATTGACTCGGCGGCGACCAGCCGCGAGGAGATAGGGAATACGATGTACCCGCCGGCGGTGCGAGAACTGGCACGGCACGGGATGCAGCCGAACGGACATCGGGCGCGGCAGATGACGCGGGAGGATTATGAGCGGTTCGACTATATTTTGGGAATGGATTACGAGAACCTGCGTAACATGCAGCGCATGTGGCCGGAGGACAACGGACGGAAGATTCACCTGATTTTGGACTACACAAGCCGTCCCGGCGCGGTGGCGGACCCCTGGTATACAGACAATTTTACAAAGACATACGCGGATTTGGAGGAAGGACTTAACGGATTTCTTCTTGCGATATTGGGTGAGAAAGGGGAAACACATCATGAACGAAATCGTTAAAAAACGCAACAAGCTCCTTGCCGAGACCGTTATCAAGGGGCTCGCGAGCAGAAATATGACCGGCTACTACGCCGAAACCAAGGAGGAGGCCCTTGAGCTGGCACTTTCCCTCATACCGGAGGGCAGTACGGTTACGATGGGCGGGTCGATGTCGGTGGGCGAGATCGGTCTTTCGGATGCTCTGAAGACGGGCAATTATCATTTCATCGACCGGGATGCATCCGTGGACAAAAAGCAAGCTGCCCTCGCAGCCTTTAGCGCCGATGTTTACTTAGGTAGCGCCAATGCGATGACCAGCGATGGCATTCTTGTTAACATAGACGGCAATTCCAATCGCGTTGCTGCTTATGCATACGGCCCGGAGAAGCTTGTATTGATAGTCGGAATGAATAAGGTAGCAGGACCGACCGTGGACGAAGCGATGAAGCGTGCCAGAAATGAGGCCGCTACCAAGAACGCACAGCGTTTTGGCCTGTCTACACCCTGCTCAAAGACAGGAACCTGTATGAATTGTAAATCACCTGACACAATTTGTTGTCAGTTTCTGATAACACGTATGGAACGCCACAAGGATCGTGTCCATGTGATTTTGGTAGGAGAGGAATTAGGATTCTGATTGGAGTCCCAAAGGAGAGTAAGCTATGATTTTTACCTGTAAAAACTGTAATGGCAATGTCATTTACAGTCCTACGATTGGGGCAATGTGGTGTCCACACTGCGGCGGAACGGAGACGCAGGAACAAACACCGGACATCGGGACTGTAATCTGCAAGAACTGTAACGCAGAGCTGCAACCGGAGCCGTATACATCGGCGATGATGTGCCCGGCCTGCGGCAGCAGT
This sequence comes from Lachnospiraceae bacterium, assembly GCA_045617725.1. Classification (GTDB taxonomy): domain Bacteria; phylum Bacillota; class Clostridia; order Lachnospirales; family Lachnospiraceae; genus JAZLJD01. Next base: position 1,677 of record JAZLJD010000028.1, read on the forward strand.
GTTGTTTTTGACGAACGCGTAAGCGGGGATGACCGGCCCCAAAAGCTGATTCCGTTTCGAATTGATTATAATGGCGCAGTTGATATTGTAAAAAAACATATCTCGAAGCGCATTTTTACTCCGGATGCTTTTTTAGGCGAGGAGAATCTTAACAAAATGCGTGGCCATTATGTACCTTTCTGGATGTATGATTTCGATGCCAAAATGAAATATACGGCCAAAGGCAAGCGTATTCGCAACTGGACAAGCGGAGACGGTTATTACTACACGGAAACCAGTATTTATGAGGTAAAGCGTGCCATGGAGTTCACCTTTAACGGTGTGCCGGCCGATGCTTCCATTAAGATGGACGATTCCCGAATGGACCTTTTGGAACCCTATGATTATTCGCAGTTCCACGACTTTGAAGAAAAGTACATGTCCGGTTTCGTGGGCGAGAAGCCTTCTGCGGATGACGCCAGTATGCGTCCCCGCGTTGAGAAAAAGTCCGAAGAAAGCGCCTATCAGCTTGTTCGGTCGACCGTTACGAGCTACTCGAGCATCTACGATGTGCAGACGGAATTCGAAATCGATCCGATAGACACGAACCTTGATATGCTGCCTGTATGGGAGTACAAGGTTCCTTTTCGCGGTAAGGACTGGGTGTTCCACATCAACGGCCAGACCGGCAAAATCATCGGAGAAACCCCGATTGTTGCGGGGAGAGTCATAGCATTTTCCGGCTTCTTCCTTTTTAGCTTTGTATTAATTGCTTATGCAATAGCTTTGCTTTTGGAGGTATTGTAATGAAGCGATTCTTAAAACATTTCAGAGTACTTATAATATTGGACGCGATTGCATTGATTGCGATTGTGGCGGCACTTGTAATACGGAGTAATCAGAAACCGGTTGAGCGTGAGAACAATGCCTGCCCGACCGAGCGAATTTATGATTATGCGGACCGCTTGACGGATGCGGAGGAAGACAGCCTGCGCAGTCTGATTGCCGAAGCGGAAGGAATATGTCACTGTGACATCGTTATCGTGACTTTGGATACGCCGTATCAGGAACTTATGGCAGGGTATGAGCCGGATCTCGTTTATCCGGAGGGCGCTTACTACAACATGGCGATGAACTATGCCGATGATTTCTATGATAATGCGGTATACGGATACAATCAAAAGTGGGGCGATGGCTGTCTGTTCGTTGACAACTTTGCACCTGAGGCGGATGGCTGGCGTTATTACTGGTTTTCGACCAGCGGCCGGTGCGAGGACCGTTATTCCAGTTACGACATCTCTTACCTGGAGGACGATATTTACGAGGTTTGGGAGGATGCAGACCCGTACGATGCGTACGTTGTCCTTGTTAACAGCGTAAGGCGCCATATGAAGCCAAAGATGAAGTCTGTAACGGGAGCCATTAAGGTATTGGGCATTATCACGGCAGTTATAGCTGCGCTTATTTACATGGGCGTACACCTTAAAAAGAAAGTTGGCGAGGTTACGACGATGGCATCGACGTACCTCGGACAGAATTATCGCTGTGTGCAGTCTGACGACAAACTTATCAGTCAGAATGTGAGCAGAGTGAAGCTTAGTTCGAGCTCCGGCGGTAGCGGCGGTGGCGGTGGCGGTGGTCATCACACTTCAAGCGGCGGACACAGTCACGGCGGCGGTGGCGGTCGCCATTAGTTGGGGGCTTTTTGCACAAGAATGTGTACTTCTGCATGGCGCGGTTTACATAATATGCAAGCTTGACTGAAATGGTTTACATAATGTCGTGGATTTGGATGAAATGGTTTACATAATGCCTACACGGCATCGACAAATGCTATGCACACATTTCTCGATGTAATTGGAGGCTTTTTTAAGCAACTTCCGACATCGAGTATATTGAATACCCCCTGCCCCGATGTAACGAGCCTACAAACCCGTAAATTTTGACATCGGGGCAGGCGTATTTCGAAAATCCCGATGCATTCTCCCGTGGGGACGTTCCTTTTGTCACGAGGATGTGTACTTCGTCACGAGGATGTGTACTTTGTCACGAGGATGTGTACTTCGTCACGAGGATGTGTACTTTGTCACGAGGTGAGTTATGCGTAAGTATTTTGCGATTATTTTGTTTGGAATGATGTGTTTGTGCGCTTGTGCACCCGGGAAAGACGGGGGCACGGCAGGTGCGCCTGTGGAATCGGCGGCGCCCTCCGGTGGGGGAACCACGACGGTGGAGCCCACGGCGGCGCCCGTGGAGACCTACGAGGAACTTCAAGGCAATCTGGAGTTTTCCGAGATTTCGTTTACGGGCGTGAAGGGCGATGTCATCACGACGCAGGAGCGCGGCTACTACGAAGGCGACCGATACATCCTTTTTGTCGACGAAGGCATAAGGCTGGCTGCAGACTTGCCGGATGTCCTAACACGCGTCTATGACTGCATCGAAGACGTGACCGGAGTAGAGTATGAGAATGACGGCGAGTACGCAGACTATTTCTATCCGGGCTATTTCCAAGAGGTCTTCGGGGAAGGCCGCAAGGAAGTTTTTAACCCTGCCAAAAACAAAATCGAAATCTACATTGCCAAAAACGAAAGTGCCATGTCCTATCCGGGCGTGATTTACCTGCCGGAAATCGAAGTGGACCGATCGCTGGAGGATTTCCCGATTTCCATTATTCACGAAAACGTGCATGAACTTCAGTACAAGACGGTTGGCGAGTCCGACTTTACGACGATGGAGGGCTTCGCAACGTATATAACGAGCCTTGTTTTGCCCAAGGTCGATGCCGCAAGTGTTTTTGATTCGGAAATGAATTATTCCGCGGAAGCGGCGGGAATTACGAAAGAGAATGCCCGGAAACGGTACACGGAGTTCTCAGAAGACTTTTGGAATGACGGGTATATATACGGATATTGGCTGGTTCGGTATATTTGTGAGAACTATGATGCTCAATTCCCGGCTCATTATTTCGAAAGAATGTCGGAAATAACGGAAGAGTATTGGCAGAATTCTTACAGAGAGAAGAGTGCCCGGATTATTGAAGAACTTACGGTGGATACGATTTTTGAGGATTTCGGAGAATATATGGGCTCATTACAATAAAAAGAAAGCATCCCACATGACGGTATGGGATGCTTTATCTTTTTAATGATTTACTTAAGCCATTTTGTTGACAGCAAGGTTAAGACGGGAAATCTTACGGGATGCATAGTTCTTGTGATATACACCCTTGCTGGCAGCTTTATCGATAACTGAAGTAGCAGCAAGTACTGCAGCCTGAGCAGCGGCCTTGTCACCGGACTCGATTGCTGCGTAAACTTTCTTTACATAGGTCTTTACTTCAGAACGGATTGCTTTATTACGGTCAGCTCTTACCTGAGCGACTTCAACACGCTTCTTAGCAGATTTGATATTAGCCAAAGTTCACACCTCCATTGTTGTGAGATAATTTACAACGTTCATCGATCCGGACACGGACGTTCAATGAACATACGCATATATTCTATTGTAGCGACTTTTAAATGTCAATAACGAAATTCACGATTTTTCGCGGAAATCTTGTTTTTTGGCACCACATTCAGTATGATAAAGCATGTCAATTCTATATGCAACGAATAGAGGTTATTATGTCAGATTTTGATCAGAGCAAAATAAGAAATTTTTGTATTATTGCCCATATAGACCACGGCAAAAGTACGCTTGCGGACCGCATCATCGAGATGACCGGCCTGCTTACGAGCCGTGAAATGCAGGCGCAGGTCCTTGATAATATGGACCTCGAGCGCGAAAGAGGAATTACCATAAAGGCCCAGACGGTGCGTACCGTTTACAAGGCGCAGGACGGTGAGGAGTATATCCTGAACCTTATAGACACGCCGGGCCATGTTGACTTTAATTATGAAGTAAGCCGCTCGCTGGCTGCCTGCGACGGTGCGATTCTGATTGTCGATGCGGCACAGGGCATCGAGGCCCAGACGCTGGCCAATGTTTATCTGGCGCTGGAGCATGACCTCGAAGTGTTCCCCGTCATCAACAAAATCGACCTTCCCAGCGCAGAGCCGCAGCGTGTTATCAACGAAATTGAGGATGTGATCGGCCTCGAAGCGCAGGATGCACCGCTCATCAGTGCCAAAAACGGAATCAACATCGATCAGGTTTTAGAAGCTGTCGTTCACAAAATCCCGGCTCCGAACGGCGATGCTTCGGCACCCCTTAAGGCCCTTATTTTCGACTCGCTTTATGATTCCTACAAGGGCGTCATTGTTTTTTGCCGCCTTATGGACGGTAAGCTTTCTAAAGGCAAAAAAGTAAAGATGATGGCGACCGGTGCTACGGCTGAGGTCGTGGAAGTCGGCTATTTTGGCGCGGGACAGTTCATTCCCTGCGAGGAGCTTTCGGCCGGCATGGTTGGCTATTTTACGGCATCCATCAAGAATGTGCGTGATACGGCTGTGGGTGATACGGTCACCGAGTTCGAGAATCCCTGCAAGGAGGCATTGCCGGGCTACAAAAAGGCGCAGTCCATGGTTTACTGCGGAATGTACCCTGCCGATGGAGCCAAGTATCCGGACCTTCGGGACGCACTTGAGAAACTGCAGCTTAACGACGCTTCCTTAAACTATGAGCCCGAGACTTCGATTGCATTGGGCTTTGGCTTCCGATGTGGTTTCCTGGGACTTTTGCACCTTGAAATAATACAGGAACGTCTGGAACGCGAGTACAACCTGGACCTTGTTACGACTGCGCCCGGCGTTATATATAAGGTATACAAAACGGACGGCGAGATGATTGAACTTACGAATCCGGCGAACCTCCCCGATCCTTCGACGATAGAGTACATGGAGGAGCCGATTGTTTCCTCCGAAATCATGGTGACGAGCGAGTATATCGGCTCGATTATGGAGCTGTGCCAGCAACGCCGCGGACGTTATCTGGGTATGGAATACATTGAGAAAACACGTGCGCTTCTTAAGTATGAACTGCCGCTCAACGAAATCATTTATGACTTTTTCGACGCACTCAAGTCCCGCTCAAAGGGCTATGCTTCCTTTGATTATGAGCTTAAGGGATATGAACGTTCGTCGTTATGTAAACTGGATATTCTGGTAAATCACGAGGAAGTGGATGCGCTTTCTTTCATCGTGCACGAGTCGACGGCGTACGATCGCGGCCGTCGTATGTGCGAGCGTCTGAAGGATGAGATTCCCCGTCAGCTCTTCGAGATTCCCATCCAGGCCGCCGTAGGCGGCCGTATCATCGCCCGCGAGACTGTCAAGGCGATGCGTAAGGATGTCCTCGCCAAGTGCTACGGCGGTGATATAAGCCGTAAGAAGAAGCTCCTTGAGAAGGAGAAGGAAGGCAAGAAGCGTATGCGTTCCTTCGGCAACGTGGAGATTCCGCAGGAGGCCTTCATGGCCGTCCTTAAGTTGGACGAAGAGTAATCCCATGAAAGATTTGATGCTTTACATTCACATACCGTTCTGCGTGCGTAAGTGCCTCTACTGCGATTTCCTTTCATTCCCCGTAGGTGCTTGCCACGACGACACACTTCGGAGTTATGTAAACCGCTTGTGCGACGAAATCCGTGCAACCCCCACGGTACCTGAGCCCCGGTTGACCGCCACGGAAGCCGTATCCGGGACAACCGACACAGCAGCCACCTCCCGGACCTACCGGGTGACCAGCATCTTTTTTGGCGGAGGAACCCCGTCCCTTTTGCCTATACCGCTGCTTCAGCAGATTATGGACACGGTGCGGAATTGTTTTTATCTTGCGGAGGATGCAGAAATCAGCATCGAGGTGAACCCGTGCACGGCCACTCTCGAGAAGATGACCGGGCTTAAGAAACTGGGCTTTAACAGGGTGAGCATCGGCGTGCAGTCGTTTCAGGATGCAGAGCTTCGGACGCTGGGACGGGTGCATGATGCAGCCACGGCTTTAAAGGCGGTGGAAACGGCGCGTAAGGCGGGGTTTACGAACATAAATCTGGATCTTATGAGTGCTATCCCGGGACAGACCGCGGAAAGCTACGAGCAGAATCTGCGGAAGGCGATTTCGCTTTCCGTACCGCATATCTCTGCCTATTCGCTGATTCTCGAAGAGGGCACACCTTTCTACGACATGTATGAGTACGGCCGGGCACCGCTGCCCGATGAGGATACGGAACGCGAAATGTACGAAATGACCGACCGGATTCTCTCAGAGGCCGGGTATCATCGGTATGAGATTTCCAATTATTCCCTTCCGGGCCGCGAATGTCGCCACAATACAGGCTACTGGCAACGCCGCGAGTACTTGGGCTTTGGCCCGGGCGCCGCGTCCTTTTTGAATCATGTGAGGTACCAAAATCCGTCCGATTTGGATTCGTGGACAAAAAGTACGGCGGGGCAGGCAGGCCGCGAAGCGGAAGTGCTGTCACCCGAAGACGAAATGGCGGAATTCATGTATCTTGGACTTCGTATGACGGAGGGCGTGAAATGTGCGGATTTTGAGCAGGCGTTCGGCCGCAGCCTTTCGGATGTTTACGGAAACGTAATCGAAGACCTCATGAAAAAGGGCTTACTTACGAGGCGGGCAGATGCCGGATATCGCCTTACGAAACGCGGCATCGATGTGAGCAATACGGTGTTTGTGGAATTTCTTCCGGACGAAACGGGTATGTAATATTTACTTGTCAATTATTGCGTTTAAATTTATAATATTTGTGTATGCTTTTTGGCGCAGCCGGGGCATACAATATGGGGTTTACGGGAGCTTTTGGGGTATGCTTTTTGTCAAGAATGAAGACTTGCGTGTGGGCATGAGACTCGCACGACCGATTTACAACAAAAATGGTGTCCTCTTGTATGAACGTGATTCGAAATTGACGCCGCAGGGTATTGCCAGTGTCAGCAATTTCGGACTTTTTGGCGTGTTTATTCTGGAACCGGCGGAACCGTGTCCTCCGATGACACAGGACGATCTGGAGTTCGAACGCTTTCAGACGATGTATTCCTTCTCGATTCGCGAGGAGATGAACCGCATCGTTACGTCAGGCAAGGCGTCCAAGATTGATACCATCGCAGCCAATATCATCCGCTGCTACGGACATTACAATCACCCGATTAATTTTGTGCAGGGCCTTAGAAGTAAGGAAGATTACATCTATAAACACTGCCTGAATGTGGCAATTCTGAGCGCACTGATCACAAACAAGCTGAATGTGCGGGTGGACGAGCAGAACGATACGATTATGGCTGCTCTTTTGCATGATATAGGCAAGCTTATGGCTCCCAAAAGCATCATGGACAAGACCGAATGGACGCAACAGGACCGTGATGCGGTCGAGGTGTCCGTGACGCAGGGCTTTTTGACACTCGAGAATGTATTCGCATCGAATCTGAATATCAAGCGTACAGCGTTTCAGGCGCATCGTGCGGCGACGGAGTATAAGCTTAATAAGAAGGTAGAAACCAAGATGACGCTGGCGGCCCGGATTCTGGTGGTTGCCAATGCCTATGACAATATGACCAGCATGCAGTTTGATGCAGACCCGAAGAGTGAAGTGGAGGCACTTCGTATCTTAAAGGGGGCTCCGGAGCTTTACGACAAGGTTGTGGTCGAGGCGCTTTTGCAGGTCATCAATATTCTGAGCCCGGGAACCTGTATTGAACTGAATACGGGCGAGAAGGGGCTCATTATTGCCAAAAATGATGACATCCTGCGGCCCATGATTCTTTGCTTCGGCAATAATCAACTGATGGATTTGTCGAACGATCTTTATTCGGATTTAAGTATCAAGGATATCATGAAGACGATGGACAATCGTCACATTATGGACATGGATGCCCTGAACAATACAGCTAATAAATAATATAAGGATTTTGGAGGATAAATTATGTCAAGACTCGAACCGATTATGCGAGAGGCCAAGGAAGCAGGTGCTTCCGACGTACATTTCACCGTCGGCGTTCCGCCGAAGATGCGTGTGAACGGCAGTCTCATTACGATGAATTACCCGAAGATGCTTCCTCCGGACACTCTGGAGATTCTTCTTGAAATCATGAACGAGGACCAACGTGCCAAATTCGAGGAACGCGGCGAGTTCGATATGTCTTTTTCCATTCGTGAGTTGGGTCGTTACCGTGTCAATGCGTATCATCAGCGAGGCTCCGTTGCACTTGCCCTGCGTCTTGTAGGCACCGAAGTTCCGTCACCGGAAGTGCTCGGAATTCCCCATTCCGTTGTTGATTTATATGATCGCAAAAGAGGACTGATTCTGGTTACAGGCCCTACCGGTTCCGGTAAATCTACCACATTGGCGTCCCTGATTGACAAGATTAACACGAATCGCGATGCCCATGTAATTACCCTGGAGGACCCGATTGAGTACCTGCACCAGCACAAGATGAGCATGGTTAACCAGCGTGAAATCGGACTCGACAGCCAGAATTACGCCAATGCACTTCGTGCCGCACTTCGTGAGGACCCCGATGTAATCCTCGTAGGAGAGATGCGTGATTACGAAACCATTTCCGTTGCTATCACCGCAGCTGAGACCGGCCACTTAGTTATGTCAACCTTACATACCATCGGTGCAGCATCGACCGTAGACCGTGTTATCGACGTATTCCCGCCGCATCAGCAACAACAGATTCGTGTTCAGTTCGCCAATGTCTTGGAGGCCGTTATTTCCCAGCAACTTCTGCCCACCATCGACGGCAAGAGCCGTGTGGCAGCCTTCGAAGTCATGCATGCGAATCACGCAGTCCGCAACCTGATCCGTGAGGGCAAGTCCCACCAGCTCGTTTCCGTCATGCAGACCAACCGCAAGATGGGCATGATTACCATGGACGAGTACATCCTGCAGCTGTACTTCGAGCGCAAGATCAGCCGTGAGATTGCCATCCAGTTCGCCCAGGACCCCGACGGCATGGAACTCAAGATTTAATACACAAACCCAATATTGTATGTTTAAGGAGTCTGCTTGTTCAGACTCCTTTTTTGTAGAAATTTCGCCCCACTTTTTATACATAGTGCCAAAAATAATCCTGCCCCTTTGACAAATGCCTGCCCCGCGGCATAGCATGGTCTTACTTCTAATTTTCTAAGTCCGTAAGGACTGATATTTGTCTGAGCCCGTAAGGCGTGATATTTATCTGAGTCCGTAAGGACTGATATTTATCTGAGTCCATAAGGACTGTCTTTGAACGGGAGGGCGGTTTTTCACCCCGCCAGCCCACTTCGGGCGGGCCACTTACAAGGCCATCGGTCTGTTTTTGAGCAGGAAATCTGTCTTTGAACGGGAGGTCGGTTTTCTCCCCGCCAGCCCACTTCGGACGGGCCGCTCTTACAAGGCCATCGGCCTGTCTTTGAGCAGGAAATCCGTCTTTGAACGGGAGGTTGGTTTTTCTCCCCGCCAGCCCACTTCGAGCGGGCCACGCTTACAAGGCCATCGGCCTGCCTTTGAGCAGGAAATCTGTCTTTGGACGGGAGGTCGGTTTTTCTCCCCGCCAGCCCACTTCGGGCGGCCCACTCTTACAAGGTCATCGGCCTGTCTTTGAGCAGGAAATCTGTCTTTGAACGGGAGGTTGGTTTTTCTCCCCGCCAGCCCACTTCGGGCGGCCCACTTACAAGGCCATCGGCCTGTCTTCATCCCGTGATTCTTCGAATCACTTGTTTTTTTCAGGAGGTAATTTTCATGTATTCGGTAGTTAATTCAGCGGCTTCCGCCGGCATCGGGAGCTTTCTTTTTCGCGTGGAAACGGACTGCGCCCCGGGCATGCCCTGCTTTGAAATGGTAGGACTTCTATCGAGCGAGGTCAGGGAGTCACGGGAGAGGGTACGGGTAGCCCTCAGTAATTGCGGCATTTCGCTGCCTTCGAGACAGATTACCGTGAATCTGTCCCCTGCCGGCCTTCGGAAAGCTGGCGCCGGTTTTGATTTGCCCATAGCGGTGGGGGTTCTTTTGGGCTGCGAAATCCTGCCGCCCGGCGCCGCGGACGGAATCATTGTAATCGGAGAACTGGGCCTGGGCGGCGAGGTGAAGCCGGTGCGCGGTATACTTCCCATCGTTCGTGAGGGCTTGGCCCACGGGTACCGCCGCTTCCTGCTCCCCGAAGCCAATGCGGAGGAGGGATCCGTTTTTGCGGAAGCGGAAATCATTCCTGTGGCGACGCTTTCCGCAGCTATCGGCTATTTGAGCCTGCTTCCTGCGGAGCGGAACCAACTGATACCTCCTTATGCACGCAGTACGCCCATCGTGGATGACGACATTGTGATGCCGGATTATGTAGAAATCATCGGGCAGACCCAGGCCAAACATGCCTGTGAAATCGCTGCCGCCGGCTTCCACAATCTGCTTTTTGTCGGACCTCCGGGCACCGGTAAGTCCATGCTCGCTCAATGCCTGCCGTCCATATTGCCGCCCCTGTCGCGCGAGGAGAGCCTCGAGGTAAGCGGTATTTATTCGGTGGTGGGGCAACTCAAAAACGGGCGTCTCATGAAGTACCGGCCCTTTGTCAGCCCGCATCATACCGTATCGCAGAACGCCCTTGCGGGCGGTGGCAGCTTTCCCAAGCCGGGCGCCATAACACTGGCACATCGCGGCGTGCTGTTCTTGGATGAGCTGCCTGAATTTGGCCGTAGCTGCATTGAAACCCTAAGGCAACCGCTCGAAGACCGCAAGGTCATGATTCAGCGTACGAGTGGCAGCTACGTTTTTCCTGCTGAGTTTATGCTGGTTGCGGCCATGAATCCCTGCCCCTGCGGCTTCTATCCGGATCGCAACCGCTGTACCTGCACGCCTGCAATGATCAAATCTTATCTGGGCCGCATTTCCGGCCCGATTCTGGATCGAATCGATCTATGTACCATCGTGGAACAAGTAGATATCACAACACTTTACGGGCATCCCGATGATTCCTCCTCCGGACGGATGGCCGCGAAGCAGGAGCAGCATTTAGGCACGGGTAACTCATCAGTTGACATAACTCGAAGGCTAAGGGCGGATGCGGGCGACTTGCAGGTTGACATAACTCGAGGACTAAGGTCAGATGCGGACGACTTGCAGGTTGACATAACTCGGACACAGTATTCGAATATGGGAGCACCTAAGGTTGACATAACTAGGACGTCGTATTCAAGTGCACAGATGCTTGAGCGAATTATGAATGCCAGGGCAATTCAGGAAGAACGCTATGCCGGCAGTAGCCTCCGTTTTAACGCAGACTTACGGCCCGCAGATATTGAAAAATACTGCCATTTGGGCCCGAAGGAGCAGGAATACATGGAGCGTATCTATAAGAAAATGTCTCTTTCTCTGAGAGGCTATCATCGAATCTTAAAGGTATCCCGTACCATCGCGGATCTTAACGGCAGTCCCGATATAAAGCGGGAACATCTAGCCGAAGCCGTGTCCTATCGGGCAAGCGAGATACTGAAGTAGGGGCGGGCGTCTTTCCGGGGCTTCGGGCGGCCGGTTTCAGGCGGACGAAGCCGCCCTTGCGGCCGAAACCGGCCAGAGGCCGAAGCCGCCCCTTACGGTCGAAACCGGCCGCAAGGAACCCGCACCTCAGGCTGGTTTCAGGCGGCCGAAGCCGCCCAGAGGCTCCTTGGCAGGGGCTGGCATCGGGATAATCCGAGGCGGCGAATCCCGATGCCAATTTTCCCCTAAAAAAGGCTCCTCCAACATCGAGAAATTCGTTTCCTGCGCTCCTCGATGTCACCAAGACTATTAAAAAGAGAAAAATGACAGCGGGTATCGTTGCCATCGCCTCTCCCGATGTAGGACAAAAAAAGAGAGCTTCAAGAAGACCGCGAGAATCCACTGTCAACACAATTCCGATGTCCAAAACACCGGAAAATACCAAAAAATTCTTGGACTCGAAATTGGGGAGTGAGAATTGACATCGGGATTGTGATTGCTCGCTTATCCCGATGTCTGAGCCACCGGGGATACATAAAACACCGGGAAATTCCCAAAACACCGATGGATACCCAAGCCACCGGGGAATACCCAAGCCGCCCGGGGATACCCAAGCCACCGGGAAATTCCCAAAACACCGGAAAATACCAAAAAATTCTTGGACTCAAAATTGGGGAGTGAGAATTGACATTGGGATTGTGGCTGCTCGCTTATCCCGATGTCTGAGCCACCGGGGATACACAAAACACCGGGAAATTCCCAAAACACCGGGTAATACCCAAGCCACCGGGGGATACCCAAACCACCGGGGAATACTCAAGCCACCGGGGGATACCCAAAACACCGGGGGATACCCAAAACACCGGGAAATACCCACCCCCGGGAAATTCCCAAACCACCGAAAATGTTCAAAAGCTCAGTAGCCAAAATCGAAAATTACAAAGGAATATAGTGGACACAATCATGGATGAATACTTAACAAACACTACATTTGAAGAACAGGCAGAGCTGTGCTGGCTGCACAGACTGAATTTCAAGAAAAACGGAATACTGAATGATATGAAACGGGCCGGCCTTAGGCCGGCAGAGCTTTACAAAATGAAACCGGAGCAGGTACATCGCATATTCGAGCCGCAGACAGCGAAAATCATTCTGGATATGCAGCGGGAAGACTGCTACGGAGAATTCGAGCGGATAAAAAGGCAGGGAATTCGATTCATTGCATCCGGGGATGCTGATTTCCCGGCCTGTCTTCGTAATATTATAAAGCCGCCTGCAAGCATATATCTGATCGGGCGCCTGCCGGATCCCAAGGTCTATTCGGTGGGCGTGGTGGGCGCCCGCCTGTGCTCGGAATACGGACGCTACATGGCGAGATACTATGGCGGCGGGCTGGGACGCGTCGGCGTGCAGGTAATCAGCGGCATGGCGGATGGCATTGACGGAATTTCGCAACGTGCCGCGCTGAAGGAAGGCGGGTATTCGCTGGGGGTGCTTGGGTGCGGCGTCGATGTGATTTACCCGGCCTCCAATCGCGATCTTTATGATCAGCTTTCTGCGGAGGGTGGTATTTTGAGCGAGTATCCCCCGAAGACTGCCGCACGGAGCAGTCTGTTTCCGCAACGGAACCGTCTTATCGCAGCATTATCGGATGCACTGCTTGTGGTGGAGGCACGCAAGAAGAGTGGGACTCTGATTACGGCTTCCCTGGCGCTTGAGATGGGGCGCGATGTGTACGCGGTTCCGGGGCGCGTGGACGAGGCCCTCAGCTTCGGCTGCAATAACCTGATTCATGAAGGCGCGGGGATTGCTTTGGGCCTTCAGGAGTTCCTTTCAGAGCTCCCGATTTTTTGTAATCCGGACGCCAAAAACAATCCATCCGCGGCTGCCAACCTTACGGGAAGCCCGGCAGCCGACCCTTACGCGGCTCTCAAAAAATGTATTGGAGTACATGGCCTGACCGCGGAAGAAATCGCCATGAAACTTAAGCTCCCCATGAGTGATGTAATGTGCCTTCTGTGCGACGCGGAACTGGAAGAAGTCGTGGTATGCAGAGGCGGGAAATATTGCCTTGAATAGAGACCTTGCCACGCTTTTGCAAAGCGGGTAACAGCACTGCTATTCAAACAATGCAGTAAACCGTAGCACACAATATTACGGCCGGTGAAATTGCAACTGCATTAAAGGATTACATTACAAAGAATTGCGGCCATTGCAAAGTGTTCACTGAGAATGTGGCACTTTATGCGAATGAACTGCTAAGCGACAACAGTAACTTCTTTTTTGCCGGATGTAATGGTTGTATGTGATGTGATGCCATTGAGAGGGAAAGCAATACTGTCGAATAATTTTTAATAGAAATTTTAGAAATTTCAGAAAACCTTACGAAAATAGTTGAAAATTATACTCATTACGCTATAATTACAAAGTCGCGCATAAAGATGATGTGGGGGAGCTGTTTTTGTGACTATCGTTGTAAAATGCCTGGTTTCTTTGCAAAAAACTAGGCATTTTGTTGTTTTTAGGCGGGTTTTAGGTTGAAGTTCTAATTTACATAATATATAATTGTACTTAACTAGCCCCTTCTTTACAGAATACTATGTAAACCGATTTACTTAACAATGTTTCGACAGAATGAAACGTTAAGTGGCCGGGATGGGAGAAGTATTATGAAGGGCAGTACAGTATAATCAAAACCGGTGGATGGGAACGATACATGGCGGATTATTTACGCAGAAAAGTACGCTTGGGTGACCTGCTTTTGGAAGCAGGGGTCATCAATCTTCAGCAACTCGAACGCGCACTCCAATTACAAAAGGAAGGCAACGGCCGTAAGCTGGGTGAGACACTCCTTGACGAGAACATGGTCTCCGAGGATCAGCTTGCACGAGTATTAAGCGAGCAGCTTGGCTTTGAGCTGATTGACCTGACCAATATCGCAATTTCAGACGAGGTCTTGAACCTGGTCAGCGTCAGCATCCTTAAAAAGAAGAAAGCACTTCCTATTGAGTACGCTCAAAACAATACAAACATCCTTCGCGTCGCAATGGCGGACCCGCTTGATTTGGACACGATCGATGACATTTCCATCATCACAGGTTGCCAGGTGGAACCCCTGATTGCCACCAGCCGCAGCATCATGCTCGCGATTGACCGCTTTTTCGGTCAGGAAGAAGTTGCCTCCGCACTGGAGCAGTTTGCCAAAGAAAAACTCACAGTGGAAGAGGAGGACGAGTACAGCGAGGATATCAATTCATCCCCCGTCGTTATGCTTGTTAAGGACCTCATTGAGAAGGCTGCCCGTCAGAGAGCATCCGATATTCACATTGAAGCCCTTGAGAAATATGTAAGAGTCCGTTACCGTATCGACGGTGCTCTCTATGAGCGTGTTCGTTACGATATCAAGATTCTCCCCGCCATCGTTGCACGTATCAAAATCATCGGTGGCATGGACATCGCCGAAAAGCGTAAGCCGCAGGACGGTCGTATCACGCAGGTTGTTGACCGCGTTGAGTACGATATCCGTGTTTCCGTTTTGCCTTCGGTTTGGGGAGAGAAGATAGTAATGCGTCTTGCCGCCAAGCAGGCCCTTTCCCGTGAGAAGAGCCGCCTCGGTTTACGACCGGATGAGATGCAACACTTTGATCACATTTTGAAGAATCCGCATGGAATTATGCTGGTTACCGGTCCTACCGGTTCCGGTAAGTCCACGACACTATATACGGCCCTTTCGGAACTCAACACCGAGCATGTTAACATCATAACGGTCGAGGACCCCGTCGAGGCCAATATCGATGGTATCAACCAGGTTCAGACGAACAACAAGGCAGACCTTACCTTTGCTTCGGCCCTTCGAAGCATCCTCCGTCAGGACCCCGATATCATTATGATCGGTGAGATTCGAGACCATGAGACCGCATCCATTGCAGTACAGGCCTCCATCACAGGTCACCTTGTAGTTTCCACACTGCATACAAACTCATCGGCCAGCACCATTACCCGTCTTGCGGATATGGGCATTGAGCCGTACCTGATAGCAGATTCCGTCATCGGCGTTATCGCACAGCGACTTGTCCGTGTTCTGTGCCCCGAGTGTAAGAAGGGACATTATGCAACAGAAGAGGAGCTCGAACAGCTCGGTCTGAAATCCGGCACGCAGCAAGTCATCTACGAGGCCTGCGGTTGCCCCCGTTGTGACAATATGGGTTATCACGGCCGTACCGGTGTTTACGAAATCATGGAGATGACGCACGACCTCAAGAAGATCGTTGCCCGCAACGGCAGCGCCGACGAAATCAAAGAGCAGGCTTTAAAGGACGGTATGCATACCCTACGTATGGCCGCAGCCCGCGACGTAATCGACGGCATTACTACCATTTCCGAGATGATGAAGGTATCCTTTGATATCTAATAAATATATGTGGAGGAATTATGACATTCGGCTATGAAGCATTAACTGCAGCCGGCAAGACAGTAAAAGGCTCGATTGAAGCTGAAACCGTAGAGGCGGCCAAAAACCAAGTCAGGCAGCAGGGTCTTACTGTCGTCAGTATCGGCGAGCAGTCCTTAATGAATAAAGATCTGAATATCGAAATCGGTGGGAAACCGAAGGCCAAAGACATGTCTCTGTTCTGCCGGCAGTTCGTATCCATGACCAAAGCAGGTGTATCCATTCTGGAGGCCTTGAAACTCCTAACGGAGCAGACCGAGAATGTGAAGCTTAAGAAGGCTACGGCAGAGGTACGGGCTAGCGTCGAGAAAGGTATGACACTTTCCGATGCGATGGCAGAGCATCCCAAGATTTTCTCGGACCTCATGGTCAATCTGGTGGCGGCCGGTGAATCCTCCGGTTCCCTTGACAATGCACTGACCCGTCTGGCAGTTCAGTTTGAACGTACCACCAAGACGAACGGCCTTATTAAGAAGGCGATGATTTATCCTATCATCATCGTATGTCTGACCATAGCCATCGTAGTCGTTATGCTGCTCGTAATCGTTCCGAGATACGTTACGATGTTCGGGGAACTTGGTACGGACCTTCCGAAAATAACCATGTCGGTTGTAAACGGAAGCCGGTTTCTACAGGATTACTGGATGATATACGGACCGATTCTGATCGGAGTGATTGTGGGTATTAGGATGTTTTCCGCTACCTCTGCCGGCAAGCATGTATTTCATAAGATTGTATTGAAGCTTCCGATTTCGAAGGACCTTATCATAAAGCAGTCGTCCTCCATGATGTCCCGAACCCTTGCCACCCTGATGGCGGCCGGTGTTCCCCTCGTGGAAGCGGTGGATATCACCGCAAGTACCATGACGAATGTGTACTTTAAGGAAGCACTTGAAGCGTGTCGCGATGGTATCCTCATCGGACAGCCGCTTTCAAGACCCCTTCAGGACTGCGGCCTGTTCCCTCCGATGGTTTACCACATGACCCGTATCGGTGAGGAATCCGGTAGTACCGAGGATATGCTCAACAAGCTGGCGGATTATTACGATGAGGAAGTCGAGGAAGCGGTAGGAGCATTTACAGCAGCCCTCGAACCTCTCATGATTATCGTAATGGCCGGTGTGGTTGGTTATATCGTAGCCGCCCTCATGGCACCCATGCTTTCCATGTACAACGCCCTCAACGGCATTTAATCTTGAATCACTCGTTCGTGTAGGGACGGACGTTTGAGATATAAATAATCTTATCTAAAAGGAGACAAATTTTATGAAGAAGTTAAACAACAAAGGCTTTTCCTTAGTAGAGCTCATCATCGTTATCGCTATCATGGTTATCCTGGTAGCAGTTATTGCTCCTCAGTACACCAAGTTCGTTAATAACTCCAAGGTTTCTACTGACATTCAGACTGCATCTGATATGGCTACTGCTATCGATGTAGAAATTGCAGATGGCACCTATACGGCAGCTACGATTACAACCTACGAAGCTACTGCTTCCAAACTTGGCGGTACCTGGGATATTACTGCTGACGATGCTACCGGTGTTAGCCAGATTACCTTATCAGTTGGTGGTGGTACATATGAGTGCTATCCGAATCCCGAATCTGCTGGTACTATTAAGGGTATCGGAAATACCACTGCTAATGGCGGTCTTAAGAAGTAATACCCCTTTGAATACTTGGATTTAGGAGACCGAAATGCCCGAATTTCTTCTTTTTCTGCCCATGTATGTGGCAGCATTCCTTTTTGGCATCGTAATAGGCTCGTTCCTTAACGTATGCATATACAGGATCCCTAAAAAAGAGAATATTGCAAAGGTAAGAAGCCACTGTATGAGTTGCGGTTACCGGCTTGCCTGGTACGACCTCGTGCCCCTGTTTTCTTACCTTTGCCTTCGGGGCAAGTGTCGAAAGTGCGGAGCGCATCTGTCAGTGCAGTACCCTCTGATCGAGGCTGCGAATGGCTTGGGCTACGTGCTTATACTTGCGGTGAACGGAGTGAATATAGAATCCCTACTCTATATGCTCCTTTTTTCCGCACTTTTAGCACTTAGTGTAATTGATTTCAGAACCTATGAGATTCCGGTGGGATTCAATATCTTCATCGGATTTTTGGGACTTGTTCGTTTGATAACGGACTACCGGAACTGGTTACTTTACGTAATCGGCGCCGTTTCCGTGAGTCTCTTTTTATACGTACTTTATCTTGTAAGCCGCGGTCGGGCTATCGGCGGTGGCGACATTAAGTTAATGGCTGCCTGTGGTCTGCTCACAGGATGGAAATGCAGCATCCTTGCTTTTTGCATCGGATGTGTTTTGGGCGGTTTCATACATTTGATCCGTATGAAAGTATCACATAAGGACAGAGTCCTTGCTATGGGACCGTATCTGTCTGCAGGAGTAATGATCTCTGCACTTTGGGGAGAGGAAATCATCAGTTGGTATCTGGCCTACTGTGGTTTTTAATTTTTAGATAATTGATCTATGCTAAATTCGACTATTATGTTTTAACAAACATGAAATAGAACTGAAAGGGAAATGTCATGTCAAAGATTCTCAGCATTGAGATGGGGACTCTTCTTACGAGGGTCAGTGAAATTGATTATCGTACGAAGTCACCGAAGCTGTACAAAAGTGTTACCGTTTCATCACCGGAAGGCCTTGTAGAGGATGGCTTTGTAGGCGATAATGCCGCATTTGCCAGCACGATTAAGGCTGCACTGTCCATGAACAAAATGAAGTCCAAACAGGTTATTTTCTCTGTTTCGTCTTCTAAAATTGTTACGCGTGAAGCCATTCTTCCGATTATGAAACCCAATCAGTTGGATGCTATGATCCGTACCAACATTACGGATTATCTCCCGATTGACTTAAATAACTTCGAACTGGCCCACATGGTTATTGGCACCCAGAAGGATGACGAGGGTGTACTTCGAAACCGCGTGCTGATTATGGCAGCGGACAAGACCCTGATTGACAGCTATGCGGCCTTTGCGGATGCGCTCGGCCTTAAGATGGAAGGTATTGATTATTCCGGTAATTCGGTCTTCCAGATTATGAAGAACGAATGCAAAGAAGAAACCGAGATGGTTATCAAGGTCGAAGAAAAGTCCACGACTTGTACCATTATTTCCGGTAAGGAACTCGTTATGCAGCGTAATATCGCTTACGGTATGGAGAACGCTGTATATGAAGTCATTGAGAATCAGGTATTTTCCGCAAGAACCTACGACCAGGCACTCAATATCTTAAAAGGAAAGACCTGCCTGCGTTCGACCATTTCGGAAGCTACCCGTGTCATTGAAAGCAATGAGGTGGAGAGTGACGATGAGGCACTTCTGCATGCGAAAGGTGAAGTAACCGCGTCCCTGGCAGGCCTCGTTTCCAATGTTGCCCGTGTTATCGACCTTTACAACAGCCGTAATGCGGACCATCCCGTTAAGAAAGTAGAATTGATTGGTTTGGGCTCGGATATTTCCGGTCTGTCCAAACTTATGACGAATGAGCTGGGCGTCAAGACCAGTGTTGTCAACAATGTAACCGGCGTGAACTTCGGACATGCTGCCATTGAAGGTGCTACAGGACGTTATATCGCAGTAGCCGGTGCAGCCATCGCTCCCGTCGGATTTATGGCAGAAGAGAAGAAGGCCGCAGAACTCGGCAAGGTAAACTATACGAACCTTTCCATTCTGTGCGCAGTACTTTTTATCCTTGTATGCGGCGTAATGGCTTATTTCTCCTTAATCCCGTATGTGGATGAGCAGACCCGTGAGACCTATCTTAAGAGTCAGGAAGCCATTTACCAACCCTATGAGAAGACGTATAAGGAATACACCGGAACGGAAGCTTTGTATGCGGAAATCCGAAACGCTTATCATTCCACGAAGAACCCGAATGATAATGTTTTGAGACTCCTTTACGAGATGGAGAACCGACTTCCGCAGAATGCACTTTTGGAAGAGTTCCATTCCGATGATCAGACCGTGGTAATTACCATGGCTGTTCCTTCCATTGAGGAAGCCGGTGAGGTAATTGAGGTATTCCGTGAGTTTGAAGCACTGGATACGGTGCATGTGGACGAAATAAACAATGAAGTTCTTTCTCCGGAAGACTGGTACGACCGTGAGACGCGTATCCTGAAGGCTTACTATAACCGTATGATTGAAGAGGGTGGCGAGAATCAGGAAACAATCGAGGCTGCCGAAGCATATTACGCACTGCAGGATTTTGTGAACCAGCTGATTTCGGCGGTCATGCAGCTTCAGATTGAACTGAGCGAATACAGCGGCGATATGCTGTTCTACTATAATTCTCCGGACAGTGACGAAGAGAAAGCGTCACTTACCGAGGAGAGCATGGCAGACCGCCTGTTCGGACAGAGATTGGATAATGAACCGGATGCGGAAGGCAATGAGGTACGCCTTGGCAAGGAGCCCATCAACATTGCAAGCCGTTTCACCATTACCTGTACGTACAAACCGCTTAACAATGATCAGTATGCAGAGGAGGCAGAATAATGAAGGGAACGAATAAATCACAACAGATTTTCCTTTACATAGTACTCCTTGGCATCCTTGCAATCGCACTCGTATACTTCTTTGTTTACACAAAGTATAACGACGAGACTGCGGCTCTTAAGAACCGCAACGATACGCTTCAGAAGCGTGTTGAGTCCTTAAAGCAGTACTATGACGATTACGAGAATTACTGTGTCGGCATGGACCACATGAATTCGGATATTGACAATTGGCTGAATGAATTCCCGAGTGAAGTCCGGGAAGAGGATGTGGTGAAGCTGGCCCTCAATTGCCTTGATGAGGCAGAGATTTTCTATCAGACCGTTACCACGCCTGAAAAAGAGGAAATCGCAGCCATTGATCCTACGCTGATTGCCGCCGGAACCTATGAAGGCTGCGGCGAAAACTTAAACTTTGACGTAGTAAAAGGCAGTTATACCCTGCAGCTTGATTACGAGAACTTAAAGAACATGGTGAAGGTAATCAACCAAAAGAGCGAACGAAGCTCCTTAAGAGACATCACCCTTGTGTATGACAAGGATTTGTGTTGCCTCGCCGGAACGACCGACGTGGATTTCTATTCGGTACAGGGCACGGGCAAGGAGTACGTACAGCCTGATTTTGAAGATTATCTGGCCGGCCTCAGACAGCTTTTTGCAGGCAAGTTTGAAAGAGCAACGCAGGAAGAGGAATAATCCACCGTTTTTTAGAGGATGCCTTTATGACCTTGAAAAAGTGTAAAAAACTGAATAATAAAGGTATGAGTATTGTTGAGCTGATTATTGCGATTATGATTATTGCAATCGCCGGAACTGCGATACTGCATTGCATCGTTACCAGCGTGAATATTAACCGCAAGGCTCGCGAAAAACAAACCGTAACAACGGCGGCACAGTCCGTCATGGAAGGCTTCAAAGCCTATAACATCGAAAGTATTGTCCGCCAGTTTGACCCCGCTCAGGCCGATACCATGAAGGTCGTTATTAATCCCGTAGCGGGAACGGCAGTTGTTTCTCAAGACCCCGGGAATGGTAAGTACGTTTTTGCCATGCATAATTATGAATGTGACGGGGAGACCTACGATGCACTTATAAAGGTGAATCCCTTAAGTACCATCGATGCTTCCTACAGCGGCGAGCTCGATTACGTCACGGCAGAGGGCATCAATCCTTACATGGATGCGATTTACGTGCCGCAGTCGGTTGATGCATCAGCGGACCAGGATGCATATGTTCAGATCATGGATGAAGTTGCGGATGCACTCAATGCGGCCGAAACCTACCAGCGCGGTAGTTCTACGCAGTGGTGGTACAGCCTGGACGGCGACCTTACAAAGCTTTCAACGGCACGCCCCGGCGAATCTGCAGTCCCCAAAAAGATTGATAAGTCCAAGGTCAAGATTACGAAGACCACGGATGTTACAGCGTCCACGGACGGCACCGGAACGACCAAGGTAACCGTCAAGATTAAGTACGATTACAAGGTCAATGCCCATCCTTACCGAGAGGCGGCGGGCACCGGCTACAACAACAAGAATTTGAACCTTACAGGCTCCGTTACCGTTTCCACCGACCGCGAGATTTACAATAACAGCGCGACCAAGGCGGACGGTGCAGCGCTTGACAGTATTTACTTCTTCTATTATCCGGCTTTCGCCAAAGAGGAAGCAGGCTATGTTGACAAAGAAGTATTGAATTTTACGACAAACGGAACGGGACAGAAGCTTTATATCTACAAGCAGATGAATCCGACCTTTACGGATATCCAGAATTCCACGTATGAAGCGTACGGCCCTTACAGTCCTTACGTGTATACCTATATGGTTAACCCGGGTGGTGTATCCCATAAGAAGGATGATGCGTTTGAAATCTTCTGGAATCTGTGCGGAAAGGTTGCAAAGCCCGAAGATACAGGCTATTCCTTCCGGCTTAACGATGCGACCTTAAGCAGCTCGAGTACCGGTTATCACCGCTGCGAAAGCCACGCGGCAACCACCAGTACGATGCAGGTCAGCGAGTATTTGAATTTTGCCGTGGATGTTGAGATTTATAAGTCTTCCACGGATATTTCCACCGTAGGTACAACAGATTTACTTTATACACTAAACGGTTCCAAGTTTGACTAATCAAAGAGGATACTGCATGAAGAAGAGAAATCTTTGGAAACTGAATAACAGTGGTTCGTCCCTTGTCACGGTTGTTGTTGTCGTAACATTCCTTACGATTATTACCACAACACTGCTTTATGTGGCCGGCATGAATTTCCAGATGAAGGCCACCGATCAGGCTACCAAGGAATGCTTCTACGAGGCCGAGACCGGACTTGAGGAAATGAAAACTTCCATTGCCGAAATGGTAGCGGAGTGTGCGACGAAGACCCGTTCCCAGGTCATGAGTCGTTATGCAGGTATCAGCGGAAGTGCGAGAGAGCTTCTTTTTCAGTCGAATTTCTGTAACGCCATGATGGATGAATGGAATAACCGTGCAACTGTACCGGGTGCTGCGCCCGATTACGAGGCGGCACTAAAGTCCCTGGTCGGAACGGCGTATAAGAGCTCCGTTTTCGTAACGGCGGCAGGACAGGGCAAGATGGAAGTTGTGAGTGGCGAGTTATTTATTCGCGGCGTTCAGTATATTTATACGGATTCAGACGGATATACTACGATTATTACGACGGATTTCCGCATCCTTCCTCCGGAGTACGGTTACGAATCCGATGTAAGTATTATCACCCCGATTCCGGGGGAGACCGTGGATACGACCAAGAAAAAAGTGGAAGTATCTGAGTATGTGGTGTATACTAATTGGATAAAGCAGTAATCGGAGAGACAGTATGAAGAAAGACAATAAAGGCTTTTCGCTGGTCGAACTGATTGTAGTTATTGCCATTATGTCCATCGTGATTGTTGGAGCAATCATCGGAGTTGGCGCGATTACAGGGAAACCTGCAGAAAAATGTGCGAATCAAATATCGGCTGTCCTTAATAGCTGCCGGAATGCTTCCATGGGCAAGCTGGGCTCCAAGGTCAGCTTTTACTACGATGCGGCGGCCGGCAAGGTGATTGCAACGGAGCAGTTCGGAACGAGTTCCAAACAGTATCCGATTTCCGATGCGGGCGTGAAATTTGAATTTTTGATTGAAGGGGAATCCACCAATCGTGAGCTGGACTCAACGCCGCTTGTAATTACTTTTGACCGTTCTTCGGGCGGTATTGCACCTTTAAATGATGACAATGCGACGGCACTGCGCGGGAAAGTACTTAAAAAGATTATTTTGTCTAAAGCAGATAAATGCTTTGAACTGAAGATATCGTCACTGACCGGAAGGGTAGAGATTACTCAGATCCCGTAGGGCGGGCTTAAGAGACCCCAGCCACTCGGCATTTGCCGAGCCGACCACCCCGGTCCAAACTTGCAGAAGAGACCTCTTCACGTTTCCTAAGGGTAGGAAATGTGCTTTTTTGCACATAGTATGCATAGGAGGAGTTTTATGAAACTTATGCAGATTCTCAGAAAATTTCATAGGAACAACAAAGGATCTTCACTTGTTGAAGTTCTTTGTGTTGTCGCAATTATGTCCATTGTGGGCACTTCCGTATGCGGCATGATGGTTGCCGGCGGGAATGGCTACCAGCGTGGCATGAAGGAAGCCGAGCTTCAGGAGAAGAGCCAGCTCGTAATTAATCAGATTAATGACCTTCTCATTGATTCGGTTTCGAATGTTACGTTTGCGAGCAACGAGCTTACTCTGACGGGCCCGACCAAGACGTACTACATTAAGCTCGATGGCACGGATCTTAAGTATTCCGTGGATTCCGAGACGGAGATACTGGCAGATCACGTTACCGCTTTCTATGCCGATACATCTGAATTCTTAAGTAACGGCTCGGTTCGTGTTTCCCTGACGCTTGAGAGCCCCGATGCCAGCAGAACTTATACGGCCAGCTTCACCATTACAAGCCGTAACAGCATGATATCCTCAAGCAGCGGCTTAAACAGCGCAGTACTTGTTGTCGAGAATGAATTTGTTGCAGAGCCCGGACAGACGATTGCGTTAGGTGCACATACGGTCGGCGTTCCCTGCAATATAAACTATACCATTTCCTCTACCGTGGCATCCGGTACACACATGGATACGAGCGGCAACTTAATTGTTGATAAAACCGAAACGAATTCCGCCATTTCCATTGTTGTGAAGGCAACGGATCCCACGAACGGAACGGTATACGACACGAAGACGGTTACGGTACTTGTAAGACGTGTGAATACCCTTAGTCTGAACGCTACCTTATCGGGAACGAATCAGATGAATGGTGCTCAGTACCTGATTAAGGCCGGCTACGGTGGTACGAACCTTGACAGAATTTACGGTTTAAGCAGTGATAATGATTACGTAAGTCCTTATGAAGTAAACTGGACTGCTACTATGAAGATCAACGGCTCGAATGTCAATGTGACTCCGTATCTTGACGTGGTTACACAGAGTGGCAGCGGAGCAGGTGGTGCAACGTATTACTGCATCAAACTGAAACAGAACATGCCGGACAATTCCGAAATTACTATAACGGCAGAGGCCAAGCATCCCTTAGGTACCAACAAGACCGGAACGAACTACGGTTCGGTTAAGGGTGAGTGGAAGCTTAAGAAGACCGCATCGGCCTTTACTCCTTCCGGAAACCCCATTAAGCGTGCTTCGGATGATTCTCTTGGTAGTTTCTCAAAATACAACGAAATTAAGGATTACATGATAGGTCACGGCTATGGCAACGGTAACTACGGTGCCGGCAAGTATCATCGTTACCGTGAAATTGTCAGCATAAATCCGGACGGTACCTATAACTTCGGTGCATGGACGGAGTGGAGACCCAATCCTCAGAATATTGCGGACATTGATATCAACCTGCGTCCTGCTGTATTGTCCTACGACTTTAATAAGGGCTACGAAATACAGGTAGCCGTAACGGTTGAGAAAGACGGTTACGTTGTATGGCCCATCCCGGGTGTGAAACCTTCCGGCTATAGCGATTACAGAAGTTCTTCGGACCCGAATCCGAACTACGACTACATTCTTGACGGTATTGTAGAGCCCGTAACGGTTAACTTCAGCCTGAACAGCTGGGGCGGCAGTACCTTCAGTAAATTAGGAACGCCTTCCGCACCGCATGTGGTTTATGCGAATTCCGGAAACCGTTATGAAGGCATATTGTTCTACTATGCAAATCATACCGCTTACAAGGAGGGCGAGCTTCATAACAAACTCCTCTACAAGATAGATGAGTGGAATGGTGGCAGCTGGACCAACAAGGGTGGCATGGATGAGAATGAGACGACACACGGCCGTGTAACGCAGAGCGGCAGCTGGTGTAGCGTAAGCCTCGAGAAAGGTCATACCTACCGCATTCGTGTTACCGCCAAGGATATTCAGTGCTATCGATACGAGTGGGGCTCCTATAATATCAAGGATAACCAGCGTTTCAACCTTTATAACGATCTTACCGGCGACGGCTATATGTATGTAAAAGTACAGTAGACTAATGGGGACGGGGGTTTCTGTCACAGTGAAGTGATAAAGCGACCCGACCGGATAACTGCATATGAAGATATAACAAAAGCGTCTGACACAGGAGTAGTTGGCTTAACAACTACGGACCTTCGTGTCAGACGCTTTTTAGTTTTTTTATGCAGGTTATCCGATTCGGTCGCTTTATCACTTCACTGTGACAGAAACCCCCGTCCCCGTTAGTCTCCCAAGTAGTCTGCGAAATTTTTCTTGCGTCTTACAAATTTATAGTGTATAGTTTGAACCATGTCGTATAAAAAAGAGTGACATATAAGTAGAAACAGCTTTAAAAGGGGTCGAAATGGCTAAATATTTAGTTATTGTGGAGTCACCTGCCAAGGTGAAGACAATCAAGAAATTTTTGGGCAACAACTATGAAGTGGCAGCCAGCAATGGTCATGTCCGCGATCTTCCAAAGTCTACGCTAGGCATTGACGTAGACGGAGATTATGAGCCCAAGTATATTACTATTCGCGGAAAGGGTGATGTTCTGGCCGCACTTCGTAAGGAAGTGAAGAAGGCAGATAAGATTTATCTCGCAACCGACCCTGACCGTGAAGGAGAGGCAATCAGCTGGCATCTTATGGAAGCACTAAAGCTTCAGGACAAGAAAGTCAGCCGTATTACTTTTAACGAAATTACCCAGACCGCAGTCAAGGAATCCTTAAAGAATCCCCGCGAGATTGACATGGATATGGTAGATGCCCAGCAGGCACGCCGTATGCTGGACCGTATGGTTGGTTACAAAATTTCCCCGCTTCTGTGGACCAAAATCAAGCGTGGACTTTCCGCCGGCCGTGTGCAGTCCGTAGCACTCCGTATTATCTGCGACCGCGAGGAGGAGATTGCAGCGTTCATTCCCGAAGAGTACTGGACCCTCGATGCTCAGTTTGAAATGAATGGCTCCAAAAAGCCCGTTACCGCTTCCTTCTATGGCAGCAAGGGCAAAAAACAAGAGCTGAAAGGGGAGTCGGAACTCAAAAAGGTTCTGTCCTGCATCGAAGGCGCTGAATTTACGATTACCGATGTGAAGATGAGCGAGCGTACGCGTTCCAATCCGCTTCCTTTTACCACCTCTACATTGCAGCAGGAGGCCAGCAAGGTCCTCAATTTCTCCACACAGAAGACCATGCGTGTTGCGCAGCAGCTTTATGAAGGCGTTGATATCGGCAAGGGCCAGATGGTCGGTCTCATCACCTACCTTCGTACGGATTCCACACGAGTTTCCGAGGAAGCACGCACCATGGCCGCCGAGTTTATCAAGGCCAATTACGGCGAGGAGTATCTTGCCGGGGAATCCAAGGAGAAAAAGAACGGCCAGAAGATTCAGGATGCGCATGAGGCAATTCGTCCTACCGAACTTAAGCGTCGTCCCGAGGAATTAAAGGATGTTCTTTCGCGCGAGCAGTATCGTCTTTATCAGCTGATTTGGAAGCGTTTTGCGGCCAGCCAGATGGCCAACGCCCGTTTTGATACCGTAACCACAAAACTGGAGTGTGGTGATTACGAATTCCACGCAGCTGCCCAGAAGGAGCAGTTCGACGGCTTTTTGAAGGTTTACAAGGACAGCGAGGAGGAAGACACCAACCAGAACGTGTCTTTGTTCAAGGTGGCCAAAAACGATACACTCACCCCGTCCGAGCTTTCGCCCAAGCAGCATTTTACACAGCCGCCGCAGCACTACACGGAGGCAAGCCTGGTACGAGCCATGGAGGAACTGGGCATAGGCCGTCCTTCCACATATTCGCCCACCATCACGACCATCCTCGCAAGACATTATATTGTCAAGGAGAATCGAAATCTGTACGTTTCCGAGCTGGGTGAGGCCGTTAACAAGATGATGAAGGAAGCATTCCCCTCCATCGTGGACGTCAACTTTACCGCAATGATGGAAGGTCTTCTCGACTGCGTCGGCGAGGGCACCGTCAGCTACAAAACGGTTCTCCAGAATTTCTATCCGGACCTCGATGCCGCTGTAACCGAGGCCGAAAAGGAGCTTTCCGAGATCCGCATCGCAGACGAAGAATCCGATGTGGTATGCGATCTCTGCGGCAGAAAAATGGTATACAAGTACGGCCCTCACGGCAAGTTCCTTGCCTGCCCCGGCTTCCCGGAGTGTAAGAACACCAAAACCGTACTCGAGCATATTGGCGTTGCCTGCCCCAAGTGTGGGGAGGATATCGTAGTCAGAAAGACCCGCAAGGGCCGCCGCTACTACGGCTGTATCAACAATCCGACCTGCGACTTCATGAGCTGGGTGAAACCGGTTCCCGGAATGACTGCAGAAGAGGCAGCTCGCGTAGGAGAGTAATTCGGAGGAACCACCGCACCACCAGCGGACTGCGGACCACCGCCTGACCTGTGCACCCCAACCGAAATGGAGGCTCCAATTGAAACTGCGGACCACCGCCTGGCCAGTGCACCCCAACCGAAATGGAGACTCCAATTGAAACTGCGGACTACCGCCTGGCCTGTGCACTTCACCGAAATGGAGGCTCCAATTGAAACTGCGGATCACCGCCTGGCCTGTGCACTTCAACCGAATTGCAGCCCCCAACTACCTCCAAAAAAACTGAATATTCTATGAGCTTGTAAGCACAAGAACAATTGTCAAAAAATAAGACGAATTGTCTCTTGTACTTATATTTTTCGAAATTTTGCGAAAACTAGTACTTTTTTCACTGTTGCTTTGTCTTTTTCTCTGATACTATTAACTATATTGGTGGAAGTAAGTAATCCGTAGCAATTACGCATAAGTGCAGCGGAAGCTAAATATACCGGATTGCGGAATACGAAATGTGGGGACAGAGTGAGTAGTATTCAATTATTGGACAAGACCCGAAAAATCGGGCAACTCTTGCATTACAACAAGAGCAGCAAGGTAGTTTTTAACGATATCTGCGCAGTTATGCGGGATATTGTGAATTCTAATGTCATGGTGATCAGCCGTAAGGGCAAGGTGCTGGGCGCTGCAGGGAGCAGCAAGATTCCCGCACTGACTGAACTTGTTACCGAAACAGTCGGCGAATTCATTGATATCAGTTTGAATGAACGCTTTTTGGGCGTTCTGTCGACCAAAGAGGATGTGAAGCTGTCGACGCTGGGCTTCTCTGAGGAGGGCGGTGCCGGTTACATCGCAGTGGTTACGCCCATCATCATAGCCGGCGAGAGACTGGGTACCCTGTTTATTTATCGCAAGGATCACGGCTATGACATCGACGATGTAATTCTGTGCGAGTACGGCACCACGGTTGTGGGCCTTGAAATGATGCGTGCGGTCAACGAGGAATCCGAAGAGGAAGCCAGAAAGCTGAGTGTTGTGAAGAGTGCAGTGAACACGCTTTCCTATTCAGAAATGGAAGCTATCATTCACATCTTTGAAGAACTGGGCGAATGCGAAGGCATTTTGGTAGCCAGCAAGATTGCAGACCGTGTCGGCATTACGCGATCGGTTATCGTGAATGCCCTGCGTAAGTTTGAATCGGCAGGCGTGCTGGAATCACGGTCCTCGGGCATGAAGGGCACTTACATCAAGGTCTTGAACGATGCCGTGTATGATGTAATCCGCGAGCTCAAAGCGACACGCTTCAACTAGTCCATCGTTTCCTAAATAACTATACCGTTTACGAAGTAAGTCATAAGATGGCCTAAAGTATTGTGCATTTGTGGCCGAAATATAGGTTACATGCTGGACCCGGAACCATTCATTGCCGGAAACACCGGAAAAGCGTGATCCCGGCAACGGGAAGTGCGACACCGAAGGCAATTCATTGCTGAAAACACCGGAAAAGCGCAATCCCGGCAACGGGAAGTGCGACACCGAAGGCAATTCATTGCTGAAAACACCGGGAAAGCGTGATTCCGGCAACGGGAAGTGCGACACCGAAGGCAATTCATTGCCGGAAACACCAAAAAAGCGCGATCCCGGCAACGGGAAGCGCGACACCGAAGGCAATTCATTAGCGGAAACACCGGGAAAACGCGATCCCGGCAACGGGAAGCGCGATATCCAAAGCAATGTTTGAGGATAGGCATACCGAAAGCGTAAAATTGAGAATAGTACATCGAGAAGCGCCAGGATGGCGATGCTCGATGACGAATTCGCTGCTGCGGCGGAAGGTTTTACGGCGAGAAGAAGCAATTTCACTGAACTCGATGAAAATTAACTTGAAAAAGAGCTCAAAATGACATCGAGAAAGCATGAATTGACTGAACTCGATGTCGAAAAGTTATGTAAACCAGCGACGGAGCAACGAAACACCCAAATCTCTCGAAATTCGATGTTAGAATAGTTATGTAAACCGCAGCGGAGCGACGGATACCGCAACGGAGCGACGGATACCGCGGCAGAGCGACGGATACCACGACGGAGCGACGGATACCGCGACAGAGCGACGGATACCGCGGCAGGGCGACGGATACCGAGACGGCGACGCAACAGAAAGGGCAGACCGCGAAATCTCTCCGAATCAGGCGGGCAGCCCCCCCGAATTTCCTGAACTCGGCGCTGAAAGAGGTTATGTAAACCGCCCCGGCACACACCACCCATTGTATGCGCCCTAAAAGGGGCACCCCATATGTAGCTACGGTTGGTTGCGCGAGGTAACATAACTTGGAGAGGACCCAAGCTGCTTTTTCATAATAGACGAACTGAATAAGACAAAGGATTGCCATAAAGTAAAGGGATTTATTGAATTCATCAATAAATCCCTTTTTTGCTCTCAGATTTACATAAGATTTTTCATAATTTTTGCAGTCCTTAAATAAGTACAAAAAATCAAACATATAGTGCCACTGCTTAAGACAGGACACTACATAATGTGGTTTTTTACTGCGGAAGACTTGTTTTTTTCTTGAAATTCTCTATAATGAAATACAGTAGGTTAAATGGGTTAACTATGCTTATTTAGGAGGAATTCCCATGATTAATACGAATGTTTTTGATTATATCGGCGTTTTGGGCAGGGCGGCAGATGCGTCCTGGCTTAGAGACGAACTCATCAACAACAATATTGCGAATGTGTCCACGCCGGGCTACAAGCGACAGGATACGAACTTCGAGGACGAGTTCAAGCGCGCCCTGAGCCGCCAGAACTTTGAACCCATGGATACGAAGGTGCGCCGCCTCGCGACCGATCTTGCCTCCGTTTCCGTGAAGGCGTATACCGACGGACGGAATGTTTCGTACCGCGTGGACGGCAATAATGTTGACATAGATACCGAGAACGTAATGTTGGCCAAAAACCAAATCAAGTACCAGGGACTCACGCAGGCGATTGCGCAGGAGTTCTCGAACCTGTCGATGGTTATGAAGTAAGGAGGTAGCGTATGGGATTGTTTACAAGTTTTGATATAGCGGCATCCGGCCTCACGGCGCAGCGGTACCGTATGGACATCATTTCGGAGAACGTAGCCAATGCATCCACAACACGCACGACGGACGGCACTCCGTACCGCCGCAAGGTTGTTACCTTTGAGGCCAAAGACTACGGACAGACCCCCTTTGGTACTTACTTAAGCAAGGCACTGGGGCAGTCCCACGGAGGCGGCGGTGTAAGAGTCGCAGCCACCCTCGAGGATACCTGGACCGAGATGACCAAGGCGTACGATCCGGAGCATCCCGATGCGGATGAGAACGGTTATGTCTGGTATCCGAACGTCAATATCGTAACCGAAATGACGAACCTTATTGATGCTTCCAGAGCCTATGAGGCCAATACCACCGCCTTCAATGCAACGAAGGACATGGCACTCAACGGGCTGAACATCGGCAAGAGCTGATAGGAGGATTTGATAAATGAATGTAGCATCCATCATTAACGCAGCGGGCGGAGCAACCGGAATACAGTCCATGTTAAACGGACAGACCGTTGCCGGCACGAAGGAATCCGAGGACATGTTTTCCTCCATCCTGAAGGCTGCGATAGACAATGTGAACAACACGAACGACCTCCTTTCGGCAGCGGAAAATGAGGAGATTAAGTGGGCTCTTGGCGAAAGCGAGAATACGCACCAGCTCACGATTGCACTTCAGAAGGCTTCCACCGCACTGCAGTATACGGTAGCGGTTCGCGACAAATTCATGGAAGCATATAAAGAGATTATGCAGCTGCAGATCTGATTTCTATAAAGTTACACAATGGGCCGTCATGGGAAGGCGAGCCGTGTAGAGAGCGCTATGGCGCAGGGAGCGTAGAAACATGCTGGAAACAGTAAAGAAATACTTGGACAAATTGAAGGAATGGTGGCAGAAGCACACACCGAAGCAGAAGACCGCGATTATTTCCATCTCGGCGGGATCGCTTTTGGCACTGACGATTCTGATAACGATATTGGTACAGCCGAAATACGAATTGCTGGCAGCGTACGATACGGTAGCGGAAACGAGCGAGGTAATGGAGCTTTTGGAACAGAACGAGATTACCTACAAAACGGATGACAACCGTACTTTGTATGTACTTAAGAACCAGAAGCTGAATGCAGAGCTGGTGCTGGGCACGAACGGTTACCAGTTTGAGTCCGCAGGCATTATGGAGTATATCGGCAGCGGGCTTACGACGACGGAGGCCGATAAAAAACGTGGCGAGCGTGAGTATAACACCAAGAGGCTCGAAAGATACTTAACTGAAGGATTTGATTTCGTAAAAGGCGCGTGGGTTACCCTCTTTGTTCCTGAGGATACCGGCACGCTTATTGCCGTTAATCAGGAATCCTATGCATCCGTTACCTTGGATGTTACAGATGAGATGGATACCTCCAAGGCCCAGGGAATTGCGAATTACATCGCAATTCTTCTTGGCAACGATTCCACAAAGAACATCATGATTATGGACAAGCAGGGCAATACCTGGTTCTCCGGTACTTCGGATTCCAGTGTGGCCGGCGTTATTTCCGCGCAGTCCGATGCAAGGGCGGCCGCAGCCATGGAGCTTGAGAACCGTGCCATCAACTACGCACGCGGGCTCGGCTTTGTATTTGCAACCGCATCCGCCAATGCAGCCATGGACTTTAACACAAAGGACGAGGTTCAGGTGAAGTATAAGGCTCCCGAAGGCAGCGACGCAGGCCTTCTTGACAGTGAGGAATACTACGAGGAGACTTCCTCGGGCGGTACCGAGGGCATTCCGGGCACCGATTCGAACGGCGAGACGACTTATCCGTACTTAAACGGTTCCAACAGCGAGAACAGTATCGTGGATTATTCCAAGGACTGGCTCCAGGATACAACGACCACCAGCATTTCATCCCCCGCAGCGGGCCTGATTCCGTCCCAGTCTTCCATCGCCGTAACCATGACGAAGGTTACGAGAGTGGAGCAGGATGAGGCCAAGCGTACCGGCAAGCTCGACGGTATTTCCTGGAAGGAATATCAGGATACCTTTGCACAGAATTCACCGATTACCATCGATGAGGAGTACCTTCTGGGCTTTGCCAACGCAACCGGCATTCCCCTTGAGAATATTACCGTTATCGCCCGTGAACAGTTCGAATTCATTGACTCGGCAGGCATGGATATTGATTTCTTCGATATCGTAACGATTGGACTGATCATTGTTATTCTTGGCCTCCTGGCTTATGTCTTGTATGCGAGCTTCCATACTGCCCGCAGCCGTGAGGAAGCGGAGGAGCTTCCCGTGGAGTCCCTGCTCCAGTCGGCTCCGCCTGAGCTTGAGGATATTGAGCTTGAGACGAAGTCCGAAGCCCGCAAGCTTGTGGAGCGATTCGTGGAAGAGAATCCGGAGGCGGTTGCGAATCTTTTGCGTAACTGGCTTCAGGAAGATTGGGGGTAAGGAAATATGGGCAGAAGTAACCAGGAAGAGAATTTTACCGGGATCCAGAAGGCGGCAATTCTGCTGATTTCTTTGGGACCCGAGAAGTCATCGCTGATTTTCCAGAATCTGAAAGAAGAAGAAATCGAAGACCTGACCCTCGAGATTGCGAACACCAAGTCCGTTACTCCGAAGGCCAAAGAGGATGTCATAAACGAATTTTACGAGATATGCCTGGCACAGCAGTATATCGCAGAAGGCGGTATCGGCTACGCCAAAGAACTGCTCGAGAAAGCACTCGGTTCCGACAAGGCAGTGGATGTTATTACAAGACTTACCGCTTCCCTGCAGGTACGCCCCTTCGAATTTGTGCGTAAGACCGATGCTTCCCAGCTCCTTAACTTTATTCAGGATGAGCATCCGCAGACCATCGCCCTTATTCTGTCTTATTTGTCGAGCGCCCAGGCAGCCCTCATTCTGTCGGCTCTGCCGCCCGACAAGCAGGCAGATGTTACCAAACGTATTGCGACCATGGACCGTACCAGCCCCGATATCATCAAGGAAGTCGAGCGGAGCCTCGAAACCAAGCTCTCAAGCCTCGTCAACCAGGATTTCACCATTATCGGTGGTGTTGATGCGGTTGTCGATATCTTGAACACCGTAGACCGTGGTACCGAGAAACATATCATGGAGATTTTGGAAATCGAAGAGCCCGAGCTTGCTGACGACATCCGTAAGAAGATGTTCGTATTCGAGGATATCCTGCTTCTCGACGACCGTGCAATTCAGCGTGTACTCCGTGATGTTGACAATAACGAACTGGGCATTGCCTTAAAGGGTGCCAACGAAGAGGTTCAGGGTGCCATCTTCCGAAATATGTCCTCACGTCTTGCTGTCATGATCAAAGAGGATATGGAATTCATGGGACCTGTACGTATGAAGGATGTTGAAGATGCGCAGCAGAAGATTGTTAATACAATCCGTAAGCTGGAAGACTCCGGAGAGATTGTAATCTCCAGAGGCGGAGGTGACGAGATTATTGTCTAATCTTTTGAAAGGCAATTTCATAGCTTTTAACACACAGGAATTTCGTGTAATCGATACGAACTCTTTTGTGGAGCAGCGTCTTTCGGATATTGCGGCACAGGCAGCAGCGGAGGCCCCGGATGATGAAGGCTTTCATGAAGGCCTGGATGCGGCCGAGGTGGCGGATCTTCTTACCATGGACATGGAGGGGGAGGCTCCCCTTCCCGACGAGACGGGCAGCAATGTCATAAAGGCAGATGCCATCATCTCGGAAGTACGGCAGGAAGCTGAAGCAGAGGCTTTTGCCATCCTGGAGGAGGCCCGTACCGAGGCAGAATCCATAAGGCAGCAGGCTCGCGAGCAGGGATATGCGGACGGCATGGCTTCGGCGCGCCTTAAAGAACAGGAAATCCTTTCGCACCATGAGGAGGAATTCCGTGCACAGGCACAGGAGCTTGAGGCAGAATATGCGGCCAGAGTGAATGAACTCGAACCGGCACTCGTGGACATCATCACCGATGTGTATTCCCACGTTTTTCATGTGGATTTATTGGGCCGCAAGGACCTTGTAAATATGCTTGTACGTGACACACTGCGCGGCAACGAGTCCCAGACCGGCTTTGTGGTGCACGTATCACCGGACGATTACAATTTTGTTTCCATGGCCAAAAAGGAATTCGCATCCGTTATACCGGGCGATGTTCCTTTGGACGTTGTGGAGGATATGACATTAAGCACAGGGGAATGCTTCATTGAGACCGGGAACGGCATTTTTGACTGCGGTCTTGATACGGAACTCATGCAGCTTCGCAAGGAACTTTGCCTGCTGTCTTATCGTAAGAACTAGAGAGGGGTGGTTTGCTTTTGGCTCCGGACCTTAACAAATATAAAGAGCTTGGCAATCGCCACTTTTACAAAAAACTGGGAAAGATTGTCAATGTGGTCGGACTGACGCTTGAAAGCGCCGGACCCGATGCAAGACTGGGCGATTTGTGCCGCGTATATCCCGACCGAACCAGCTGCCGTTTCATACTGGCGGAGGTAGTCGGCTTCAAGGACAATCGGACCCTTTTGATGCCCTATGAAAGCTGCGACGGCATTAAGGTCGGCAGCAGTGTTGAGAATGAAGGACGTTGCCTTACGGTACAGGTGGGGGACTTCCTTTTGGGCCAGACTTTGGACGGACTCGGCCGGCCTTCCGAGATTCTGCCGCCCTTAAACTGCGAGCAGTATCCCGTGGATGCACCGCCTCCGGACCCGATGAGCAGGCCCATCATTTCGGAGCCTCTGTCTCTGGGTGTTCGTGCGGTCGATGCACTGCTTACGGTCGGTAAGGGACAGCGTATCGGTATCTTTGCAGGCTCCGGTGTCGGTAAATCGACCCTGATGGGTATGTTTGCCAGAAATACAAAAGCGGACGTCAATGTCATAGCGCTCATCGGCGAGCGTGGACGTGAGGTTCGTGAATTCATAGAGCGTGACCTCGGGGAGGAGGGCATGAAGCGGTCCGTAGTTGTGGTCGCAACCTCCGACAAACCCGCTTTGGAGCGTAACAAGGCGGCCAAAACCGCCACCGCAATCGCGGAATACTTCCGTGACCAGGGCAAGGACGTCCTCTTTATGATGGACTCCTTAACGCGTTTTTCCATGGCACAGCGTGAAATCGGCCTGGCCAGCGGGGAACCTCCCGTAACGCGTGGATATCCGCCTTCGGTATATTCCGAAATGCCCAAGCTTTTGGAGCGTGCCGGCTGTAACGAACGGGGCTCCATAACGGGACTCTACACAGTCCTTGTGGAAGGTGAGGATTTCAACGAACCCATCACCGATACCGCCCGAAGCATTCTGGATGGGCATATTATGTTAACCAGAAAGCTGGCCAATAAGAATCACTATCCGGCCATTGATATCCTGCAGTCCATATCGAGATGTATGTCACAGGTTACGGCGCCCGAGCAG
Source organism: Lachnospiraceae bacterium (assembly GCA_045617725.1). Classification (GTDB taxonomy): domain Bacteria; phylum Bacillota; class Clostridia; order Lachnospirales; family Lachnospiraceae; genus JAZLJD01. The sequence goes on from JAZLJD010000028.1 coordinate 38,338, forward strand.
AAACGTGCGGCCGGTAAAATCAAGAACATCATGGCAACCTATGCGGATGCAGAGGACCTCATAAATATCGGTGCTTACAAAAAGGGCAGCAATAAAGAAATCGATTATGCGATTGAGAAAATCGGCGAAGTGAACGACTTCCTGATGCAGGAGGTATCAGACCACGCTGATTTCAATGAAGCGGTGTCCGCTATGATTCACATCGTGGAATAGGTGAGAAATGGCCAGATTCAAATATCGGATGCAATCCATACTGGACCTTAAAATACAGCTCGAGGAAGCGGCCAGACAGAGATTCTCTTTGGCACAGATGAAGTTAAATCAAGAGGAAGAGGTGCTGGAATCGCTTCGCGCCCGGAAACGCTTCTACGAGGAAGAGGGCGTAAGGCTTAGGCAGGATGCACTGAAGGTTCAGGAAATTATAGATAATAAAGCGGCGATTCTTCGGATGGACGACTACATTGCGGAGCAGCAGGAGGTCGTACGACTTGCGGAAGATGCACTCGAGCGGGAGCGGAAGGCACTGACGGAGGTTATGACGGAGCGTAAGAGCCACGAGAAATTAAGGGAGCGGGCCTTGGAGGAATTCATGAAGGAAGAGGCGGCTTCGGAAAGCAAAGCGATTGATGAACTTACCTCCTATCGCTATACCATAAATCAAGAGGGTTAACAGATGGCAGATCAGAAAGCCGAGAAGGCCCGCCTTAAGGCGGAAAAAAAGAAACTTGCGGCAGACAAAAAACGCAATGCCAAGGAAGCGAAAAAGCGCGCCAGGGAGATTGCGAAACAGGAAAGAAAGCTTGAGAACGAAGCAGAGGGCAGTGGCTTCTCCGTCTTCGTTATTACGCTGTTCATAATTCTTGTCTGGCTTTTGATTATCGGTATTCTGATTAAGCTGGATGTGGGACATTTCGGCTCGGAGATTCTGAGCCCCTTAATCAAAGACGTGCCGGCCTTAAGCTGGATTCTTCCGAACTCGGAGGCCACGGAGGATGACACCTCGGTGCTGGACGGTTATTCGGACCTTAAGGCAGCGGTGGAACAGATTCGCGAGCTGGAGCTGGAGCTCTCCGAGGCGCAGGCTCTGAATGCCGAGTATGAGGATACCATATCCACTCTCAAGGCACGTGTTGAGAAGCTTACCATCTACGAGGAGGATGCGACGAAGCTCGAAAAAGAGAAGAACCTCTTTTACGAGGAGGTTATTTACGCCGCCAATGCTCCGTCCATCGAGGAATATGCCAAATGGTACGAAACCATGGAGCCCGAGAATGCGGAATACTGGTACAAGCGTGTGGCACAGCAGATTCAGGTGGACAAGGAGTTCGAACGACTTGCGGATACGTTTGCGGACATGAAGCCCAAGAATGCCGCTTCCGTCCTTGAGAAGCTGGATGATATCAATCGTGCGGCGGATATTTTGTGGGCGATGGATACGGAAGCCAGAGCCAAAATCATGGATGTGATCGACACCGAATACGGCGCCAAAATCACGCAGATTCTGGACAAACGGGAGCAATAATTTTTTGATATATCTGCCGCTGTAAAGGTAAAGTTTTTCGGGCGGCTGACGATATATATACTGTGGGGTCATCCCCATAGTCCCGTAAGGGAATGCACATTGACAACTTAAGAGAGGAGGACGAAACATGACCAGTGCACCTGTAACAAACCAGAGCAGCTTTTTCATGGATGTTACAAAGACCGATGTCAGACCATCGGACGGCAAAAGGGACACGGAATTCAAAGATATGCTGGCTTCTCATCATGAGGAAGAGAAAAAACCGGATATCCGCGAGGACGAACCGAAAGCCGTGAAAGCTCCGCAAAAGGCCGACAAACCGGCACGCAGAATAGAGCAGGCCAAAGAGGAAGCCGAGGCTGAAATGCCGGAAACGGAGCCGTCTGAAAATGTACTGACCGAAATCGCAGAGGAAGCAACCGCAGTCATGATGACCGCACTTGCCGAAGAAATGAACATTAGTGTTCCGACTCTTCAGACCATGATGGAAGATGCGGGAATCGAACCGGTAGAGCTTTTGGACACATCCAAAATTCCGGACATTCTTGTTAACCTGACGGGAGCTGAAGACCGAATGAGCCTTTTGACAGATCAGGACCTCTACGAAAGTCTCGAAACGCTGACCCAATTGTCTGAGGATGTCGTGAAGAATCTTGCAGACGATGTGATGGTGGAAGCTTCGAAAGCAGAAGAGTTTATTGACAGCCTGCAACCTGAGAATAACGCAGCTGCTGCAGAATCCGAACTGATTCAGACAACAGCAGAAAACGTGATCACTGAGGACGCAGCTCCCGTTAAACTTCCCACTGCACAAGAGGATGACGAGACGATCCCTTTGGAAAGCAGAGTGGCGCAGAATGCGGAGGTATCTGTTAAGCCGGAAGAAGCAAAAGCAGAATCATCCGGTGACGAACACCCCGGTCAAAACCGTGAAAACCACGGAACCGGCGCAGAAGCAAGCCTTAGAAACCAGCCCGTTAATGCATCGTTAACGCCTGCGGAGTTTACTGATACAGTGAGCTTTACAGAGAGCATTCATACGGAATCGGCGGCAGCTCCCGACACGGAAATGATTATGCGTCAGATAACGGAATACATACGTGTTCAAAGTAACTCGGCCGTATCCGAAATCGAAATGCAGCTTCATCCCGCAAGTCTCGGAACCGTAAACCTTCAGCTTACAGCCAAAGCGGGAACCATTACAGCACAGTTCTATGCAGAAAACGAAGCAGTAAGAACCGCACTTGAATCCCAGGTTACGGAACTTAAAGAGAATCTTGAGAACCAGGGCTTTAAGGTAGAAGCCGTGGAAGTAGCGGTAGGTAATTATTCGCAGCAGCAGTTTAGCGGAACCGATACCGGAAACGAAGGTCAGAACAGAGATTTTGAAAGCCGAAGAACACAGAGAGTGAGAAGAATTACTCTTGATGATTTGGAAGCAGTGGAAGAGGAACTTCCAGAAGATACAATTACCGTGGACATGATGCGCAGGCAGGGCAACAAAGTAGACTACCTCGCATAACCGGAAAGGAGAATTATGAGCAGCAACGTAGCACAATTCGTAGATGGTAAATTCGTTACACCGAGTGCTCAGAATTTATCATTAGGCACAGCCGGTGAAGCCACAAAAAACAGCAGCACACCTGATAAAACAGATTTCCTGCAGCTCCTGGTAGCACAGATGAAATATCAGGACCCCCTGGAACCGACAGACAATACCGAATGGGTCAGCCAGTACGCTACATTCTCGGAACTCGAAACCATGCAGTCCGTAAGCAGCAGCATGGACCTTATGAGAGCATCCGGACTGGTAGGACAGACCGTAATACTGAATTCGGTTGATTCGACCGGTAAGGAATCCACCGTATCAGGCAATGTTGATTATGTCGTTTATGAGAACGGGAAAGCATATCTTTCCGTAAATGATGGCCTTTATTCAATCGATACCCTTCAGACGGTAGCGGATAACGGATACCTTGAAGCATATGACAAGGCAACCAAATTCGTCGAAAGAACAGGCAAGCTTCCGGAAGCCATCAACATGAGGTTGGAGGACGAACAGGAACTTACATCACTTCTTGCAGAATATGCACTTATGAACGAATACGAAAGAGGATTCATCCACAATGAAGTAGTTGAGAAGCTTGAGGCTTGTGCAGAACAACTTCGAATTTTAAAAGCAACAGAATCTTAATAAAGCACTTTACTCATGGAGGAGGAAGCTATGAATATCAATCCGGGTTCATTCCGTTCCATTGAGCAGTTGCAGGACCAGTACTTAGCCAGTAATCAGCCGATTAACCAGAAGCCGGGCCTTTACGAAGGCAAAAGCTTTAACGAAATTCTGGATCAGCTGTCCGGCAAGCAGTCATCAGGCAAGTTAACATTTTCCAAACATGCCATCGGAAGACTTTCCGAGAGAGGCATTGAACTTTCCGAAGGACAGCTTGAAAGATTAAGTAACGGGACCCGCATGGCAGGTGAGAAGGGAATCAACGAATCCCTGGTTCTTGTAGATCAGCTCGCATTTATCGTAAACATCAAATCGGGCACCGTAATAACGGCGATGGATCAGCGAGAAACCATGGACAATGTTTTTACCAATATTGATGGAGCCGTAATTATTTAAAACCGGACCTTACGGAGGTTTTTCATCTCTGACTGACAGATGAGATGAACATTACGGCCACCTGAATAAGGAGGTCATTCACTATGATGAGATCATTGTATGCCGGTGTATCCGGTCTGAAGACACATCAGACCAAGATGGACGTCATCGGTAATAATATTGCTAACGTTAACACAGTAGCATACAAATCCAGTTCCATTACCTTTTCGGAACTGATGTACCAAACCACACAGAAAGCTTCCGGACCGAACGGAACCACAGGAACCGCCGGTACCAATGCCAAGCAGATCGGTCTTGGTGTTACAAGCGGAGCAATCAGTAATTCCATTACCACAGCAGGTGCTACCCAGACCACGGGTAACCCCTTCGATTTAAAGATTACAGGTGATGCGTTCTTCATCGTATCCAACGGCGGTGATACATTATTCACCCGAGACGGATCCTTCTACGTTGATGCAGCAGGTAACCTCGCAATGAGTTCCACCGGTTACAACGTAATGGGCTGGCAGGCAGATGATGCCACACAGACGATTAAGGCCGACACGGTTACGCCCCTCCGAATCTTAAGCCCCGCAAACCTTACATACCCGCCTGAAGCAACAACACAGGCTTACATCTCCGGAATCGTCGACAAAAACGATACAAACGTTAACTCAACTTCCGGTAAGATTATGAACCTCGGCTTCTACGATGAACTGGGTTACAGCTACACAGCCAAGCTCAGTATTCACGCAACCACAGAGCCCGGTGAGTATTACGTAGTATTGGATGATATTCAGAATGCAGAGGGTGCTTCCATTAAGGAAGAATATGAAGCAGCCGATATCAGCGAAATCGTCAAGATGGGTAATCCGTTCGCTGCCAATGTATCGGAATCCTACTTCTTAATCTCCAGTGCGGACAAATTAAGCGCAGCAGATTCCTTTACCATTAAGGCCAATGTCGACGGTGTGGATTATCAGATCAGCACAAAGGCAACCGGTTCGGATGTGGCCATTGCCATCAGCAACGATACCACGAATAATTTAGTTTCCATCGAGTCTCAGACTGCGGAAGCTACACCGACCAAGACACTTACATTTGAAGCAGCCGATCTTGACAAATCCGCAGGAACCGCACCGGATACCGTTACCGTAAGAGATGCTCTTTCCAAACTCTACAACATCGATTTGGAAGGCGTTCAGAATCTTTCCATCGATATGGAAACCGGCGAAATGACGGTTACCAACCGAAACGTAGCGGGCTGCAAGCTGATTTATGATGTTACAACCGGTAAGTTCCGTTCCGTAGACGGAGCCGATGCCTGCACAATCGACTTTAACAATTACGTCGGTGGCGGTACAACCGGAAGAACACTCGGAAACTTTAAGGATATTACGGTTGATTTCTCCAAATCTACCATGTTTGACAATAACGGTACCTCCACGGTAAGCGCAACCAACGGCACCGACAAGGGTCTTGGAACCGGACGTAAGCTCGGTGATATGACCGGTGTTTCCATCTCAAACAACGGTATGATTTACGCAACCTACGATAACGGCCAGACGAAGCTTTTGGGCCAGATTGCAGTTACGGAATTCAGTAACGCAGCAGGCCTTGAGAAGAAGGGCGACAACCTCTATGAGGCAACCCAGAACTCCGGCGATTTCGATGGCATCGGAATCGATATCAGCAGTAACGGCGGTTACATGAATACCGGCGTACTGGAGATGAGTAACGTCGATCTTTCCTCCGAATTTACGGAGATGATTACGACGCAGAGAGGTTTCCAGGCCAATAGCCGTATCATTACAACTTCCGATACATTACTGGAAGAACTTGTTAATCTGAAACGATAATAACTGAACCATGAGGCCGGAAGCAGCCCAAAGGCTGCTTTCGGTAATCATGGATTTTTGCGTTTATTAGAGGAGACCCGTATGATTGAAATTACGAAGATGGATGGCTCCAAAATACTTGTAAATGTGAACCTGATTGAGCTCGTGGAGGAGACTCCGGATACGGTCTTAACCCTATCTACAGGTAGGAAACTAATTATAAAAGAAAGTAGACAAGAAGTTAAAAATTTAGTAACATTGTATAGAAAGGACGTTTCTGCCCAATAGGGGAGAATTGGCGGTGAATTGCTTTGGATCTAGCGTCGATACTGGGTATAGTTTTATGTGCCGGACTGGTTGTTTTTGCCATTGCATCCGGTGCCGGAATTGGTGCCCTTATAAATTTCTATGATTTTACATCAGTATTGATCACTATAGGTGGCGCTATTTGCTGTGTTCTCGCAGGTTGTACTCTTCAGGAGTTCTTCTCGGGTCTTAAGAGCATTAAGCTTATCTTCAAGACTCCTGTCAACAATACCACGGAAATCATTAACAAAATTATTTCCCTTTCCAATGTTGCCCGTAAGGAAGGCTTACTTTCTCTCGAGGAAGCGGCAGGGGATTTGGATGATGCCTTTTTAAAGAAGGGCATTCTTTTGATTGTTGATGGTACCGATCCCGATCTGGTACGCGGTATTATGGAGACAGAAATCGTTTCTATCGATGCAAGACATAAAGTCAATATAGGATTTTGGGACACCTTTGGTGCGATGGGACCTGCCTGGGGTATGATTGGTACTCTGGTTGGTCTTGTTAACATGTTAAATAACATGTCCGATGCAAGCTCCATCGGTCCTCAGATGGCGGTAGCACTTATTACAACCTTCTACGGTTCCATGATTGCCAACTGGATTTGTGCCCCGACGTCCACCAAACTTAAGTCACAAAACGCAGCAGAAATTCAAACCAAGGAAATCATTATCGAAGGCCTCCTTTCCATTCAGGCCGGCGAGAATCCCCGAGTTATCGAGGAGAAACTGAAGTCCTTCCTGGCTCCTAAAGACAGAGCTGCTTCCGAAGAAGCAGGAGGTGAAGAGGTTGGCTAAAATAAAAGAAGATCCCCCGAAACCGGGTGCAGCGTGGATGAACACCTTCGCGGATCTTATGAACCTGCTTCTTTGCTTTTTCGTTTTGCTTTTTTCCATGTCCACCATTGACGCGGAGAAATTTAAAGCAGTTGCAGAATCCATGGCCCAGACCTTCAGCATCTTTCAGGCAGGTGCCACGGCAATCGGCGATGGTGTCCTTTTAAGTAACGGTGTCAGCCAGTTAAACGAACTGGATGAATATATCAATTCCATGGGCAAGACCACGGAAGGTAAGGTAGATAAAAATATCGAGGGTCAGGACATCGCAGACCGCGATGATGCTGCCGAAGCCGCCAAGGCATTCTCCCAGGTGGAGGATGAGAAACTTAAGGCATCCGAAGCTTTGGCTGAGAAAATCGAGGAAGCACTCGATGAGTCGGAGATGAGCGAGATCGTGCAGGTCAGCTTCAATTCCAACTATGTTCTGCTTACCATGAGCGGTACCTTCCTGTTTGACTCCGGCAAGGCCGATATCCAGTCCGATGCCATTCCGGTTCTCGACAGAGTAGGAAGAATCCTCGAGCGTTACGCAGACCAGGGCATTGAAATCGAAGGACACACCGATACAGTTCCCTGTACGAGCGGCCGTTTTGAGAATAACGACGTGCTTTCATCCTACAGAGCACTTGCCGTATTCAATTATTTTGAGGAGAACACAACCATCGATCCTGCACAGATGAAACACTCGGGACGCGGTGAGTATTGTCCCGTAGCAGATAACTCTACGGCAGAGGGACGTGCCAAGAACCGCCGTGTAGAGATTAAGGTGTTCCACGAACTGAGTAATAAATAAACTGTAGCTATGCTTTTTGGCACAGCACAGAAAGGGATATATATGAAGAAGAATTTAATGACCGTCATTATACTGGCACTTTTGGTAGTGAATCTGGTTTTGACCGGTATTATGATGTTTTCCGTTACGAGTACTTCACAGAAGACCGCAGCATTGATCGGACAGATTGGTACCATTCTGAATCTGGAACTGGAACCGGTTGCGGATGCCGGTGGCGAAGAAGTACGTCAGGTATCCATTGAGAATACCGAATTCCGTGACCTGACCGACAAGATGACGATTCGTCTTGCTCCGACCGCGGACGATCCGAATCCTCATTATGTTATCGTGGAGGCAACCATTCTCCTTGATACGATGCATGAGGATTATAAGAAACTTTCCGAGAAAATCAGCACCAGTGTTATTCAGAGTCTGTTCTTTGAGAAATTGGGAACCTATACGTACGAAAGCCTTACGGGACATGAGGATGAGGCCAGAGCAGAGGTACTTAAGGCAATTCAGGACATGTTTGACACCGACATGATTTATGATGTGAAATTCAAGAGCATCATGATGCAATAACGCAGCGTAGCTGTGAACGAGGAGGTGAGTGTGCGTGGGCGAGGTTTTATCTCAAAGTGAGATAGACAGTCTGTTGGCAGCTCTCAGTACCGGCGAGCTCGATGTGGAAGAAATAAATGATACGCCGGAGAAGCAGGTCAAGAATTACGACTTTGCAAGACCCGCTAAGTTCTCCAAAGAACATCTGCGTACACTTGGTATTATCTTCGAACATTACGGTCGTTTGTTATCGACGAACCTGCCGGTTTATTTAAGAAAGAATGTACAGGTTAAGATGGCCAGCTCCGAGACGGTTACATTCTCGGAATTCTCGAACGCTTTGTCGAATCCCGTCATCCTGTGTATCGTCAATTTCGAGCCCTTGAACGGTAGTATTATCATCGAACTTACAGCGAATCTCGGCTACGCCATTGTAGACCGAATGCTGGGAGGAACCGGCAGTACGCTGGACAAGACCAGAGAGTTTTCGGACATAGAGCTTAGGATTATCGAGAAAATCATGGTTGTCTGTATGAACCTTCTTCGCGAACCATGGAAGAACGTGGTTGAAATTAATCCTATTCTGGAAAGGGTGGAGACGAATCCCCAGTTTGCTCAGATTGTAGCACCGAATGATATGGTATCCATTATCACGCTGAATGTGCGTATCGGTGATGTCGAGGGATTCATGAACCTGTGTATGCCGTTCTTCACACTCGAGAGCATTATGGACCGACTGAATACGAAGTTCTGGTTCTCGAACATGAAGGAAGAAGAGGATGCGGACTATCAGCAGTATTTGGAAATGATGCTGCGAAAGGTTGATGTGCCGGTCAAGGCGGTACTCGGACACAGCACAGTTACAGTCAACGATTTCGCGAATCTCCAAGTAGGCGACATTATTCGTCTCGATACGCATGTGGACGAAGAAATGGAAGTCTATGTAGGTAATATAAAGAAATTTTCTGCAGTACCCGGTTCCAGCAAGGACAGCTACGCTGTCAGGGTTACTTCAGTAATCAGAGAGGAGGAATAAAACATGGAAGGCTTATTATCCCAGGATGAGATAAATGCCCTGCTGAACGGCATGGATTTATCCGGGGGAGATACATCCGCTCCGGCGCCCGAAGAACCTGCGGCACCTGCCGGAGAAGTCTTGACTGATGTTGAGAAGGATGCCATCGGTGAAGTAGCCAATATATCCATGGGTACTTCCGCAACTACACTGTATTCTCTCGTAAATCGTAAGGTTAATATCACAACTCCCGTAGTTACTGTCGTAAATTGGGACAATGTAGTAGGTGATGAAGCCAAGCCCTGCGTATTTATTCAGATTCAGTACACAGTAGGACTGGATGGAACAAACATATTAGTATTACAGGAACATGATGTTAAGGTTATCACAGACCTCATGATGGGCGGTGATGGCTCTAATATAGAGGGAGAGCTCGGAGAGCTGCACTTATCTGCAATATCCGAAGCGATGAACCAGATGATGGGTTCATCCGCAACCAGCCTTTCCTCAATGCTTGGAACGAAGATTGATATCAGCCCCCCGGATGCGAGAGTCGTTGATCATTCGGATTCCATTATGCCGAAGGATATCGCTGATTTCTTATCCGGAGAATTCGTTAAGATTGAATTCCGAATGCAAATCGACGATTTGGTTGATTCAACGCTTATGCAGTTATATCCGATTGATTTCGCAAGATCTCTTTACAATCGGTTTATGATGCATCAGACAGAGGAACTGGAGGAAACTACCGCTTCCGCTCCCGCACCGGAACCTGCACCGCAGCCTGCACCGCAACCTGAACCGTCCATGAACATGGGCATGGATCCTTCCATGCAAGGCATGGGAATGCAAGGTATGGGAATGCAGGGCATGGGTATGGATCCTTCCATGCAGGGCATGGGAATGCAGGGCATGGGAATGCAGGGCATGGGAATGCAGGGCATGGGAATGCCGGGTATGGGAATGCAAGGCATGGGAATGCAGGGCATGGGAATGCCGGGTATGGGAATGCAAGGCATGGGAATGCCGGGTATGGCTATGCAGGGCATGAATATACAGCCTGTTCAGTTCCAGAATTTCAATAGTGGTTACGGCGTAGCACAAGGCCAGGAAAATATAGAACTAATCCGGGATGTCCCGTTGGAAGTTACCGTAGAACTCGGCAGAACCAACAAATCCATTTCAGACATTCTCGACTTTGCTCCGGGTACGATTATCGAACTTGATAAGATTGCCGGTGAGCCTATTGATGTATTAGTGAATGGCAAGTTCGTAGCTAAGGGTGAAGTAGTAGTAATAGAAGAAAGTTTCAGCGTTCGAATCACTGAAATCATTAAGTAAAGAGGAGATTTAAAATGGCAAAGAATATTTTGATTGTTGATGATGCAGCTTTCATGCGCATGATGATTAAGGATATCCTTACTAAGAATGGCTATACCGTAGTAGGCGAGGCAGAAAACGGCGCCAAGGCATTCGAAAAATACAACGAATTGAAACCGGACCTTGTTCTTATGGATATTACCATGCCGGAAGTAGACGGTATTCAGGCACTTAAGATGATTAAGGGTGCCGATGCCAGTGCTACCGTTATTATGTGTTCCGCAATGGGCCAGCAGGCAATGGTTATTGATGCAATTCAGGCCGGTGCCAAAGACTTTATCGTTAAGCCTTTCCAGCCGGAGCGTGTTCTTGAAGCAGTAAAGAAGGTTGTAGGTTAATGTTGCTTACGAGCTCAAATACCTGGGTACAGTTTATCGGTGTGCTCATTATTTTCATTTTTGTACTGGCACTTATTTATTTTGTTACAAGATGGATTGCCGGCTATCAAAAAGGAATGATGGGCAACCATAACATTACCATTATTGATACGATGCGGATTTCACAGAATCAGTATGTCCAGATCGTCAAAATCGGACAGAAGTTTCTGGCACTCGGCATTTCGAAGGATCAGATTACTGTTCTGACGGAACTTGACGAAAGCGAAATTCAATATAACATTTCGGAGAATAAACCTCTTTCATTTAAAGAAATACTGAATCAGGTTAAAAGCAAGAATAAGTGAAAAAGTTTTGTAAAAAATTATTTACAAAAAAGAATATCGCATTTCTGATATGCCTGCTGGTTTTGGCAGGCATATTATGTATGGGCTTAACGAAGACCGCCTATGCAGCAGAGCTCCCGGGTGATGTCGGAGACGGCAACCTTGCCAATACCTTTACCATTTCCTTTGGTACGGGGGAAGGCAACGGTTCTCTGAACGGAGCACTTCGTATTCTGTTTGTTCTGACCGCAATCTCGCTGATTCCTTTTTTGCTCCTGACCATCACGAGCTTTACGAGAATCATCATAGTATTGCACTTTACGAGAACGGCACTGAATACGCAGACCGCGCCGCCCAACCAGGTGCTGATTGCCATAGCAATCTTCTTAACGGCCTTTATCATGATGCCCACCTTTACAACCTCGTATCAAGCCGCGATTGTGCCTTTTAACAACGGGGAGATTACGCAGGAGGAAGCCTTTACGAAGGCGATGGAACCGTTCCGCGAGTTCATGTTTAAGCAGACGCAGCGGGATGACATCTACACCTTTATGGAGATTTCCGGCCATATGGAGGGATGGGATCTTTCCATGGAGGCAGTGCCCACTTATGTTTTGATTCCGAGCTTTATTTTGAGCGAACTTCGGGAAGCGTTTATCATAGGTTTCCTGATTTATATACCCTTCGTGGTTATAGATATGGTGGTATCGTCCATCCTCATGAGTATGGGTATGATGATGCTGCCGCCCACGACCATTTCCATGCCGTTCAAGATTCTGCTTTTTATCCTGGCAGACGGTTGGAATCTGGTGATTGTGGGACTTGTTAATTCATTCTACTAGCGATTTGAGCAGGAGTGTTGATTATGACAGAAGGAATGGTAGCGGATATCATTAGCGAAGGCCTTATGTGTACTTTAAAATGTGCACTGCCTGTTCTTTTGGTATCACTGATTATCGGCTTATTGGTATCCATATTCCAAACGGTTACATCCATTCAGGAACAGACGCTGACCTTCGTTCCGAAGATTCTCGGAATATTTCTCGTCATCATCCTTTTGGGTTCCTGGATACTCGGCAATATAACGGACTACATGGTTTACCTGTGGGCTGATTTTGACAGATTTCTTTAGATACGAGACAGAACATGATTGATTTGAGCTTTTCGATACAGGAATTGGAATATTTTCTGCTGATACTGACGAGAATTACCTGCTTCGTTTATCTGGCTCCGTTTTTTGGCGCAACGAATGTGCCCAATCGTGTCAAGATAGCCTTGTCCGTATTCTTTTCTTTTTTGGTATACGAATTGACGATGCCGCATGTATTCCCTGCGTATGCGGATCTTCTGGAGTATACAATCCTGATTTTGAAGGAAGCAATCACAGGACTTTTGATCGGCTTCGGTGCCAATATCTGTTCCACGATTGTGAACTTTGCGGGACATCTTGCGGATATGGAGATGGGTCTTTCCATGGCGTCCATGTTCGATCCCACGACGAAACAATCCTCTACGGTGAGCGGAGTTTTGTACCAGAACGGTTTTATGCTGATACTCATCGTAACCGGCTTCTACAGATACCTTTTGAAGGCACTGGTTGAGACCTTTACCCTGATAGAAATCGGCGGGGCCTCAATCAATCTGAATTCCTTAAACGGAACGATGATTACCTTCCTTGGTGAATACATGATTTTGGGCTTTCGAATCGCATTGCCCATCATATCGGCTGCAATGCTTTTGAACGCAGTACTGGCCATCCTGGCCAAAATCGCACCGCAGATGAACATGTTTGCGGTAGGAATGCAGCTCAAGATTATTGTGGGATTTATGATATTGTTTTTAACGATCGGCATGATGCCGAAGATATCAGACTTCATCTTAAAAGAGATTCGGGTAATGATTACCAGAATGGTGGAAGGATTGATGTAACATGCTTAAGCTGGATCTTCAGTATTTTGCCAAAGACGGACCCGGCGGCGAAAGAACTGAACCTGCAACTCAAAAGAAATTGGAGGATGTCCGTAAGGACGGTAAGGTTGTTAAGAGCAAAGAAATAAGCAATTGCCTTATATTACTTGCTCTTTTTCTGCTGTTAAAACTTACACTCGGATTTATGGGGACGAGGTTCACCGGCATATTTCAGTCTGTCTATGCCAAAATCCCTGAATTCTCAACTTTATACGGCGGTTACATCGATCGGAACCTATATATTTCGATGCTCATGGACATGAGTCTGCAATCCGGTCTTTTGGTATTACCGTTTTTGGGAGCGGCCTTTGTCCTTTCCTTTGTCATCGACCTTGTTCAGGTAAAGTGGAAGCCGACGACCAAACCGCTACGGCCGAAGTTTTCCAATATGAATCCCATTAACGGGTTCAAGAAATTGTTTTCGGCACAGTCTCTTGTGGAACTGTTGAAGGCAATCTTAAAAATTATTCTGGTCATCTGGGTGGCTTATTCGACACTGCGGAATCAGTGGCCCAAGCTGTACCTCCTCTATGACGTGAGCCTCGGACAGGGACTCGCCGTTCTGGGTGATACGGTCATTAATCTGGGACTCAGGATTTCGGCGATTTATGTGGTGATTGCCGCAGCGGATTACGCGTATCAGAAGTATCGCTTCAAAGAAGATACAAAAATGACCAAGCAGGAAGTGAAGGAAGAGTTTAAGAACCAGGAAGGAGATCCGCAGGTCAAGTCCAAGCAGAAGCAGGTCATGATGAAGGCTTCCATGCGGCGTATGATGCAGGATATCCCGAAGGCGGATGTCGTCATTACGAACCCTACCCACTTTGCCGTAGCACTTATGTATGATGACAGTAAATATTCGGCGCCCGTTGTAGTGGCCAAAGGTGCCGATTACCTTGCACAGCGTATTAAGGATGTGGCAAGGGAAAACAACGTTGAAATAGTCGAGAATGTACCACTGGCCCGGAATCTTTACAAGAATGTGGAAATCGGCCAGATGATACCGCCGGAACTGTTCCCGGCAGTTGCTGAAATCCTTGCAGCCGTTTACAGGGCCCAGGGAAAGGTTTAATAATTTCGTAAATTAGGGAAGGAGGAAGAGTATGAAATCACGTGTAAAAGTCGCGGATTTGGGCGTTGCACTTTATCTGCTGGCCGCTTTTGTCATGCTCATCGTTTCGATTCCTTCCTGGCTTCTTGATATTCTTTTGGCGATTAACATCGCCGTGGCATTTACGGTGCTTTTTACAGCCATGTTCTCCAAGGAAGTTCTGGACATGTCCTTCTTCCCGACCATGCTTTTGTTTACGACCATTTTCCGTATTGCCCTTAACGTTTCTTCCACGAAACTGATTCTTAAGACCGGCGAGCCCGGAAACGTTGTCTCCACCTTCGGTGAGTACGTGGGCGGCGGCGATCTGATTATCGGTTCCATCGTTTTTATCATTCTGATTATTATTCAGTTTATCGTTATCAATAAAGGTTCCGAGCGTGTTGCAGAAGTAACCGCACGATTCACCTTGGATGCAATGCCCGGTAAGCAGATGGCCATCGATGCCGACCTTAATACCGGAGCCATTACGGATGAGGAAGCCAAGGTTCGCCGTGAGAAGATTCAGGAAGAGGCAAGCTTCTTCGGTTCCATGGATGGTGCCGTGAAGTACGTAAAAGGAGATGCAACCGCAGGCCTTTTGATTACGGCTGTTAACGTAATCGGCGGTATCGCCATGGGTATGCTTCGTATGAACATGTCCTTTAGCGATGCCCTCAATCATTTCGTCATTCTGACCATCGGTGATGGTCTGGTTTCCCAGATTCCGTCCCTTCTTATATCCCTTGCTACCGGTATTTTGGTTACAAAGGGCAGCAAGAGTGCGGATTTCGGTACCGTGCTTGTGGGACAGCTGTTCGGCTATCCGAAGGTTATGTACATCGTCGGTGGCGTGGTTGTTTTCCTGGGTCTGTTTACGCCGCTTTCCGCGATTGTTTTTGTCGCACTGGGTGCATTGTTTATTGTAGGCGGCCGTATGATCGAGGCGACCATCGAGACCTCCAAAATCGAGAGCGAGGTTTCGGAGGAGGAAGTCGCGGCCGGCGAAATGCGGCAACCCGAGAACGTTACGTCGCTTTTGCAGGTTGACCCGATTGAACTCGAGTTTGGCTACGGTATCATTCCGCTTGCCGATGTGAAGCAGGGCGGCGACCTTCTGGACCGTGTCGTAATGATTCGTCGTCAGATTGCTTTGGAACTTGGTATGGTGGTTCCGATTATTCGTCTGCGTGACAATATTCAGTTGAATCCGAACCAGTACATCATCAAGATAAAGGGTATTCAGATCAGTGAAGGAGAAATCCTTTTTGACCACTATATGGCGATGAATCCCGGGTATGTGGAGGAGGAAATTACGGGTATTCCGACCTTTGAGCCGTCCTTCCACCTGCCTGCCATTTGGATTACGGAGAGCCAAAGAGAACGTGCGGAGAGCATGGGCTATACGGTTGTTGACCCGCCTTCCATCATTGCAACGCACTTAACGGAGATTATCCGGCAGCACATTGCGGAGCTGCTTACACGGCAGGATGTACAGAATCTTGTGGACAATCTGAAGGAAGCACATCCGGCTTTGGTGGAGGAACTGGTTCCGAAGCTTTTGGGACTCGGCGAGATTCAGAAGGTACTGCAGAACCTGCTTAGCGAGGGCGTTTCCATTCGCGACCTTCTGACCATATTCGAGACACTTGCGGATTACGCGGCTACTACCCGCGATACCGATATTCTTACGGAATATGCGCGCCAGAGCTTAAAGCGTGCCATTTCCGCCAAGTTCCTGCCGGCCAATGAAACGACCAGCGTCGTAACGCTGGATCCGAAGGTGGAGCAGAAGATTATGGCCAGCGTCAAGCAGACCGAGCAGGGTGCTTATCTGACTCTGGATCCCGAGGACACCAGACAGATTATCGAGTCGACCCGAAACGAGATTGGCAAGCTCGAAAAACTGGGTAAGAATCCGATTGTAATCACATCGCCCATCGTGCGCATGTATTATAAGAAACTTACGAGTGACTACTTTGCAGACCTGATTGTTATCTCCTATAATGAAATTGAGAGCAATGTGGAACTGCAATCCGTAGGAATGGTGACAGATAAATGATTATAAAGAAATTTCAAGGAAAAACCGAAACGGAAGCCATGGAACTGGCTCAAAAGGAACTTGGAGAAGGCGTCGTTGTCATGAACGTGAAGAACGTGAAGCCCTCCGGCTTTTGGGGTCTCTTTAAGTCCGCATATTTTGAGGTAACCGTTGCCAAAGAGGAAGAAACGGACCGTTACACCCCGAAGGGCGTAAAGTCCGCGCCGAAGGAACCGGCCGCTATCTATATCCCTTCCGGACAGGCCCCCGTACAGTCTAAAACCGAAGAGGAAGCAAAGCCCGCAGAACCGCAGCCCCAGAGCGGAATTGACCGGCTGAAGGCTTCCAGGCCCATGAATCCTGCCATTATTTTGCAGGAGAGTGAAACATCCGGCAAGGTCATCGAGGAGAAACTTGATAACCTTCAGAACTTCCTGGTTGCACAGCTTAATAAGTCCGAGGACAAAGAGGAAGAACCGGAGGAAGCTTCCAAGGAGGAGGATTCCAACATTCCGGTACTAAAGCTCCTTTACAATACACTCATCGACAATGAAGTGGATGAGAAATACGTCAATACCGTTATGGACGAGCTTCAGAAGAGCTTAAAACCCAATATGCCCATGGAACACATCCTGTCGGGTATTTACCAGAGACTGGTCTTAAAATTCGGCCGCTCCCTGGAGATTTCGGAAGCTGTTAAAACACCGAAGGTTCTTTACTTCGTAGGACCTACCGGCGTTGGTAAAACCACCACGATAGCCAAAATTGCTTCCCACTTTGTAGTCGATAAACAAAAGAAGGTGGCTCTTGTGACGGCCGATACCTATCGTATCGCCGCAACGGACCAGCTCCAGAAATACGCGACGATTATGATGACGCCCTTCCGTGTTATTTATTCGCCGGAGGAGATGGAACAGGCTCTCATGGACTTTAAGGACATGGACTATATCCTTGTGGATACGGCAGGTCACTCCCACAAGAACGAGCAGCAGAAGGAGAATACGAAAGACTTTATCCAAAAGTCCGAGGATTATACGGAACACGAAGTCTTTCTGGTACTTTCCGCCACCACGAAATATAAGGACCTTTTGAACATCGCAGACAGCTACAGCGGCATGCTCGGAGAGTACAAGCTTATCTTTACGAAACTGGACGAGACGGATTGCCTGGGCAATCTTTTGAACCTGAAACTGTACACGGGTGCACCGATGTCGTATATCACCTGTGGCCAAAACGTACCCGACGATATAGCACTGTTTGACCCGCAGAGTACGGTAAAGCAGCTGCTGGGCGGTAAATCAAAAATGCTTTCTTAAGGAGCACAAATGGATCAGGCAGAACAACTGAGAAATATCATAAGAAAGAGCAAGGAGAACGGACAGCGCCCCTTGGCCCGGGTTATCACGGTAACGAGCGGCAAGGGTGGCGTCGGTAAGTCCAACACGGCGATTAACCTGGCGATTCAGCTTAAGAAGCTGGGCAAAAGAGTAATCATCCTGGATGCGGATTTCGGATTGGCCAATATCGAGATCATGTTTGGCTGCGTACCGAAGCACAACTTCTGCGACCTTATCTATCAGGGTAAGAGCATTACGGAGATTATTACCTGGGGACCTATGGACATCGGGTTTATCTCCGGTGGAAGCGGTATCGCAGGACTTTCGAATTTGAGCCGTGATTATCTCGTGTACATTATCCAGAACCTTGCGGAGCTGGATGCGATTGCGGATGTCATCATCATCGATACGGGCGCGGGAATTTCCGATGCGGTATTGGAATTTTTGGTAGCGAGCGGCGAGATTCTTCTGGTCACAACACCGGAACCCACTTCCATCACGGATTCCTACTCCCTGCTTAAGGCACTGAGTCGTCATCCGAGATTCGACGCGGGACAGTCCAAAATCAAGATGGTGGCCAATAAAGTCGAAGGTAAGGACGAGGGGCGGACCCTTTTTGGCAAGCTGAACGCGGTTGTAACAAGATATCTGAAGCTGGATCTTGAGTACCTTGGTATGGTACCGCAGGATGCACAGCTTGAGAAGGCGGTTATGCAGCAACAGCCGGTTTCCATGGCAGCACCGCAGTCCAAGGCATCCAAGGCTTATGAGGAAATGGCACTTCGGCTTTTGGATTTGGAGAAAGAAGCCAAGGTAAATAAACGGGGAATGGCAGCATTCTTTTCACATATTATTACAAGCAAAAAATAACAGACAGAGGGTAAGGAGAAGGTGTTATGTTATCAAAATATGTTTGTCCGGGCGACAAAATCGAATTGCAGGCCGTAAACAAGATTCAGCTGGCAGACGGAACCTATGGTACCAAAACGTATATCAGTGAGGTACATGATATCCTGGGAGAGGATAATCTTGAGATTCTGATGCCCATGGAGAAAACCAAGCTGATTCTGCTTCCTGTAGACGGAGAGTATGATCTGTGCTTTTACACGAAAGCCGGTCTGTTCCAGTGCTATGCGAGAATCATTGACCGTTACAAGAGTGAGAATATTTACATTTTGGCACTGGAGCTTACCAGCAACCTTCGTAAGCACCAGCGTCGTGAGTACTATCGATTCAGCTGTGTGCTTGAGATGAATACCCGCGTTCTTAAGGAAGAGGAAGTGGAAGCAATCGGCAAGAACCTTGAGTTTTTGGTTCCTTCCCTGCCGCTTAAACGTTCCATTGTGGTGGATATCAGCGGTGGCGGTCTTCGCTTCATTTCCAAGCAACCCTATGAGGTGGGCAGCATGATTTACTGCAAGTACACACTGGTAGTGGACGAGCAGGTAAAAGAATACAATCTCGTCGGCAGGGTTTTGTACTCAGGCAAGCTTGAAAACCGTGCGGATGAGTACGAGCACCGCGTTCAATATGTCGGCATCGACAACCAAACCCGTGAAGAAATCATCAAGTACATTTTTGATGAAGAACGTAAGGCCAGAAAAAACGGAAAAAGGTAGTTTATTTACCTGTTTAATTTACGGTTAATAAGTAGGATGTATGCTAAAAATGCTTAAAAATAGGGGCAAAGAGGAGTATTGAGACGTAAATGAAGAAGAAAATTTTGATAGTTGACGACTCTGCACTCATGAGAAGGGTGCTGTGTGATATAATCTCTACAGATGATCGGTATGAGGTGGCAGACACAGCTCCCGACGGAGTGAAAGCCTTAGAACTTATCACCACTAAAAAATATGATGGCGTGATTCTCGATGTTAACATGCCACGCATGACAGGCGTTGAACTTTTGAGAGAACTCAAAAAACGTCGTGTACGCGTGAACATCATGATGGCCAGTACGGAAACCAGAGAAGGAGCCGCACTTACCATCGAATGTCTGGAACTCGGAGCGATTGATTTTATCCATAAACCCGAGAACTTCTTAGACACCAAGGACAATCGATTCAGAGAGAAATTTCTGTCGATACTCACGGCAGTATGTGAGTCGCATCAAAAGGATATTGGTGAAGTTCCCAAAGAAACAATCACCACCAACAAACACTTCCTGGACATTGTCACAAGAAGCAGCAGGGATACAGCATCCGGCGATATGGTAGTAGCACTTGCCTGCTCCACCGGAGGTCCCAGAGCACTGCAGTACGTGATTCCGTATCTTCCCAAGGAACTTGCGGCACCGGTACTCATTGTGCAGCATATGCCGCAGGGATTTACGAAGTCTCTGGCCGATAGAATGAATTCCATCAGTCCTATCACAGTTACAGAGGCCGCAGAAGGGGATGTGCTCGAAGCCGGACATGTTTATATCGCACGAGGTGGTGCGCATATGAAGGTCCGTTCTCAGGGCGGGAAACATGTGATCTACTATACCGATGAACCACAGCGTGAGGGCGTGAAGCCCTGTGCGAACTACATGTATGAGAGTCTTATTGATTCCAGGTACAGTAAAGTCCTGTGCGTCGTATTAACGGGCATGGGAGCGGACGGAACCGAAGGAATCGTAAATCTTTCCCAAAAGAAGAAGATACATGTCATTGCGCAGGATGAAGCAACCAGCGCCGTATATGGTATGCCTCGCAGCATTGCCGCAACCGGTAAGGCTGACCAGGTAGTTGCACTTCAACAAATAGCACAGGAAATAATAATGAACGTGGGGGTAAACAACCATGGATGTTAGCCAGTATCTTGAAATATTCCTTGATGAAAGCAAGGAACACCTCGAAAACCTGAACAAACAGATTCTTATTCTTGAGCAGGAGCCCGAGAATATGAATACCGTCAATGAAATCTTCCGTGCAGCCCATTCCTTAAAGGGAATGGCCGGTACCATGGGTTATAAGCGTATGCAGAACCTGACCCATGACATGGAGAATGTCTTCTCAGAAGTTCGCAACAATACAATTAAAGTAAATGCCGGCATTATTGATGTTATCTTCAAATGCATTGATGCACTCGACGAATATGTAAGCAATATTCAGGAGAATGCAGATGAAGGAACCAATGAGAACGAGGATATCATCAAGGCATTAAATGACATCTTAAACGGTAACTCCGCATCCGCAGACGCACCCAAAGAGGAGGCAAAAGAGGAATCTAAGGCAGAAGAGCCTGCAGCAGAGGAGAAGGGTGATGCCGCATCGGATGATAAAGCCAAATGGAAGAGCATCGAAATCAACCAGACGCTCGAGACCGTAATTGCACAGGCTTATGCAGCAGGAAGCAAGGTATACGGCTTCACGATTTATATTCAGGAGACCTGCGTATTAAAGGCAGCGAGAGCTTTCCTCGTATACAAGGCTCTGGAAGAACTCGGCGAGGTTATTGTTTCGGTTCCTCCCGTTCAGGATATCGAGGACGAGAAGTTCGGATTTGATTTCTCCTTAATGATTATTTCCGAGAAGTCCGTTGATGATGTTAAGAAAGCAATTATGTCTGTATCCGAAATCGCTGATGCGGTCGGAGCACAGGTCACTTTAGATGAGAGTACCTTAAACAAGTACAAGGAAGAAGAAAAAGAAGCACCCACCGGCGTAGCCGTTGCAAGTAAGAGCGCTCCTTCCACCACTACCTCCGAAAAGCAGGGTGAGAAGAAAGCCACAACCACAGCTGCCAAACCGGTTGTTAACCGTACGGTTCGTGTCGATATCGAGAAGCTGGATGTCCTCATGAACCTCGTCAGTGAGTTGATTATTGCCAAGAACTCCCTGGTATCCGCAGCACAGACCACAAACCAGTCCGCTGCACAGCAAGGCAGCTCCAACTTCAATGAGCAGATTGAATACCTTGAGAGCGTAACCACCAATCTTCATGAATCCGTTATGAAGGTTCGAATGGTTCCTATCGAAAGCGTTGTAAGCAGATTCCCTCGTATGATTCGAGATCTTTCCAAGAAACTCGACAAGAAGATGGAACTGTATATGTCCGGTGAGGAAACCGAGCTGGATCGTACCGTAGTGGATGAAATCGGTGATCCTCTTATGCATCTCCTTCGTAACTCTGCCGACCATGGTATTGAGTCCGCAGAAGACAGACGTGCAAGAGGTAAGTCTGAAGTCGGCTCCATCTTCCTGGAAGCTTACCAGGATGGTAACAACGTAGTCATCGAAGTAAGAGATGATGGTAACGGTATCGATGTAGATAAGGTTCGCAGAAAAGCAATTGAACGCGGTACCATCACGGAAGAGCAGGCTGCTACCATGGAAGACAAGGAGATTATCAATCTTCTGTTCCTTCCCAGCTTCTCAACCGCAGAGAAAGTATCCGATGTATCCGGTCGAGGCGTTGGCCTTGACGTTGTAAAGAGCAAGATTGAAGCCTTAAGCGGTGAAGTTGAAGTTAAGTCTAAGTTAGGTGAAGGATCTACCTTCATCATAAGACTTCCTCTTACCCTTGCTATTATCCAGGCCCTTATGGTTTCCGTCGGCGGCGAGAAATATGCCGTATCACTCGGTTCCATTCAGACCATCGAGGATATTACTCCGCAGGATGTTGTAACGGTTCAGTCGAAGGAAGTAATCCATTTAAGAGGTTCCGTAATCCCTATCATCCGTATGAACGAAGTGCTTGATATCGAATCCACCAAGGGTCCCGATGATAACCTTACCGTTATCATAGTAAAGAAGGGCGACCGTCTTGCAGGTCTTGTAGTCGATGAACTCATCGGTCAGCAGGAAATCGTTATCAAGTCCTTAGGTAAGTATATTAATAAGACCAAGATTATCAGCGGTGCTACCATCCTTGGCGATGGCGAGATCGCACTGATCATCGATACGAACGCATTGCTGTAGGATAGGGGGAATAAAAATGGACGAATTAATGAAAAGTACAGAGTTTGATACCACGCAGTACATTATCGTTACCATCGGTGAGGAAATGTTCGGTATCGACATTAACTTTATCGATAACATCGTGCGTATGCAGAACATTACCAGAGTCCCGAAGGTAGCCAAATATTTAAAGGGTGTAATCAACCTCCGTGGCGAAGTAATTCCCGTCATGAGCTTAAGACTTAAGATGGATTTACCGGATGACGAGTACACGAACAAAACCCGTATCATCATCTTAAAACTCGAGCAACATGAACCCATCGGTCTTGTTGTTGACAGTGTTCGCGAGGTTGTAAATTTGGATTCCGAACATATCGAGAAAGCCAATTACGATAAGGGTGACAAGGGCGGTTACCTGATGGCTATCGGAAAGCATGAAGGAAAGCTTATTTCCCTGCTGGATCTGAATGCAGTCATAGCCGATAAAGAGAATGTATAGCCCAAAACAAAAGTAAATACGCGGCCCGGCCGCACTTAATGTAAAGGCATGTCGTACGGCGTGCCTTTACGACGTGGAGAGAACATGGCAAAATTTGATTTAAACGAGATTTCACAGGAATATTTTGATATACTGAAGGAGATAGGAAATATCGGCGCCGGTAATGCAACAACGGCACTGGCGTCTCTTTTGGGCTGTAAGGTGGATATGAAGGTTCCGCAGGTCCGACTTTTGGACTTCGGGGATGTCGGAGAGACCATCGGTGGTGAGGAACAGCTGGTAGTCGGCATTTACCTCCAGGTAGAAGGCGATATTACCGGAAGTATTATGTTCTTGATGGAGAAGGAAACCGCAAGACATCTGATTACGAAGCTCATGGGTCTTTCCGGTGCGGATGATTTCGACGAGATGCAGATTTCGGCACTGAAGGAAATCGGCAACATTATCACCGGTGCTTATCTGAACGCACTTTCCGCCCTGACGAATTTGAGAATTTATCCGTCGGTTCCTGACATGGCCATTGATATGGCGGGGGCGATTTTAAGCGTACCTGCAATTCAGTTTGGTATCATGGGCGACAGAATCATGCTGATTCAGTCACAGTTTTCTGATGATATTGAAATTAACGGATACTTCATTTTGATTCCGGATTTGGAGTCATATGACAAGATTCTGACATCTTTGGGAATGTAAAGGAACTTAAAATGGGAGAAATAATTAAGGTTAAAATGGCAGATCTTAATATCTGCAAGAGTCCGGACGGACTTACGACCTTGGGGCTGGGCTCCTGTGTCGGGGTAGCGGTCAGAGATCCGATTACCAAAATCGGCGGACTTGCACATGTTATGCTTCCGGACAGCACGGCAATCAAGAATTCAAGTAACATTGCCAAGTTTGCTGACACCGGAATCACGGAACTGATTCGCCTGATGGTAGCAGCCGGAGCCAAAAAGGAACGTCTCGTGGCCAAGCTCGCCGGCGGTGCCATGATGTTCAACGTGGACAGCAGAAATGATATCGCCCGGGTAGGAGAGCGTAATGTAGAAGCCTCCAAAAAGAAACTGAAGGAACTCGGAATACGTATTCTTGCAGAGGATACGGGCGCCAATTACGGACGTACCGTTATCTTTTACCCGGAAACGGGCGAGTTCGTAATCAGAGCCGTCGGACATCCGGAAAAGACTATCTGATTTTGGAGCACATATGAAGAAAACAAGAATTATTCCGGCCGTATTTGCCCTGACAGCAGCCGGCATTACGGGAATCATCGGATTAATCTGTAAAACTGAAAAAACAACTTTGCTGCTTGAGCTTATCATCGTATTACTTGTATTTTTTTTCCTGGGTAAGCTGGCTGCAGAAATACTGGATCTGCTTGATAAGAATCAGAAGACCGGTGTATCGGAAGAGGGAGAAGTCATTGAGAAAGAGGGCGATACAGAAGAGCCCGGCGAGATGACGGAAGAAGAAAAATAATAACCGGAGGCTGTCATGGACGAAAACGGAAGAAAACAATTATGGGATGAATATTCCAGAACGAAATCCGCAGCTGTTCGCGAAAAAATCATTTTGGAGTATGCTCCGCTTGTTAAGGTAGTGGCGGGACGACTCAGTATGTATTTGGGTTATAACGTGGAATATGAGGATTTGGTCAGTTACGGAATATTCGGATTGATTGATGCAATCGATAAATTCGATTCGGCCAAGGAAGTTAAATTTGAAACCTATGCGAGTCTGCGTATCCGCGGTGCCATTTTAGATCAGATTCGAAAGATGGACTGGATTCCCAGAACGGTACGGCAGCGTCAGAAGCAGATAGACAGTGCCATTCATTCCATTGAGGAGGAACATGGCCGGGCTGCGACCGACGATGAAATCGCCAAAAGCCTCGGAATATCCGAGGATGAATATACACAGTGGCAGTCACAGATGAAGGTCACGGGCGTCGTTTCCCTGGATGAGTTTTTGGAGCAGGGAACCGAAATCTCCAATCCGCACAATGCGTCCTCGCATTTTGCTTCACCGGAGGATGTGGTAGAAGAAAATGAACTAAAGGAAGTTCTGCTTAACAGCCTGGAACTTTTGACCGAGAAGGAGAGACGAGTAATAGAGCTTTATTACTATGAGGAATTAACACTGAAGGAAATCAGTAACGTGCTTGAAGTATCCGAATCACGAGTTTCACAGCTTCATACACGTGCTCTTGAAAAAATGAGAGACAAGATGGGAAAGTACATGGGTCTGTTGTCGGATCGTTGATAGTTTTTGGCATCTATAGGGGGATTGCTTATGAACGGTTTTTTTCAGGTAGAGACTACTCCACAAGGCACCAAGTTGCGTATTTTTGCACCGAAGGATGGCGGTGTGCGATGCGATTACAATGAGGTGAAACAGTATCTTATGAGGATGGGTATCGGCTTTGAAGCCATGGCCATCAATATTTTGGCGAACAGCGGTCAGGAAGAGGGAGAGATTGTAATCAACAATCAGTATTATCCTCCCATCAACGAGACCTTTGTTGTTATGGTTTCGCAGGACCATATGACAGCTGTTGCCCGTTTCTATCCGCCTTCATCCATCGGAACACTTCTTACGGCGCAGGATATCGTGAACATGTTACACATCAACTACATTGTATCCGGTATCGATGAAGCCGCCATTATGAACTGGCTGAACCATCGTGAATACTGCAAGGATATTGTGGTGGCGAGGGGCCAGGTTCCCGGTCTTGGTAAGAATGCCTATATCGAATATTTCTTTGAAACCAATCGTAAGGCCAGACCGACTCTGCTCGAGGACGGTTCGGTTGACTTTTTCCATTTAAATAACATTTCTCATGTGAAAAAGGGCGATGTGCTCGCAGTTCTGCATCCGGAAGAGCAGGGTACGCCGGGACTTACCGTTTTGGGCGAAGCTCAGGCGGCTACGGTTGTGAAAAAGGGTGTGCTCAAATACGGCCGTAACATCGAGATTTCGGAAGACAAGCTTACCCTTCGTTCCATGGTGGACGGACATGCCACACTGGTGGACGGTAAGGTATTCGTATCCGATATTTATGAGGTTGAGAACGTTGATAACTCAACCGGCAATATCGAATACAGCGGCAATGTACAAATCAACGGCAATGTAAATTCCAATTTCTCCGTAAAAGCCGGAGGAAATGTCATTATAAAAGGTGTAGTCGAGGGCGCTACGGTAGAAGCGGACGGAGACATTACGATAGCGGCCGGCGTTACCGGTATGGGCCGCGGTGTCCTTAAGGCCAAGGGCAATGTGGTGGCCAAGTTTATCGAAAGTGCTACCGTTACGGCCGGAGGTTATGTGGAGACGGAATCCATTCTGCATTCCACGGTATCCGCCATGACCGAGGTCAATGTTGTAGGCAAAAAAGGATTTATCACGGGCGGAAGAGTGACTGCAACCAACGCCGTTACCGTGAAGACTTTGGGCTCCGACATGGGCGCAGACACCACGATTGAAATAGGTGTTGACCCTGCTTTGAAAGCACGATATAGTGAACTCCGTGAGTCTACCTTAAGACTGAACAAAAGTATCATGCAGCTTCGTCCCATTATGGAGGCCGCTGAGAAAAAGAAGGCCGCAGGCCTTCCCATCCTGCCGGAACAGAAGAAGTACATCTCCAATGTAAAGATGCAATTGAAGGAACAGGAGGAAATGCTGTCGCAGCAGGTTCAGGAAATGACGGACCTTGAGGATGTCATGGAAGGAGACAGCTCCGCCCATGTTATCGTCATGGGTGAAGTATATATGGGAACCCGAATCACCATTTCGGGTGCCAGCATGGTAGTAAAGGATACATTAAAATATTGTCGTTTTGTAAAAGATGCGGGAGAAGTAAGAATCACATCTATCTGACAGGGGGATTTACCATGGCAATCGGACCGATTGAAATGAATGGAGTAATGGGAAGAACGCAGGACTATGCGGCGATTCGTTCGCAGGAGGACCAGCGTGTGACCGTGGAACAGCATGCCATTGTACATCATGAGGAACAGGAAGCATCGGTAAAATCCACGCAGGTTCAGAATTCCCGGCATACCGACGGAGAACATCAGATGGGCGAGGGCGGCGGTCGCGGCATGTATGGCGGCGATGGCGGTCGCAGGAGACCCAAAAAAGAAGAGCAGGACGGCCGCGTGATACGGCCCGGCGGCTTTGATGTCAAAATATAAAACAGTTTGATGGAGTAAGACAGAGTGGAAACAATGGAGATTATTCTTCTTATCGTAGGAGCGGCTCTGGTAATTGCGGGCTTTATTATTCCCGACAAAGGCGCTTCCCTTACAAAGAAGGATATTGAATATGGCAAAAAACAAATAGACGACATGGTGAATGCGGAGCTTGAGAAGGTTAAGCTCCGAATTGAAGATACCGTAGATGAAACCATTTCCTATGCGGTCGAGAAGACGGAACGTTCTTTAGAGCGTGTTACCAATGAGCAGATGCTGAACCTCGGGGAGTATTCCGAAGGGATACTGGCTCAGATCAGCAAGAATCATGAGGAGGTTATGTTCCTTTATGATATGCTCAACGACAAGCATGATGTCTTAAAGAATACGGTTTCCGAAGTAGAGAGTACAGTCAAGAAGGTAGAAACCACGGCACAGGATGTCCGTATTTCCGTAGAGGAGGCCAAAAAGCAGGCTGAGGAAGTGGCAGAAGCCGCACAGGAAGCATTTTCGGGACTGACGCCTCCGAAACTGTCCGAGGAGGAGACAGAGAGCGTAACCTTGAAGGCTCCTTCCGAGAAACCCAAAAAGAAGCCGGCAAAGGCAGCTCCCAAGAGAGAGAAGATTTCCCCGGCAGCAGCCGCTGCGACGGAAGAACTGGCAACCGGTATTACCGGACGCAATAACAATGACCGTATTTTGGAGATGCATCGCCTTGGTAAATCCAATATGGCCATAGCAAGAGAACTGGGACTGGGAATCGGAGAGGTCAACCTTGTAATCGGCCTCTACGAGAGCAGGAAGTAGTTATGAAGCTGAAGAGTTATCTGATCGGAGTCGGAATCGGACTTATAGTGGCAGCACTTGCGATGGGTGTCGCTACGAATTCAAATGAGAAACCGGTTTCAGAGGCTTCGCCCAAGGAAAACAAAACCATGTATACGATGAGCCCGGAGCCTTCCGTGGTTCTATCGAAGGCACCATCTGTAGCACCCTCCAAAGAACCCGGCCCGGAGCCCTCTTTGGAGCCTTCCGAGGAACCGAGCCCGGAACCTTCAAAGCAACCCTCCGAAACGCCGTCTTTGACACCCTCCGAAACGCCGTCTTTGACACCTTCCGAAGCGCCGTCTTTGGCACCTTCCGAAGCACCTTCGGTAGCCCCCTCAAAGGAGCCGGCAGTTGTGGTTTCCGATGAAAGCGTAACCATACGAGTGGAGAGCGGCGACAATTCCTACGACATCTGCAAGAAGCTGTGCGAAGCAGGACTCGTGGAGAATGCCTTGGATTATGACACATACCTTTGCCAAAAGCATTACGACAATAAAATAAAGAGCGGAAGCTACACGATTCCGAAGGGAAGTGACGCGGAAGCAATTGCCGTAATCCTTGTGAACAAATAGCGTGAATAAATCGTAGTTTTTTGCCTTAAAAAGCCCTTGCAACGGGGCTTTTTTTGTGCTAACATATTCGCGTTGTGACTATAAATCACGCATCGATGTAAAAGCCGGTGTCTGAATGACGCTTCAGATGGCTTTCAAAAATGCACGATGCGGACGCTAAACCAAATGGAGGTATTAAAATGAGCGTTATTTCTATGAAGCAGTTACTTGAAGCAGGTGTTCATTTCGGACATCAGACCAGAAGATGGAACCCTAAGATGGCTCCCTACATCTTCACCGAGAGAAATGGTATCCATATCATTGATCTTCAGAAGAGCGTTGGCAAGGTAGATGAGGCTTACAAAGCAGTTTTCTCTATCGCTGAGCAGGGTGGAACCATCCTTTTCGTAGGTACCAAGAAGCAGGCACAGGAAGCTGTTGCTACCGAAGCTGCACGTTGCGGTATGTACTTTGTAAATGAGAGATGGCTTGGTGGTATGCTTACCAACTTCAAGACCATCAGAAGCCGTATCGAGAGACTTAAGGCTATCGAGACCATGTCTACCGACGGTACCTTTGATGTACTTCCCAAGAAGGAAGTTGTAGAGCTTAAGAAAGAGTGGGATAAGCTTGAGAAGAACCTTGGCGGTATCAAGGAAATGACCAAGATTCCCGATGCTATCTTTGTTGTAGATCCCAAGAAGGAGCACATCTGCATCGATGAGGCTCATGCACTTGGTATTACCTTAATCGGTATCGCTGATACCAACTGCGATCCCGAGGAGCTTGATTTCGTTATCCCCGGCAACGATGATGCTATCCGCGCTGTAAAACTGATCGTTTCCAAGATGGCTGATGCAGTTATCGAGGCTAATCAGGGTGAAGTAACTTATGATGAGACCGCTACTGAAGGCGAAGCTACCGATATTGAGGAAGTAGCTGCTGCAGAGCAGGAATAATTCGATTACAGGAGGTATAGAAATGGCTGATATTACCGCTTCTATGGTAAAAGACTTACGTGAGATGACCGGTGCAGGCATGATGGACTGCAAGAAGGCTCTTACTGAGACAAATGGTGATATGGACGCTGCTGTTGAAGTATTAAGAAAGAGCGGCGCTGCCAAGATGGCTAAAAAGGCTGCAAGAATCGCAGCTGAAGGTATCTGCCGTGTTGCTGTAAATGGCAATACCGCAGTAGTTGTTGAAGTTAACTCCGAGACCGATTTCGTTGCCAAAAACGAAATCTTCCAGGAGTTTGTACAGTCTGTAGCTGAGACCGCACTTGCTTCTTCCTATAACGGTGGCAAGAACGGTGAGGATGTTCAGGCTCTTCTTGATGCAGGTCTTACCGAAGAGATCGCTGACAAGACCCTTAAGATTGGTGAGAAGCTTTCCTTCCGTCGTTTCGAGAAGGCATCCGCTGATTTGGTTGCTACCTACATTCATGGCGGCGGCAAGATTGGTGTTTTGGTAGCTGCTGACGGTGCAACCGATGCTGCTGCAAGCGAAGCACTTAACAACGTAGCTATGCAGATCGCAGCTATGAATCCTCAGTACATCGCAAGAACCGACCTTTCCGAGGCTGAACTTGCCAAGTTACGTGAGATTACTACCGAGAGCGCTCTTGCAGATCCCGCAACGCTTCCTAAGCCTATTCTCAATGCCCTTATCAATAAGGCAGTATCCGAGAAGGTATGGAGCGATGCTGATATCGCTACTTACGAAGAGCAGAAGAACAACATGCAGTACTTATTCAACTTCCTTTCCAAGGAAGCTGCTGCACAGCTTGTTGAGCTTGCTCAGGCTGACAAGGCCAATATCTTTGCTGACAAGATTTTCGCAGGACTTGCTGAAGGCCGTGTAAGCAAACAGCTCAAGGAAATGTGCCTTCTTGATCAGACTTATGTTAAGGCTGAGGATGGCAAGCAGACTGTAGCTCAGTATCTTGCATCTGTTAACAAGAGCCTTGTTATTAAGAAGATTGTTCGTTTCGAAGTAGGCGAAGGTATGGAGAAGAAGCAGGAGAACTTTGCAGAAGAAGTTGCAAAGCAGATGAATGCTTAATCTGTAACACGTGTTATTTAAAAGCCACGGCTTATGTCGTGGCTTTTTTTATGGGTTTTGTGGTAGAATAGAAGGGCATGGGAGGTTTTTCATGAGCAGAGAGAAGAGAAATCGTATCATAGGCTATGTAGTGCTTGCATTGGCAGGCCTTTCTTTGCTTATCCTTAATTATCTGCTCCAAAGAAGCGTTCCTTTTCATTCCGACGATATTTGGTACAGCAGGAAGCTTGGTTCGGACTACGAGCCCCTTGAGTCTGTCGGCGATATTTTGACCTTTCAGAAATGGCATTACTTAAGCTGGGGCGGCAGAAGCGTAACCCATACCATTCTGCAGTTCATACTGATGGCAGGCCCGATGGCAGCGGATCTTCTGAACGTGCTTTTCTATATCCTGCTTGCTTTACTCATTACGCGTATTACCGGCAAGGTTTCCCCAAAATACATGCTACTGTTCGGAAGCCTCATCATCGTTTTGAATCCGAATTTTTACGATACGCTGTTCTGGCAGGCGGGTTGTGTGAATTATCTGTATTCCACGACCTGGATATTGCTTTTTGCCTCCCTTTATATGAACAGTCTGTCGGAGGATTACATCCTTCCGAAGGGAAGCTGCATCTTCATAATCCCGCTTGCCGTTATGACGGGCTGGAGTAACGAGAATATGGGGCCGGCGTCCTTCTGCATGGCTGTTTTTACAATTCTTTACCTAATGAAAAGCAAGCGTAAGATTCATCCCGCCCTGGTTCTGGGCGCGGTATTTTCTCTTGCGGGCAGTGCGGCGATGCTGCTGGCACCCGGTAACTTTACCCGTAAGGACCTGATTACAGGCAGCATTTTTGATAAGCTCATTCTGCATCTTACCGAGTTTGACCGGGCGACCTTTCTGTATTTGGGACCGGTATTGCTTTTTTCCATGATATTGTATGTCGTGTACCGGTACATCCGTAAGAAATCCATTACGCCCCGGCAACTCTATCTAATGGTATTTGCGGTGATTTCACACGGTGCGATGCTTTTGTCGCCCACCTATCCGTCCAGAGCCTCCTTTGGCGTGCTGGCTGTTACCCTGTGCTTTGATATCTCACTTCTTCGGGATATGGAGGATGAAAAGCGCAGTACGAAGCTGGCCCTTTGGATTCTTCTTATGGCAGCCTATGTGCTGGCTATGTTTATTCTTGTGCAGGAGTTGCGTTATCCGACGCGTCAGAGTATATGACAGGCAAAAAAGAACTTACAACGAAATGGGTACTTGCGACCGGGATTCTGCTGTTTTTCGCCCTGGTTCTGCCTTTTCCCTATATGGATTTATATAGGCTCCGGGCGGGCGCCGAGCCCTTTATTCATTATGTCAGCCTGACTGAAATGATTACGGGACTATCCACCGGCATCCTGATGGCCTTCTTTATGCTTTTTGGCCTCCTTTTGAATGAAAAGAAGCCGGGATGGCTTGTTTATGGGCTGGCGGCTTTGTTCTGCCTTTCTCTTGTGCCCGGCCTGCTTAAGCCGCTGTGGCGCAGCCTCAGTCTTTTTGCAGGCAGTATTTTCCTCGCGGCGGCGACGGCAGTCATGCAGGGCAGGCTTCTTAAAAGGGTAGTGGTCAGCAGGCTGGCATCGACCCTTGTGCATCTTGCGCTGTTTTTGTATGTATTGAGCCGAATCCGGCTGTCAAATTATGTGAGATAGGAGCGCCCCGTTTTGGGGCGTTTTTTAATGTATGGTTAAGTATAAAAGAATACAATATAAAATGTAATGTTATAAAGATTACTATGAAATGCGGGGATTAGTGTGAAAAATGCAGGCATTTTTCACGCGACACTTTGTGTCGCAATCCGTAGCAGTTTCGCTGTAATACAGTGAAGGGCAAAATATACCGGATTGCGAAATGCGGGGATTAGTGTGAAAAATGCAGGCATTTTTCACGCGACACTTTGTGTCGCAATCCGTAGCAGTTTCGCTGTAATACAGTGAAGGGCTAAATATACCGGATTGCGAAATGCGGGGATT
>JAZLJD010000029.1:0-63326 GCA_045617725.1 Lachnospiraceae bacterium
AAATTCATAGCCTGATACATAATCAGAGCATCTTTGGTTAATTCTAATCTTTTATTTCCGCAGGTAAATTTACACTATCCAGGCTAATTAAGTGCATCGTTCAATGCACCGTGGTATAATAAAATAGTATCCAAATACAACGAGGAGAACGAATAATGGCAGGAGCAAATTTTCAACAAGTCCGAGAACATTGCAACGGAAAATGCACAGAGACAACTGACAGAACTAAGAAAAATAGAACTTCGAAAAAATTTATTCTTGGTGCAGTCCTTGCACTTGGCATAATGACAATGGTTGGTTGTGGTAAAGACGGCGATGCTAACGCTGTGTCAGAGCAAACTCCAAGTGTTTCGATTGAGAATAACACTTCTAATCCTACATCGTCTGTACCTTCAATTACCTCTGTAAACGTTAACCCCACAACTGAGCCCACTACTGCTCCTACCGTGGAGCCCACTACTGCTCCCACCATGGAGCCTACAGTGGAGCCCACAGCAGAACCTACCGTAGAGCCTACAGTAGAACCTACTGCAGAACCTACCGTAGAGCCTACAGTAGAACCTACCGCAGAGCCCACAATAGAACCTACTGCAGAACCTACAGTAGAACCTACCAAGGAACCTGAGCCCACACCTGAGCCCACACCGATCGCTGAAATCACAGTCGAAAACGTTGAAGCTCCTTCAGGTTCATTCTACGAAGGCAAGAGTTTTAACATTAAGGGTAACCTTAGTGTAAGCATCGGTAACATCGTTGAAGTCAAAGGTTTTATACTTGACACAAACGAAAACATTTTGCAAGAAAGTAGCGATTCGCCAAACGCAAATAGCTATAATCTTGCAAGCAGCAAGGTTGATAAGAACCTCAAATTCGGCAAACTCGCAGCTGGGGAATACTTATTTAAAGTAACCCTCACTCCTGAGTACGGAAAAGAAGAGGTTATTATCTCCTCGCGTTTTACCGTAAAGGCAAATGTTGTTACTGGTATTACCGCTAGCGTATCGTCTAAGACGCGCTACATTGGTGATACTCTCACTGCTGATGACTTTACTGTTAAGGCAGTTATGAGCGACGGCAGCAAAAAGAAGATTAGCGGCTGGACCGCTGAACCTCTTACGCTCGGCAGCACAAGCAATACTATTACTATTTGCTACCAAAACTTTGCTGCAACCGTAACTGTTGCAGCAAGTGAAAAGGTTGCAGTTGTAACACCTGAGCCTACACCTGGTCCTAGTGCAACTAAAACTACGCCAGAAGCAGCAAGAGCACAATTTGAGGCTTACGCGCAAGGTCTTGGTTGGACCGTGTATAATGAAGATTATACTCCTGGCGCGTATTATGCTAAGTTAAGTAAAGGCGACTTGCGTTTAGTCTTAACAATAGCGCCGACAGAGCGTACTGCCACTGGTATTAGCGTCTCACTCAGAATGTCTCACGCCATAACTTGGGAAGAATACTTCTGGAACGATTCGATCTATATCGAAGATTGTTATAGCTGGATTAATGGCTATTAAGATTTTGTGTACCTCCAGGCTAAAAACGCCACATATTGATGTGGCGTTTTTTTGATTTTAAGCCGGAAAGCGGCTTTGCCATATATATTTTTACCGAAGCGCGGATATTAATCCCAATCATTTAGAAGATATAGAATAGAGTCTCGTGTGTCCTATACGGAGCATGCAAATTGTTGCAAGATTCTATTTCATTATGTAGTTTTTCATTATTGTTGAGCTCATAAATGGCTTTGGCAGTTAATAACCAATCGTTAATGTACCATTTACTATTGACTGAAAGTAAATATTTCCATAGTTCCAAAGACTTATTTAACAATAATAGGGAATGATCTTTGTCTTCATGGTGATAATACAAGCCAAGTTCATAGTATGCAACTGCGCGGGTGTAGATTGATAGTCTGGCAGAAATCTGAAGGTTAGATTCGAGAAATAAGCAGAGTGCATAAACATCATTATAATATTTTTGTGCTGTTGTCTCGTTTCCGTTTTCTCGAGTAGCACGTGCCATAGACAATAAGCATTTGCAATATTGTTCAGGAGATATAGCTGAAGAAATGGACAAATCATTGAACGAAAAAAGGCTTAATGCTTCCGAAAGATATTGTATCGCTAACTCTGTTTTTCCCGGCTGAACTAAATATGAAAATCCAATATTATAAAGAATATTGAATAAACGCTCGCGATTTTGAGGTGTAGGAGATTTAAACAGATTCCTGCGGTATTCCAAAATGGTTGAGTATTTTTGGTGTGCAGCAGAAAAATCCTCCCATATTGAATCCAGGTTAGCGAGCTCCATTAATGTTGCCAATATGGTAGAGTTATGAACACTTGAATCGCCGGATAAACTTTTCTCTTTTGCTGTTAGTGCAAAAGAGAAGTCTTGGCTTGCTTGGATGAAGTCTTGACGTTGAACAGCAAATTCCGCTTTATAGCTGCAAGATAATCCGTAAGTGACCCCATATGTATAGGGATTCATTTTATATAATTCCTGCTTAATCTCAAGCGAACGATTCAGATAGTATTCAGCTTTTTCATAATTAAGTATGTCATTGTAACGCCTGTATAGATTAGAATAGATGATTGCCATTTCTCTTTTTAGTTCTTCCTGCTCATCTTCGAGAAAGGTAGATTTTGCATCTACGTCAGCTAAATGGCTGTATCTTTCGTAAAAGTCAATTGCGCGGAGATAGTTATCAATGCATTTATCACTGTCAGCCTTTCGGTAGGACCTAGCTATGAGGGAATAGATTTGTCCCCAAATATTTAGGTTTTTATCTTGGGAAAAATTCTGGAGCTTCAAATATGTTAATGCTTTAAAGGCGTAAAATAAGGAACCAGAATACTTGTAATCATTTATGAAAATTTTGGCAATCTCATTGTATGACAGAATATGCAAAAGAGTACGAGCTTCCTCTTTCCCGTCCCGAATTATGTAATCGATTGCTTTTTTGAAATGCTCAATGGCCTGGGGACCGTTGTAACTTGATTCAAATTGCGAAGAGTATGCTTTTCCCCAATTGTATTCCAGTTCTCCCCATTGAATCGAACGAATAGAATTATCCAGGGAATATAGATTCTCTAATTTTTGAAAAATCTTTATGCTTTCATCTATCAATTTAAACTTGAATAAGAATATGCCGTAGTCAAGGATAGCATCATAATTACTATGAGATTGAACTACGAGAACAAGTATTTCATCATATAAAGGCTTTATTTGATTATTTATTGAGTCAATTGAAAAGTATTTGTTTTGGATATTTTGAGCCAGG
The DNA here is from genome assembly GCA_045617725.1 of Lachnospiraceae bacterium. Taxonomy (GTDB): domain Bacteria; phylum Bacillota; class Clostridia; order Lachnospirales; family Lachnospiraceae; genus JAZLJD01. Next base: position 3,284 of record JAZLJD010000029.1, read on the forward strand.
ATAAAGCTGATTAACAATTTGTTTCTGATAATAAAGGAATTCATATCTTCAATATTTTTACCATTAGCAATGGCTTCAAACACCCAGGTATTTGAGCGCAATTCACTAATGGCCTCGTTTATTTGTCCGAGTCCATATAATTCCTTTGCTTTACTAATTGAATCAGAATAGTTACTGTTTTCTACGTCTGCAGAACAACTGGTTTTCATAATTTGAAGTAATAATATTCTATTGGAATTTATTTGAGAATTCAGTAAAGTAAGTTTTTGCGTCTTATCCAGATATTTTTCCTTGAGTTCATCGCTAATATTGTATGGATCCTGAGACATTTGTAATTGGATATCGGCAATCTCATTTTGAATTTCTTCGCGTCTAAAAAAAAGGTCGGCTATAACTAAGCCTAAGGCGTTGTCGGTTAAGTTATCTACTTCATCCTCAACTATTTTCATGGTGAATGCAGAATTACGAGAGTTTAGGGCGTAACCTCCTTTATCAGTTTCTAAGTTTGAACGGTAGTGAGTAATGATATTTTTTCCGATTTCATTACCGAATAATTCTTTGAATGGTTTTCTTATGGAAGTTAATTCTTGAGAAAGGGATCTGTTTTCTGCAACAAGGTCATCTAGTTCTTCTTGTGGAATTAACTGATCGTGCCTCTCGATAAATAACATAAGCAGACTCCGCTGCGGTTTGCTGAGTTTATACATTTCATTATTGTGATATAGTTGTATACTTCCCATGTCAAAAAACAAATCTTTTCCAAAGTATGCTTTTTTTCCCATCTTTATATTCTCCCAATATAATTTTATTTCTTATTACATTTTACCACGAAATCTTAATTGATTTGTAAAAAAACGGTAAACCATTTGTAATTACACGTGGAAGAAAAAGGATTACGATTGTCTTACATTCGACGACAGGATGGAAAAAGCCACCCCCTCAAACCATCACCCCCCTATCAAATACAATTTCCATTCTGTCGTACGGGTGCATATAGAGGAGAAAACATATGGATGGAAATACAGATATCAAAAATGAAATTGAAAAGAGTGTGACGGAACTGTACAACAGCTCACCTTCAGGAAAAGGAACTAAAGAAACAGTATTTGCCTGGTTCGAGTGTTTGGTCCGGTGTTCCAATTATTTCGATAGAGTTCCGGATTTTATGTCAAAGTATGTTATCCCTGAAAACTATGAATTAATCGTTGATACATGCATGAACCGGTTGATGGAAGAAAAACAGGAAAATGGTAAGTCGGATGAATCCAAAAAGTTGTATCGCTTCTTATTAGAAGTTTTCGCCATGATAAATAGCGATAGAAATTACAGAGATGTTAAGGTTCGACTTAATATAGCAGGGATTTATAGAAAATTAGGTGAATGTGAAAAAAGTATAAGAATGTATCGAAGACTTGTATATTCAAACAATTCAATGGAAGCAGCGTTCCGGCTTGTTGAATTATACAAAGAGAGAATAGATGCATTTTTGGAAGTTGTGCCTTCTGAGGCGATTAAAACACAGAAGGATTTGCTTGGACTCTTTAGGCATATGCATCAGCGAATCGGAGCTATGAAATCTGTTAAGGAGAAGCCAAATGAACGAGAGAGCAGAACTTGCTATTATTCGAGACTGGTGTGTGAAGAGGCCGAATATTTCAGAAGTATTAAGGAATACAACGCATGTTATCAACTACTTAATGTCGCAATTGATAGTGATAAGTCAAACGGTGATCTGTGGAACGAATTGGGAAAATTGTATGAAGAACAGAGTATTTTCTACAGCGTTGAGAAAGCTCGGGAAAGCTATGAGAAAGCTTATACATTATTACAGAATGTAAGAAGAAACGGGGTAATCACAAAAAGAATTCGGTTGTCTATAGCGAGAACGAGTTTACTTATGAAAGATTACGACAGGGTCGAGAGCATATGTAATCGCTTGTTGAGAAATGGAAAGAAAAATATTCAGGCAAGTAATCTATTGAACCGTTCTCAAAAATTGCGAAAGGAGGAGACAGAAAATGTCGGATGAAGTAATTGAAATACTCATTAAGCAGTTAATCGAGGAGCTTGATGCAATTAAGTCAACATTATTTATTGTACTTCAACACTATCAAGTCAATCTTGCTGAGAAGGAAATGGAGGAAATGGAACAAAAATATGAAAAAAAATGAAACACTAAAAATCAAGATAGAGAAATTCTTGTCGGAAAAGCAGATTACGAATCATCACTTTAGTGAAGCCGGGGAAGCAGCTTTTCTCTGTAGGACCAAAGAGGGAATACATTTTACGATAGAGGAACCTCATGCGTCTGCTAGATATTACAAGATATTCGGAATATTGCTTCAGTATTATGACGATGTTGATCTGGCTCGCCTTTATAAGGAGAAAATACCCGGTCATCCTGATTTCATTAAGGTAAATGATATTTGCATCCAAGAATGTGGATTCATTTTCTACGAGATGACAATCGATGAAGAACAGGATGAATTGCTGGTTCAGCGTTTGGGAGAATTTGTTGACTCTTTTGTCGAGGTACTAGCCATTACAACGTAATAACCGAGCGAAAAGGAGGTGAAATCATGACTTGGCTCTTTTATAGAGGAAGTAGATGTCGTCAAAAACGCTATGGCCCGAGCTGTGCGTTGATGATTTGATACAAAGGTCATTACCGGATTGGGTCAAAATAGCTTAGAGCGGGCTCAATGCAGTAATCAAAAAGCTGAAAAAAGAAAGGAGCAACCATCATGAGCAATTGGGATATACAAAGTGACGGAGTTCAGGTGTCCGGTAACTATCTGGAGCACACAAACACAAGAAGAGGGTATAGTCAAACAAATGCAGAGCGTTTTGGCCTGGATCCGCTAACGGAACGGACAGATTTCCTGATTCAGGAACAAAACGGAGGTCATTCACATTTCTCCGTTGATGCTAGCGGGAACATTACAAAATGGCACTAATTTGAGCACGAAAGAGAGGTGAGTTTATGTACGGCGATAAAGATATGTATAGATGCCTGGTTGTTGACCGTGTTATCGGTGATAAAGAAGAATCCTGGATAGAAACGATTCAGGATGTTTTCGGAAGAAAGCAGACGGCTGTGTTTCACCGTGATGACGAATATCATGCACCGATTTGGGTAGAAAAAGATATCGAAGATATTGCGTTATCAATCAGAATAGCTTCTAGGAAGAACCCTTACATTATCGACTTACGGAATGCTGTTCTTAATGGAATCGATGAAGTTAACTATATCTGTAATGTATGTCATGCCCCGAAGATTAATTTTACCGAGGAGGATATGGCTATTATGCAGGAGGATCTTCTTCAGCGATTGTCGCAAAGGCTTGCCAAATACTCCGGGGGCAAAAAACTTATTATAGTTCATTTTGCATTGGGCAGAGTTGGCTTTTCATTTCATAGGTAATTTCTTTTCCAATACATAACGGAAACAAAGGCTTGGCAATATCTACCTGCTTGACGTTCACGTCAAACAGGTAGATGTGTCAACACAATTGATAAGGAGAAAAAAATTATGACGAAAAAAATCCGTTTGGTTGTACCTTGTAGAGTTGCATATTTACATTGTTGGGAGCCGGCATCCCAATACGGAAATGAGAAGTATTACTCATTAACGGCTATTGTAAGTAAGGATGATGTTGAGGCCATTGCTCTATTAAGTGGTGCAGTGGAAAGATTAAGAAGAGAGGCTGCCTCAGAGTGGAACGGCATGACTGCAGAAAATATAAAGAGTCCTGTTCATGATGGAGATGTAGAAAAGCCAGGAAATCCGATATATAAGAATACGCTGTACTTTAGTGCAAAGAGCAAGACGGCACCGCAAATCGTTGATTGTGAATGCAAAGCCATTACGGAGCGAAACGAATTATATTCCGGATGTTTCGCAAATATCAGTTTTACACTTCATTCTTATAATTGCGGCGGCATAAAGGGAATATCCGCCTGGCTTGGTAATATCCAAAAAGTATGCGATGGTGAACGGATTGGCGGAAAAGTGCTTGCAATTGAGGAATTTAAACCTATATCCGGTATGAAAGTGAGGGCAACCAATGAATAAAGCTTTAGATTATATCTTAGAGAAGGATGTACAGGGCGCAGTGGCGTGCACGATGAATAATATTGCCAGCATTCTCAAATTTGACGCAGCATTAAGTGGTGTATTCTTTAATGAAATGAGCGGCAAAGTAGATGCAGAAGGAGAATTGCCTTGGAAGAAAGACAGCGACGGATGGAATTCAACAGATGTCACAAATTTCGAATGGTACCTTGAAAAAGAATATGGGATCTATTCTCCGAATAAGTGCAGAGATGCGATGATGGCATATTTGGCAACGGAGAAGAGAAAAAATCCGGTTAGGGATTATCTTGATAAACTTAGCTGGGATGGAATTCGCCGGTTGGATGATTTGTTTTATACATGTTTCAAAGTTGATAGAAGTGATTATATAAGTGCCGTTGTGAGAAAAACGTTTGTGGCTGCCGTTGCCAGGGTCTGCAATCCCGGAGTAAAGTTTGATACTATGCTGGTTTTGTGTGGCCCCCAGGGCATAGGAAAAAGTACTTTTTTCCGGCGCTTTTCCAAGGGTTGGTATAGTGATTCCTTGACAATTTCGGACATGAAAGATAAAAGTGCCGCAGAGAAGATACAAGGCGTATGGATAACCGAACTGGGCGAGTTGGCCGGGATAAAGAAAGTTGACGTAGAAACCGTTAAGTCATTTTTGTCCCGGTCGGATGATCAATATCGGATTCCGTATGGAGTATATGTGGATACACACTTAAGAAATGGAATTTTAGTGGGTACCACAAATTCAACAGACGGATTTCTGCGCGATATAACCGGAAATAGAAGATTTTGGCCGGTATTTGTCAGCGATGTTGGGGAAAAGCCCATATGGGCATTCAGTGAATACGAGATAGATCAGATTTGGGCAGAGGCTTATAGATATTATATAGAAGGTGAACCCCTGTTTTTGAGCGAAGAATTGGAAATGGCAGCACGAAAGGTGCAAGACATGGCAATGGAAACGGATCCTCGTGAGGGGATAATTAGGGACTATTTAGGAGTTTTGAAAAGTGACAGAACATGCATGATGCAAATCTGGTGTGAGTGCTTACATAAGGACAGGTGTTCTATGAAACGTAAGGATTCATATGAACTCGAGGCAATTATGAAGCATATGGATGAGTGGGAAGTGTATTCCGGAAATGCATCCGGCAAAATGCGGTTGGCAGAATATGGAATCCAAAGAGCGTATGTACGAAAGGGGTAGGACCTATGATAGCTGTTACGATAGAGGATGTTTTGAATGAAAAATTACTTGACGGATGTATAAAACAGGTAATTTCTAAAAAGCGGATGCCGGGTGTGGATAATATAGATGCAGAGAAGTTTCCTGCCTGGTGGAGTGAAAATAAGGAAGCGATTTTGACATCTATTCGAAATGGTTCATATACTCCTAATAATGCCCTTTTAGTAATGGTAAATAAGAAGGGTTCGAAAAAGAAGAGAAGATTAGAAATTCCTTGTCTGATTGACAAAATCATAGAAATGGCAATACATAAAGCTTTATCACCGGAGTTTGAAAAACAATTCAGTAAAACCAGTTATGGATTTATCACAGAAAGGGGAACATTTCCTGCATTATATAAATGTCTGGAATTGCTTAACAGTGGGAAACAATATATTGTCGATTTGGATATCAGCGGCTTTTTTGATAATGTTTCCCACGCTCCGATAATAGAACGATTGAACAAAGAACTGAACGATAGTGTTTTGAGAAAATTGATAATTAAGTATATGCGAACACGTGTTGTAACGAGAAGCGGAGCCATATATGACAAAAGAAGAGGAGTGTCTCAAGGGTCTCCGCTTAGCCCATTATTGGCTAATATAGCTCTGGACCAACTGGATAAGGAACTGGATTGGAAAAACATTAATTACGTAAGATATGCAGATGACATCGCAATTTTCTGCGATAGTCAAAAGGCTGCTTTAGATATATTGGTATTCGTGGGCCGATACCTGAAAGAAAAGCTACATCTTTACCTTAATAAAGAAAAGACAAAAGTGGTAAATCCAGAAGAACTCAGATTTCTCGGTTATTCTTTCTGCAAGGTGCATGGACGCTATGTGCTCTCGGTTGATTCAAATAATTCTCAAAAAATGATGCAGGGAATTGAAAAGCAACTAAACCGTCGTGGTAATCTGACTTACCTTGATAGAATAAACCGGTTGAGCGGATTCAACAGAGGGTGGTTAAATTACTATAAACTGGCACAGGAAAACGATTTGTTTAAGCTGATAAAACTGGCAGACAAAACGGAAACAAGTATGTTGCGGGATATGTCGGCTAAAAATAAGGATATTGTAAGGTGTCTATATGATAGCAAGCAGTTTGTGAGTATGGAGGAATGGTACAATACGATTTTAAGCCGGAAAGCGGCTTTGCCATATATATTTTTACCGAAGCGCGGATATTAATCCCAATCATTGCGTAGCCCATATGATATTTTTTTCTTCCTTTTGTGTGGTATACATGTTCTTGTCATATGGGCGTAAAGCGCAACAGTGTAACAACAAAAAGGGGCTGTGAAAAAACTCCCTTAAAGAAAAATTCATAGCATAGGATAAAAGGGAATACAAATATATTGAACCTTTCGGGACGGATTATCGCTTGTTTTGCCATTTATAGTCCAGTGCATTAAGCAGGGAGGAACCAAGGCGTACATTCCGCAGTTCATCGGCCAGGAGGTCAATGTATTCTGCAACAAATTCTTCGAGCATGTCTTCCGTCAGAAAGGTAGTCTGACCGCCTACAGCTTCTGTAAGGTCGTTCTGATATTCGCAGATGATGCCCCAGGCATCAAATTCGGTGATTCGGTTAAGCGGTTCTTCCCCGAAAGCTTCGGGCGCCGTCAAATCCGTTGGTAAGTCGTACTTTTTGGCTATATACGAATTAAGAATGTGGTAATCCGTGTACAGAATATCCAGTTCCGGCTTGCTGATCCTGTCCATCAAATCCTTCTCGCAATACAGGAAGTAGCGGTAAAATGCATCCTCGACGAGGTGTGCATAGTATCCAAGATACAAATCATCGGTAAGAATCTCCTGCCTAAAAGAATCTAAGAAGTCGGGAAAGTCAAAGAACCGCTGATCCCCTTCCGGAATGCTTTTTATATAGTGTGCGGTCTTTCTGGCAGCCGGGTCTTTGTAGGAATCCGGCAAAATGTTACCGAGCATAAACCGATTCGGATCTGTAATTGCTATCTTCTCTGAAAGAAGAACAGCAAACAACATGTGGATTGTTCTTTGTGCCATTAGTATTTCTCTCCATTCTTTAAAAAGTTCACTTTAGTTCCAATCATATTTTGATGCTATTGCTATCGGAATTCAAGTGCAATGTCGTCCTACTTCCGATTGCCGTGCTTCATCGACCGGAGCGGGAAAAATGAAAGTTGTTAATATAATGCATTTGAGCGATTTATCAAGCGAAAAGTGCGAGATAAACCGCTCAGATTAAGATAATAAGCATATTGACAGCGAATAATACACAATATATACAGCAGATAGCAATTGATAAGGAGGCGGTGTATCCAGTGATTTCAGAGATCTTGCCGCAGCTCCGATTTAGAAAATTTGAAATTACGACTATAGTTGATACATTTGCGGGATGTGTTTCAAATGACTCATGAGGAAGCAGATAATTTGCGGTCGCAAAAATTAACGCGATGTTTCCCTGTTTCCAATGTTTCCCGGCACTTACTTTTTTCTATTTACTAATATATATATATATATAATGTATTACATACCGATTTGCAGAAGATTAGTGTGAAAAATGCAGGCATTTTTCACGCGACACTTTGTGTCGCAATCCGTAGCAGCTTCGCTGCAATGCAGTGAAGGGCTAAATATACCGGATTGCGAAATGCGGGGATTTGTATGAGTATAAATGAACGATTTATTAAGGAGGTGTAAGGTAAGTTATGAAGGAAGTAAAGACAGTATTATTAACAACATTTCTAGTTACTGTATTGCTATTAACAGCCTGTAGTAAAGCTGCATCTAATCCGGAAACTACACCGACAGTTACGAAGGCTCCTTCTGTTGCTCCTTTAGATCCAACTACAGAGACATCCACAGAACCTTCTGTAGAGCCGACTGCGACTGTAGCTCCAACGCAAGAACCAGGTGAAGTTCCTACTTTGGAGCCTACTATGGAACCTACTATGGAACCGACAGAAGAACCTGTAGCAGAAGCGCCCATTGAACCTACGGTAGAACCAACGGTAGAACCAACGCCGGAAGTCAGGATAACTGTTATTAATGTTGCGGCGCCTTCTGAGATCTTTGAAGGAAACAGTTTCAATATTAAGGCGGATATCAGCGTAGATATTGGAAATATCACGAAGGTGCGAGGCCGGATTTGTGATTCTTCAGGAAATGTTTTACAGGAAGCGCTGGATGAGCCGAACTCTGATGGCTACAGTCTTGCCCAAAGCAATATTGACAGCAATTTGAAATTCGGCAAGCTTACCGTCGGAGAGTATTTGTATGAAATCGCAGTGTGGGTAGAGAATAAAGACGAAGAAGAAATGGTTATTTCGGAAAGCTTCAGCGTTGTAAAGCCCGTTGTTACAGGTATCACCGCTAGCGTATCGTCTAAAACACGTTACATTGGCGACAGCCTTACGGCAAGTGACTTCACCGTCAAAGCAGTTATGAGCGACGGCAGCAAAAAGAAGATTAGCGGCTGGACCGCTGAACCTCTTACGCTCGGTAGCACAAGCAATACGATTACTGTCTTCTACCAAAACTTTGCCGCAACCGTAACTGTTGCAGCAAGTGAAAAGGTTGTAGTTGTAACACCTGAGCCTACACCTGAGCCTGGCACAATTACTAGCGGTGGCACTACGCCTATTAGGAGCGAGGATGCATATCTTGTAGATGTTGATTCGGAAATCAAAATGACAGATGCCGATGCAATTACAAATTATGCCTCTAGCAATGGTTGGAGCTGCTATAGAGGACCAGGTACATCGCCTATAATATGTGATTTTGATAAAAACGGCACATCATTAAGGCTCGTGATAAGTGAAGCAGCGGTAATATTAATGGATAAGGTAAATCCAATTCTCTATTTTCCGATTACGCTCAATGATGTATATGCAATTCTTAGTAGCTATTAGAATAACTACCTCTTATTTTTTTACAAAAAACGTCACGTTTTTACGTGGCGTTTTTTTAATTTTAAGCCGGAAAGCGGCTTTGCCATATATATTTTTACCGAAGCGCGGATATTAATCCCAATCATTGCGTAGCCCCATATGATATTTTTTTCTTCCTTTTGTGTGGTATACATGTTCTTGTCATATGGGCGTAAAGCGCAACAGTGTAACAACAAAAAGGGGCTGTAAAAAAACTCCCTTAAAGAAAAATCGCTTAGACCGTGAGGTTTGAGCGATTTTTGGGTATAATAAGTTATGCGACTAACTTATAAAACCAACAATAATTATACAATTCAAAACGAATTTACCTTGCTTATCGTTTTTTACCCTAGTATTTCTTTCTATACGTGCTCGATAAATCTTCAATACTCTCTAAATAATCTTTCTCGACATCGCTTAATGTTCTTTCTTTATATTTTTTATATTCTGTTTCCGCCTTCTCCATAGCCTGATTATGTGTGATACTTCCACTTCCTATAAGTAATTGTTCCCCTGTTGAAGTAAGAATACCGTCTAAATGCTTTGACCAATCTTGCATGGTCATAGTGATTCCTCTTTCAGCCTGACGTTCAGCGAAGTCAAGATATCCTGAAACTAACTGCCCCATGGCTCTGAGTTCCTTCTCATCAAGATAATTTTTTGCAACCTTTGCTTCTCGAAGAGTAGGCTGAGATCCTTCAAAAATTGTTAATCCCATAAACTCTTTCTCAGCGTCAGCTCTATGGTATATTACTTCTGCTGCAGTTTCACCGGAAATTGCGTAATGTATTTTATTTTGAACTTTTTTAAAAAAGAGGAGGGATTCTTCTGCTTTTGGATCATAATCAATACTTGTTGCATATATTTCCAGAATCTGTCTATAGAATACTTTTTCCGAAGCTCTTATATCACGAATTCTTTCTAATAATTCTTCGAAATAACCACCCCCGCCCAATTCCTTGAGGCGTTTATCATCCATTACAAACCCTTTTTTTAGATACTCTTTCAGTATTCCACTGGCCCATATTCTAAATTGAACACCCCTCTGCGAATGAACACGATATCCAACAGAAATAATCATATCCAAATTGTAGTAATTCGTTGGCTTTGTAGAAAATTCGGAATTTCCGAATTTTCTCATTGTATTCTCTATTTTAAGTTCTCCGTCATCATAAATATTATTGATATGCTCATTTATTGTAGATTTGGCCTTCTGAAACAGTTCTGCCATTTGATCTTGAGTTAGCCAGACTGTATCATCATTAAATGTAACATCAACCTGCGTTAATCCGTCTTCTGTTTTATATATAATAATCTCTGAATTATCCATGATAATCCTCCCTGTTCCGTAAACTCATTCCCCGTCTTCCTGTTCCAACTGTTCTAATGCTTCCTGCAACTCGCTTATTTTACTCTTAAGGCGGGCTTTTTGCATATCTCTTTCTGATTTATCTACTATTCCCTGAGGATATGTCCATTCCCAGTTATTATATGAATCCATGATTGCTTTTCTTTCTTCATCTGTAGAAGCAACCTCTAACTCAGATTTCATCTTCTCATATACCTTATACCATTCCTCCATGTGCCTATACATTCCTTCGCGAAAATCTACCGAAAGGCAAAATCCCGACGGTTGATTTGAAGGTGCTTTTGATATATGCATATTGAAGGTACGCTCCATTTCAAACATGGCAAACATGGCTCCGACATAATTTGTTGTAACCGGATCGGCAAGTGCAAGCGTGCTTACATCCAAAACCCTGGCAATCTGCTTAAGCATATCTGATTTGGGTTTTCTTGCTCCATTTTCGTATTTTTGAATTCTATCTGCATTCAAACCTACCTTTTCACCTAATTCAGCCTGTGACATACCTTTAGCTATTCTGATTGCACGAATTCGTGAGCCAACACGATCTGCGGATGTATCTTCATCGAAATCCAATGGATCTTTTTCAAACTGATTATTTGTCATTATCATACGGTTTTCCTCCATATTTTTTGAGTTATCCGGATTATATCATAGCTACCGACACAATATAAGCACTAAAATGAACTATTTAAGAACATTTACCCGTAAACAAGCTCTTATATGTGCTTGTCAACATCTAAATATACTGATAAGGCAACTATAAGAACATTAAAGTGCTTATGATAAAAAGAAAAGCACAACGCGATAACGGGCTTGGTTCACAAGAACCCGGAGTTTCCCGAAAAATCGGATGTCGCCGGTATTAGCAAAGGCTTATTAACTATGCCAAGAAAGGAGAAACGGAAAAAGTTAGAATAAAGTTAGAACTGCGCAAAAAAACAAGGGCCTCGATTACCTCGAAACCCTTGTTTTTTCTTAATCGGCGCGACGGGATTCGAACCCACGACCTCCACGTCCCGAACGTGGCGCTCTACCAAGCTGAGCCACGCGCCGTAGTCAGTTTCGGAGCATGCTCCGAAAACGACCATTTAAGATAATATCGCAAAAACAAAGCGGTGTCAATTAAAAACTAGTGTTTGTTTATATCCTGCATCAGATTATTGGTACGCTCAACCAAATCCTGAATCTGATACATGATATCGGATACAACGGACATGGACTCCTGGATGGATGCGGAATGCTGACCGGTCTCGAGAACCTGCTCTTTTGACTTCGCAATAACGGTTACCAGTTCGGAGATGCCGTCGGAGAATTTGTCGATGGTTTCATTTACGGCCTTGATGGCAGTGTTGATACCATCTTCGTTGGTTTTTGCACTTTCTACGGACTGGTGTGAGCTGTCGGAGAGTTCACGGATATTCGTAGCAACTACCGCGAATCCACGTCCGGCTTCACCGGCTCTGGCGGCTTCAATGGAAGCATTCAGCGACAGTAGGTTAATCTTGTTACTGATATTCTCAATGCTGTTGGTCATCTCACGATAGCTGTCCGTGCTTTCGTTGATTACTTCGATTTCTTCCAGAATGCCATGATTCAGATCCTCCAGGGAAGACATAAACTTGGATACCTTGACCATGTTCTCCGCGGATTCCTTGCCGGTTGTTGCAATGGCCGTGGTTTTGTTTGTAACGGCTTCAATGTTCTCGGAAAGAACGGAAACAATGGTGGTAAGCTCGCTGATAATGCCGGAAAGCTGTGTATTCATGGTGGAAATATTGGCTCTTTCCTGAGCAAGGAGCTTCATGGCATAACGATGGCAGTTCATGGGCTCATTAATACCCTTGGCGATTGCTTCGGCCATAGCCTGGCAGGACTTGTGACCGCACGCATGACAATCCATGTGCTTTTCCGCTTCCGTGGTCTTACCAAGTAAGCGGAAGGCCTCTTCAATCGCAGAAGCAGAAACGGGTTTCTGAACTACACGATCTGCTTTATAGGTTCGTAAGAAATCGTCAATGCGGAGATTTTTGTCAAATGCCTCAAACTGCAGGTCTTCGCCGTGCTTGCCGGTAGCGTTTTTGTGTCTGCGTACCGCACCATCTATTTTTGTATCGTGCATAATGGAGAATGCACGGAATGCGTCGTATTCACCTCCGGTAGCGGGGCCGCCGTTACAGCCTGCCTCACAGTTCAGTACATCCAGTACGGTAGGAAGGTAATTCTGGCGGGTTTTTACATAAGTATCCAAAGAGCGATAAACGATTTCGGTACCTTCAACCTGCTGAACGGAAAGATTCGGTGCATGTACACGCAGATTCTGTTTCAGACCGCTGGGGATTGAGTAAATTGCACCCAGGTAGGAGGGGGCGGAGTCAAAGGCAAATTCGGAATCCCGGAACTGGTTTAAGTTGATGGCATTGTGCTTGATGTATTCCTTTATGTGCTCCATGGTGACATTGTAATTGATTACATAGTCGGTCTGGCGGAACTCGTCCTTTTTGGCAATGCAGGGGCTTAAGGCAGCAATCTTGCCGCGGAATCCTTTATACTTGCGATAATAAATCGCCGTACACATCATGGGACTGTTCACGGGAGAGAGGTGAGGAATCATCTCAGTACGATGCTTGAGGCAGTAATTCACGATTGCGGCACAAGGCTGAGAAACGACCTTGGCACCGGGATTCTTCTCAATGTAGCGAAGATGAGCCCAGGTACAGATATCGGCGCCCAGACTTACATCCCAGATGTACTTGACCCCGATGGATTTGAGCCACATGCAGACCTTTTTCCAATCGTCGCCAAAAGCAACTTTGGCTGCCGGGGCAACGATTACGGCAAGCTCCTCATGTCGATTGATGGAATGGAGGAAATCCTCGATGTCATCAACATAGTACCGGGCTCCATGGACGCAGGCCTTTATGCAGGCACCGCATTTGATACAGTTGTTGTCGTCAATGGAAATAATCAGGTTCCCGGACTCGTCATAATGGGCGATATTGGCGTCACGGGAGGGGCAGACCCTTACACAGGAATTACATCCGACACACTTGGTTTCATCGATATTAATTATACTCATAAATACTCTCCTTTTCTGCAAACTGTCAGACAATAACATTATACCAATGTATCGGAAAAAGGGTAGCATTTTTCCACTCGTTAATTTGTCTTTAATTTATGCCTTTTCTGGGGTATACTGCATATATATCAAAAGGGAGACTTAAAGGATGAGTGTTGAAGAATTTAAGAGTGAATTAAGGAAATACGGACAGAATAAGTTACTGTCACATATAGAGAAACTGGATGAAGCCGGCGTACAGGCAATCATGAAGCAGCTGGAAGGGTTCGACCTTGAGAACCTTAAGCTGGCGGAAGAATTTCGTAATCGTACGGAGGCTCCGAAGCGTGGTGTGATTTCTCCGATTCAGGCAATGACCCTTTCGGATATTGAGGCTCAAAAGGACGAGCTGTATGAGATTGGTGCAAGTGCGATCCGCGCCGGGAAGGTGGGGGCTGTGCTTCTGGCCGGAGGCCAGGGAACCCGTTTGGGCTTTGACAAGGCTAAAGGCATGTATAATATCGGACTTACCAAGGATGTATTCATCTTTCAGCGACTTATAGAGAATCTTCTGGATGTGGTTCGAGAGGTAGGTGCATCGATTCCGCTCTATGTGATGACGAGTGATATCAACCATGAGGATACGGTATCCTTTTTTGCGGAGCATGACTACTTCGGATATCGGAAGGAAGATATTGTATTCTACATGCAGGACATGGCGCCTGCGACGGATCACGACGGTCAGCTCCTTTTGGAAAGCGAGCGGAAGCTCGTCCTGTCGCCCAACGGTAACGGAGGCTGGTATGCAAGTATGAAGCGCCAGGGGCTGTGCGAGGATTTGAAGCGCCGCGGTGTTACGTACCTCAACGTGTTTGCGGTGGACAATGTGCTTCAGCGTATTGCGGATCCCGTGTTTGTGGGAGCGACTCTGAAGGGCGGTTATGCTTGTGGCTCCAAGGTTGTCGGTAAGGCTGCGCCGGAAGAACGTGTCGGTGTGCTGTGCTTAGAGGACGGGCATCCTTCGATTGTCGAGTACTATGAACTCACGGAGGAGATGATTCATCAGCGTGAGGCAAGCGGAGTACTCAGTTACAACTATGGGGTTATTTTGAACTATCTGTTTGAGGTTTCTGCGCTGGAGGCGATTATGAACCAAAAGCTGATGGTTCATGTCGTTGAGAAAAAGGTACCCTATATGGCAGAGGACGGAACGACGGTGCATCCGGAGACTCCGAACGGATATAAGTATGAGATACTGGTGCTGGATATGATTTCCATGTTATCTTCCTGCCTGCCTTTTGAAGTTGTGCGCGAAAAAGAATTTGCTCCGATCAAGAATCCGACCGGAGTGGACAGTGTGGAGAGCGCCCGTGAATTGTTACGCCTTAATAATATTTCATTATAATGCGGGGATACTATGAGCCGTTTTGAGAGAACCGAGCTTATGCTTGGCAGCGAACAAATGAATAAACTGCGAGATGCACATGTCATTGTTTTTGGCATCGGAGGCGTAGGCGGCTATGTAGTGGAAGCGCTGGTGCGTAGCGGGGTCGGACAGTTGACGCTGGTGGACCGGGATACTGTGAGCGAGTCCAATATCAACAGGCAGATTATTGCACTGACCGAGACCATCGGGCGGCCCAAAACTTGCGTTATGAAAGAGAGGGCACTGAGCATTAATCCCGATGCGGTGATTGAATGTAGGGAGGAATTTTTCCTGCCTGAAAGCACGGGATATGATTTTACGCAATATTCCTATGTGGTAGATGCGGTGGATACGGTGACCGCGAAGCTTGAGATCATTAAGAGAGCTTATGAGGCCGGAGTTCCGGTCATTTCGTCGATGGGAACCGGGAACAAGCTGCATCCGGAACTGTTCCGTATAGCGGATATTGAGGAAACGAAGGTATGTCCGCTGGCCCGTGTTATGCGACGCGAGCTTAAGAACCGGGGAATCCATGGGGTTCGTGTTCTGTATTCCGAGGAGCAGCCGCTTGAGACGGAGGCGGCTTGGGACGAGGAATCGGGCAAAAAAATCCCCGGCAGTATCGCTTTTGTCCCGCCGGTAGCGGGACTCATGATCGCCGGAGAAGTTATTCGTACGTTATGTCAGTGACGGCGGTATATCGTCGGATTATACCACTTACATCACACTAAACTTTAAATCTGTAACCTACGCCCCAAATGGTTTCGATATACTGCGGGGCGGTTGAATCATATTCTATCTTTTCACGAATCTTTTTAATGTGAACGGTGACGGTTGTGATGTCGCCGATTGCATTCTCATCCCAGATTTTTCTGAACAAATCCTCTTTTGAGAATACATGGTTCGGATTCTCGGCAAGGAAAGTCAGAAGATCGAATTCCTTGGCGGTGAAGGCCTTTTCTTCTCCGTCAATCCATACTCGATGGTCTTCCTTGTCTATTTTGAGTCCGCGGATTTCCAGAATGTTCTTTCGTTCGGCAGACTTTCCTTTCAGTCTGGAATAACGGGAAAGATGTGCACCGACGCGGGCTACCAGCTCACTGGGGCTGAAGGGCTTTGTGATGTAATCATCCGCACCCATGCCGAGGCCGTTGATTTTGTCGATGTCTTCCTTTTTGGCGGTAACCATGAGGATGGGAACGTCCTTTTCTTCACGAATCTGCTGACAGATTTCGTAACCGTCCATGCCGGGGAGCATGAGGTCCAAAAGAAGTAAATCAAAGTCCTCGTGTAACGCCCGGTCGAGACCGCTCAGTCCGTTGGATTCGGTCACGATTTCGTAGTTGTTTTTCTCAAGGTAGTCTTTTTCAAGTTCTGCGATGGCAATGTCGTCTTCAATAATCAATATTCTACTCATACAAATCCCCGCATTTCGCAATCCGGTATATTTAGCCCTTCACTGCATTGCAGCGAAGCTGCTACGGATTGCGACACAAAGTGTCGCGTGAAAAATGCCTGCATTTTTCACACTAGTTCTCCTCGCTTTCTGTTTCGTAGATATCGGCCTTGGGACCATAGTACCTGCGAATAACAAAGTGAATGCACAGACCTTCGTTTTCGGCTCCGGTTGCCCAGATATAGCCGCCGTGGTCTTCAATAATCTTTTTGGAAATGGATAAGCCGATTCCGCTGCCGCCCTTGGTGGAATTTCGGGAGGCATCCGTACGATAGAACCGCTCAAAGATGTTGCCCAGATCCTTGCTGGAAACACCCTTGCCGTTATCGGCGATGTCAACCCGGACGGAATCCTGTTCGTTTACAACGGTTAAGTCGATATGGCCCTCAAGTTTATCCATGTACTTGATGCTGTTGCTGATAATGTTGTTGATTACACGCCTAAGTTGCTCGGGGTCGGCGATAATCACGGTATCCTCCTCCACGAAATTCGTGTAGGTCAGGGAGATGTTTTTGGCACTTAAGTCCATGCCGATTTCTTCTGCACAGTCATCGAAGTATGCCTTGATGTTGAGCTTTAAGAAATGGTAGGGAATTCGGTTGCTGTCGATGCCGGAATAGGTGGTCAGCTCGTTAATGAGCGTGTTCATTTCGTTGGTTTTCTGGTAGATGGTGTGAATGTACTTCTCCATCTTCTCGGGCGTGTCGGCGACGCCGTCCATGATTCCCTCGACATAGCCGCGGATGGCGGTAATCGGGGTCTTCAGGTCATGCGTTATATTGCTGACCAGTTCGGCATTCTGCTTCTGGGCCCAAAGCTTTTCTTCGGCGCCATCCTTAAGGCGCTGTCTGAGCTTGTCGTAATTCTCATAAAGCGGAGCGAAATCCGAAGAGGTATCGGTAAGCTGGTAATCCAGATTTCCCTCGCTGATTTCCTCCATAGCGGTGTTCAGCTCGTTAATCGGGCGAATCAAGTCCTTGTTCAGAACATAGGCGATGACCGTAGTAGTGAGCAGAAGGATGATGGTAACCGCTATAAAGGTGTAGGTTGTAAGCGTTCCCGGTCGCAGGGCTCCCTCGTAATTATGGATGAGATAGTATCCGATTCCAAACAGTGCCAAAAGCAACAGCACCAGGGATAACAGAATAACGATGACCGTAACGGTAATAATCTTACGCTTTAGTTTCATAGTAGAAGTAATCTCTTATTCAGTACGCAGGGCGATGACAGGATCCTTTTTGGCAGCGATACGGCTGGGGAACAGGCCGGCGATGATGGTCAGGAGTACACTGATGATTACCAGGATAACGGCACCGTCCATGGGCAGCTGAGCCAGGTTGGATACATCTGTCAGGTTCTTAATTATGATATTGGCCGGTAAGTCCAGAAGCAGGGTAATACCTATACCGAGCAAGCCGGATACGAGGCCGATAATAAAGGTTTCGGCATTAAATACATTGGAGATATCCTTCTTGGAAGCACCGATGGAACGAAGGATACCGATTTCTTTCGTACGCTCGAGAACGGAGATGTAGGTAATGATACCAATCATAATCGAGGATACGACCAGAGAGATTGCGACAAAAGCAATCAGGATGTAACTGATGGTGTTGATGATGGAGCTGACACCGGTTAACAGAAGGCCGATGTAGTCGGTGTAGTGGATGGTTGCTTCTTCCTCACCGGCTTCGGTGTGTGCCTTGTTGTAATCTTCAATGAGTGTGGTCAGATACTCCTTGCTGTCAAAATCGGCAGGGTAAATGTTAATGGAATTCGGAGAATCCTTCTTGACATAGCCGATTTTTCTTAAGTTACCGTCATAGGTAGCCTTGGTGGTGGGTTCCGGTTCGGGAGCGTACTGTTCCATCATGGCTGCCTGCTCTTCGGGAGAGAGACTCATGAAGTAAGACAGCTGTTCCTCCGTAAGAGTGGAGTAATCGAAAGCAGGAGCTTCCTCAGCGGGGGCTTCTTCCTCTTCTTCGTCGGTAGGGAAAGGAATTCCCGTGAAGATATCAATGTCAGGATGCTCCAGCTGTGCTTTCACAACGGCGCTGCTTTGGATACGGTCGATGAGATGGTCCACGAGACCGTTTCTGTATCCGACTACGCCGGTATTGGCTGCGGTAATTGCATCGGCGTTCGGACGAAGGATTCCGACGATTTCGATGGTCTCAAGATCGGGAAGAAGCTTCTTTAAGAATTTCTCATCGTCACGCTTGTCTACAAAAACGCCGTTCTCCTCAACAAAGTAATCGGTTTCAGCGGCAAGGCGATAGGTGAGGCCCAAAATATCGTCGTAAGCATATTTGGAAATCGGAGTAGTATCCTCTACTTCGTTGCCCAAAACAAGATCGTGCATCAGTTTCTCGAGATCCTTGGGGTCCAGAAGACCCAGGCTGTAGAGCGTATAGTCGCTGACATGGTTATTTTCATCCACGATAAGAACAACTTCATTATTATTTTCCGGGAAACGGCCTGCCAGAACGTCGTACTGTGACTTAAGGAGCTCATCATTATTAATCATACGGTTCCAGGCATTGGTATTCATAACCATACCGCCGTTCATGACGGGATTGGCTGCGGCCATGGATTCGAATACGCTGCTGGGATTCACACGGTTTACTTCCTCGGTATCGGCGTAAACATAAAGGTCAACGCCGTAGGAGTAGTAGATATCGGTTACTTTGCCTCGTATTTCAGCGTCATGCTCATCGAGGTATGTTTTGAAGGCACCCAAATCGTTCATGGACAGCTCTTTGAACATGGTGGTAAGCATTTCATTTACGATGTTGTTACTGTAAATGGCGTTTGGATCTTCATCTTCGGCAAGCTTCTGGCTGGCCATCATGGAAGTCATCATGCTGGTCATGTCGATGGTAGCCTGCTCGATGGTAATGGGATAACTGGAAAGGGTATCTTTCTCAACACGATTGATGTATTCCTGAACACCATTACTTAAGGAAAGGATAAGAGCAATTCCGATGATACCGATACTGCCGGCAAAGGCGGTGAGGAAGGTACGTGCCTTTTTGGTCATCAGGTTTTTGAAACTTAATGACAAAGCGGTAAAGAAAGACATGGTAGTATGCTTCTCACGGTCTACGGCGTTATGCTTATGGGACAGGTGAAGCTCGAGTTCCTCAACGGGGTTCGAATCCTCCGTTACTTCGCCATCCAAAAGGCGGATTACGCGGCTCGAGTACTGCATGGCAAGATCGGGATTATGTGTTACCATGATAATCAGACGATCCTGGGAAATCTCCTTCAAAAGTTCCATAATCTGGACGCTTGTTGTGGTATCGAGTGCACCGGTGGGCTCATCGGCGAGCAGGATTTCGGGATCGTTGACGAGCGCTCTGGCGATAGCCACACGCTGCATCTGTCCGCCGGACATCTGATTGGGCTTCTTATGAATCTGGTCACCCAGGCCGACCTGCTTTAATACATCAATGGCACGGCGACGACGCTCACTTTTGGAAACGCCTGACAGGGTCAGGGCAAGTTCAACATTGGATACGACATCAAGATGCGGAATCAGGTTGTAGTTCTGAAATACGAAACCGATGGAATGGTTACGATAAGCATCCCAGTCACGGTCCTTATATTCTTTGGTACTGCGGCCGTTTATTGCAAGGTCGCCGGAGGTGTAACGGTCCAAACCGCCGATGATATTTAACAAGGTGGTTTTACCGCATCCGGAGGGACCTAAAATGGAAACGAACTCGGAATCGCGGAAGGTTAAAGATATACCTTTTAATGCATGTACGGTGGATTCCCCTGCAAGGTAATCTTTCTTGATATCTGTGAGCTGAAGCATAGAAGTTCCTACTTTCTTTTTTAGTCAAAATGGTATAGAGTAAATTAATCTTGTTCCATTATTGCAAAAATGTATAAAAATGCAAGTTTTAAGCAGTTCATTAATAAAAAGTTAATAACAGTTTCAAGGCGGGTGGAGAAATGATTGGTTTAGGAACGATTGTAAATGCGGTAGGAGTAGTATTGGGAGGATTTGTGGGCCTTTTGTTTCGAAAGGGACTGAAGGAACGTTTTCAGGAGACTATTATGCAGTCCATTGGACTTGCCGTTATTTTTATCGGGGCAGCAGGTGCTATGCAGGGCCTGCTTGTGATTACGGAAAGCGGTCTGACCACCGCCAAAGGAATGCTTACCGTTTTTGCGATGGTTTTGGGCGGTATTACGGGAGAGCTTCTTAATATAGAAGGGGGACTGGAGAAATTCGGTTCTTTTCTGCGTAAAAAGTTCTCCAAGGGCGAGGATACAGGGTTCCTGGACGGCTTTATCAATGCGTCCCTTACCATATGCATCGGAGCAATGGCGATAGTCGGTTCTCTGGAGGACGGTATGACCGGCGATGCGACCATGCTTTTTACAAAAACGATTCTGGATACGGTAATTCTGGTTGTTTTTGCTTCGACCTACGGAATCGGAGCTCTCTTTTCAGTGATTCCGCTTGTGCTTCTGCAGGGCGGTGTTACGGTTCTTGCGCGATTCATTGCGCCTCTGATGACGGATGCGGTTATTGCGAATCTGTCATTTCTTGGTTCCATGCTTATTTTCTGCGTCGGATCGAACCTTATGTTCAAGACAAAGATTAAGGTATGTAACCTGCTTCCTTCCTTAATTTATGTAGCGGTTTTAGGTTTGTTCATCTAGAACGGGGAATGCATTTTGGGCAAAGAAAAAAGCCACAAACCTGCATGATGCTAAGCCTGTGACCTTCGAGTGCGCCTCCGGGGGCTCGAACCCCGGACACCCTGATTAAGAGTCAGGTGCTCTACCAACTGAGCTAGAAGCGCATGTTATGTAAATGTCCCGTTTTTCAACGCAAGTGTTATTATATTATAAACTTTTTATTAACGCAAGCACTTTTTTAAAAAATTTTTCAATTGATTTTACGGAGGATTTCATGATATTTGATACACATGCTCATTACGATGACGAAGCGTTTTCCGAGGATCGTGATAAACTTTTGAGTGAATTGTTTTCCGGCCCGATTGGTCATATAGTAGATGTAGCAGCTTCCTACGACAGCTTGTCCGAGATTCCGAAGTTGCTACTTCGTTATCCGAAGATGTATGCAGCGTACGGCCTGCACCCGACGGAGCTTACCGGGCTTGATATGGAAGAGATCCTTTCGAAGGTACATGCTCTTTTGCAGACAGAGAGGGCTGTGGCACTCGGGGAAATCGGCCTGGATTATTACTGGGATACAAAGGAGAAGGAACTGCAGCAGAAGTGGTTTTTGGCGCAGCTTTCTCTGGCAGCGGAACTTCAAAAGCCGGTCATCATCCATTCCCGGGAAGCCTGCGAGGATACTTTTTCGCTTATGAAGCCCTATTTTAATAAGGTGACCGGAGTGATACACTGCTATTCGTATTCTGCGGAGATGGCTTTGGAATACATCAAGCGGGATTTTTATGTCGGCGTCGGCGGGGTGGTTACCTACAAGAACGGCCGGCGACTCAAGGAGACCGTGGAGGCGATTCCGCTCGATAGGATTGTAATTGAAACGGACAGCCCGTACCTGCCGCCCGTACCGTTTCGGGGGGAACGGAACCATAGCGGCAATCTTACGAAGGTAGTGGAAGAGATTGCAAGGATTAAGGGATTGACGCCCGAGGAGGTCGAAATGGCGACCTACCAAAACGCCCTGAGTTTGTATCATATAGAAGAGAGGAACTAGACTATGCCTACACTTTCTAATCCGACCGGAACGATTGCGGTTTTGGAAAAATACGGATTTAACTTTCAGAAGAAGTTCGGCCAGAACTTTCTGATTGATTCGAATATTCTCGAGAGGATTATCGACGCGTCCGAGATTACGAAGGACGATTGCGTTCTGGAGATCGGCCCCGGAATCGGCACAATGACGCAGTATCTGGCTGAGGCAGCCCGTGAGGTCGTTGCGGTGGAGATTGACAAGAACCTCATCCCGATTCTGCAGGATACGCTTTCTTCCTACAATAATGTTACGATTATTAACGAAGACATTCTGAAGGTAGACATTAATGCGCTTGTGGAGGCCAAAAACAACGGTCGCCCCATCAAGGTTGTCGCCAATCTCCCGTATTACATCACGACGCCCATCATCATGGGGCTGTTCGAGAGTCATGTTCCGCTTAAGAGCATTACCGTTATGGTGCAGAAGGAAGTGGCACAACGCATGCAGGTTGGGCCGGGAACGAAGGACTACGGAGCATTGTCTTTGGCGGTAGCCTTCTATTCCAAAGCACAGGTCGTTGCAAACGCACCGGCGTCCTGCTTTATGCCCAGACCCAATGTGGACAGCTCGGTAATTCGTATGGACGTGTATGAGGAGCCGCCCGTAAAGGTGCGCAGCGAGGAGAATCTTTTTGCAGTAATCCGGGCTTCCTTTAACCAGCGCAGGAAGACTTTGGCCAATGGATTGTCGAACGGATTGGGCATTTCAAGAGAGGTTGTGACCGAGGCTCTTGAGAAGATGGGATTGCGTGCGGACATCCGCGGAGAGGCACTTTCTCTTTCGGAATTTGCCGAATTATCTGACTTGATTTTTTGACATAATAATGTCCATATGGTAAAATTTATTGGGTTAATTTTGAGTTGATGCGGGGAATCCCGTGTCTGAAAGGCCGAGGCGACTCTGGCGCCGGGGGTCCGACAGAACTTGCAAGAGCAAGTTCGAAAGGAAAGCATTTTGGATAAAGTAGAGTATGAAATTCGTTTGAAACAAATACTTGAGCTGATAGATCATCGCGATTATATCCGTGCTGCATCTCTTGCTGATGAAATCGAATGGCGTAAGGTACGTGGTATCTCAACGCTTCTTAAAATATCTTCTCTTTACCGCAAGGTAAAACGCTACGATGATAGCGCCGCAATCCTGCATATCGCAGAAAACCATGCCCCTGATAATCGAAGTGTATTGAGTAATCTTTGTGAGATTTACATTTTGCTTGAGCAGCCGGAATACGCTGTTCAGTATTATAGTGCATATTGTCAGGTTGCCCCGAAGGACAGCGGTGTTTATATTTTGCGCTATAAGTTCCTGGTTTCGCAGGATGCACCTACCGAGGATTTGATTACGGTACTTGAGCAGCTGAAGAAGAGGGAACCGATTGAAGAGTGGATGTATGAACTTGCTTTTCTTTATCATAAGGTTGGAATGACCACGAAGTGCATTGATGCCTGCGATGAGATTGTGACCTATTTCGGACAGGGCGAGTTTGTTTATAAAGCATTGGAACTAAAGGCACTTCATGCTCCGCTTACACAGAAGCAGGAAGTCATTTACAAGAATCGTGAAATTTTGGAGACGGCGACACCGACCGTTCTGGAATTGCCGCAGGAAGAAATGGAGATTAAGTCGGTGGAGGTTTCTTCCGCGGATTTGTCTCAGTACAATACCATTAACCTTCAGCGTGAGCTGGCTGAGAATATCGGCTGGTACCTGAATACGGAAACCACCAATATGGAGCCCATCACCGAAACCGGTATGCTGGGCGAGACCAGGGCCCTTCCCAATATGGAGGAGATGCCCAAGCAGATTGTGGAAGTTACCGAGCCGGAGGAAGAAGAGCCTCCCGTAGCTCCCGTGCAAGTGCAGTCCGAGGTTCCCGGAGAGGTGCCTTCCGTGGCTACACCCGAGCCTTCGGAGGAGAAGCCGTTTGTGATTCAGATTGATCAGCCCGGCATGAAGGAACTGACGGGTACGATAGAGTTAAGCGGAGTTTATCAGCAGGAGACACTTCCGAATATTGTTCTGAATCCTGTTGTTGAGCCGGCAGAAACGGTGGAGCAGGAGGATGGCCAGATGGCGCTTTTGCTTCCCGAACCGGAGGTATTGGATCAGCAGATTACCGGCCAGATCAGTTTGGATGAGATTTGGGCCGAGTGGGATCGGATGTGCAGGGAGAGTGATGAGAAACAACTCGAACTCACCAGAAAGCGTATGCACGAAGAGACCGAAACGCTGTTTGAAGAGTTTGATGAAAGTGCCAGAAGAGGTACGCTGGAGCAGCTGAAGGATCAGGTGGGAATCTATGATGATTCTTACTCTTTGGCACGGGAAATGAAACCGTTAGAGGATGAGGCCGAGCTGGAGGAAGTTGTGCTTGATGACATTCCGGAGGAGCCTGCCGGAGAGGAAGAGCCGGAGGAGATTTCGGTCACGGAACCGGAAGTTACCGAGGAGGAGCCGGAAACCGAGGAGCAGGAGATTTCGCCTGTGGAACAAGAGGATGACGGCGTGGAAGAAATCGAGGAGATTACGTTCACGGAGGAGGCTCTGAACGAGGAGCCCGGAACGGATCTTGAGCCTGAGATTTTGGATGAATTTGAAGAATCCGAGGATATTGAGGAAACCGAAGAATCTGAGGAAACTGTGGAAACTGAGGAAATCGAGGAATCCGAGGAAATAGAGGAAATCTTCGAGGAGCCTGCCGGCGATGAGGAGGAGACTTCGGAGGAGGAACCTGAAGGTACTTCAGACGAGGAACTTGAAGAGTCTGAAGACGAAGAAGTTGCCGATGAAGAAGCTTCGGAAGAGGAGACTATAGACGCCGAGGAGCCTGCCGTAACAGAAGAACCTGCGGATGACGATGATACCGAGGATGCCGAAGAGGCCGAGGAAGTAACCATGTATCACGGCCGCCGGGTTGTTCGTACCGTACGGGAAACCATACGAAATTACGATACCGAAGAGAAGGCGTTGTTTGGTACATTCTCATACCGTCGCAAGACGCGTCGGCAGATTGTAGCGGCTCTGGACAAAATCAGTCTCACGGCATTTACGGGCAATCTGATTATTACCGGTGAGGAACGTTCCGGTGCCATAGCTCTTGCCAAGAATTTCATAAAGTACATGCAGAAGCATGATGAGCATTTTGACGGACGTATTGCCAAGATTACCGGCGAGGCCATGAATACCAAGATGATATGTACGACTCTTGCCGGCTTGAATCGCGGTGCATTGATTATTGATGATGCGGGCAATCTTTCTTCGCAGACGATTGAGAGTCTGTTGCAGGGCTTGTCACAGAACAAAGTCGAAATCATGATTATTCTGGTGGATACTCCTTCCGATATGGAAGATCTCATCATGAAGAATAAGCAGCTTAATCAGTATTTCAACGCACGTATCGATCTTCCGATGCCGGATAATAATACGCTTGTAACGATGGCGATTAATTATGCGATTTCGGAGGGCTACAGTTTGGATACAATGGCGCAGCTTGCACTGTCCAGTACGATTTCCAACCTGCAGACCAGTGACCATATCGTTGAACCCAAGGATGTTTATCAGCTTGTGGATGCAGCGATTGAGAGAGCGGAACGCAAGAGCGTGGCGAATTTCTTTGCCGTAATCTCGCAGAAGCGATATGACGAAGAAGACAGAATCATTATTCATGAGAGGGATATTGATTAAGGAGACGGGTAGTCTATGAAAGAAGATAAGGACGTATTTATATCAGAAGCGGATTCCTACTTATTCGGGCAGGGAACGCATTATGAAATATATAAGAAACTGGGTGCACATGTGTGCGAAAAGAACGGAGTGAAGGGCGTGTTCTTTGGCGTTTGGGCTCCGCATGCTGCAGCAGTTTATGTGATTGGGGAATTTAACGGATGGAACGAGAGTTCACATCCCATGCGTAAGTTGAATGATGGCGGAATTTATGAGGCTTTCGTGGCTGAGGCAACGGTCGGACAGCAGTATAAGTTCCTGATATTTACGGGGGATGGCCGTAAGCTTTACAAGGCGGATCCCTTTGCGAATTATGCACAGCTCAGACCGGAATCGGCCTCCATTATCACGGATCTTTCCGAAATCAGCTGGTCGGACGATGCCTATATGGCAGCGCGTGCCAAAAAGAATGTTTACGAATCCCCGATGGCCATTTATGAGTGCCATATCGGTTCCTGGATGAAGCATCCGACCGGAGAAGACGGGTTCTACAGTTATCGTGAATTCGCGGATCGTTTGGTCCGTTACCTGAAGGAATTGCCCTATACCCATGTTGAGCTTATGGGTATTGCGGAGCATCCTTACGACGGTTCCTGGGGATATCAGGTTACCGGATACTATGCACCTACCTCCCGTTACGGAACGCCGGAGGATTTTGCGTACCTCGTAAATAAGCTGCACAAAAATGACATCGGTGTCATTCTTGACTGGGTTCCGGCACATTTCCCGAAGGACGCACACGGACTGGCAGATTTCGACGGCCGGGCACTGTACGAATATCCCGATCCCCGAATGGGCGAGCATCCCGAGTGGGGTACGAAGATTTTCAATTACGGAATGAACGAGGTTTCGAATTTCCTGATTGCCAATGCTCTCTTCTGGCTGAAGGAATTCCATATTGACGGTTTGCGTGTTGACGCGGTCGCTTCCATGCTCTACCTTAACTACGGCAAGAAGGACGGCGAGTGGATTGCCAATCGATACGGCGGCAATGAGAATCTCGAAGCCATTGAGTTCTTCCATCATCTGAATTCGATTGTAGCCAAGAGACATCCGGGTTGCATGACGATTGCCGAGGAATCCACGGCCTGGCCCAAGGTTACGGCACGTCCGGAGGATGGCGGCCTGGGCTTTACCTTTAAGTGGAATATGGGCTGGATGCATGATTTCTGTGAGTACATGAAATTGGATCCGCTGTTTAGAAAGAATAATCATCACAAGATGACCTTTGCGATGAGTTACAATTCCAGCGAGCATTATGTAATGCCGCTTTCCCATGACGAGGTAGTGCATCTGAAGTGTTCCATGCTGAACAAGATGCCGGGTTACACGGTTGATAAATTTGCGAATCTCAGGACCGGATATACCTTTATGTTTGGCCACGAAGGCAAAAAACTACTTTTCATGGGTCAGGAATTCGCGCAGGAGCGTGAGTGGAGTGAGAAACGAGAGCTCGACTGGTACCTTTTGGAGGACAGCCTGCATTCCGGTATGAAGGAGTATGTAGGGGAACTCCTGAAGCTGTATCGTTCGCATCGCTGCCTGTATGAAGTTGATGATAACTGGTCCGGTTTTGAATGGATGAATGCGGACGATGCCGACCACAGCGTCTACTCCTTTGTAAGAAACAGTAAAGATGGACAGGACCACTTACTTTTTGTCCTCAATATGACGCCCATGGATCGTCAGAACTACCGAATCGGAGTTCCGCAGCTTAAGAAATATAACATGATTCTGAACAGCGACGACAGCCGGTTCGGAGGGAACGGAATCAAACTGGAGCATACGATTCTGGCGCAGAATGTTCCCTGGGATTACAAGTTTTATTCCATGGATCTCCATCTTCCTCCGTACGGAGCTTTGGTATTTGAATTTTAAAAATAAGGTTAAGGATTCTTCCGAAAAAGCCGAAATAAAAGGTGAATGCATGAAGCACTCACCTTTTTATTTTTGCAATAGCTTTGACTTCGATATGAGATCGAATAAGGAGAAGCCCATGAAAGTCAGTTTTGATGTTCCTTTTGCCACGCAACAGACAGAGGGAATGACAATTTCATATGAACCTGCAAGCAGCACAACGGGTGCCGTGGAGCAGGGGTATCGATTGGACATTGCGAAGACAGTTATGGATGACGCCGCGTATGGTCAGGGAAAGACCACTTTGGATGTTTCGTCCGATGCGATTGAACAGGAACTTATGATTCAACGCAACTACACTGCCGTGATGTCTAATTCTATGTCTGCCGAAGATTACAGACGTATGCAGGAAGAAGGATATCCGCCGGCATCGACGGATGCGGAAACTTCCGTGACGATTGTGGATCGGATTAAGGCGGAGCTGGCAGAGAGCGGTACCATCATTACCGGCTACAACGATGACTTAAGCTTCGATGAGCTGTGTGCCATTACGGGAAGTGCCGGAATGGCCGGAGAGCTTGAGAAGGCGTTCCGTGAGAACGATGTTCCCCTCACGAAGGAGAACGTGCACGCTGCGGCCGATGCCATGCGTACCGGAAACGAGCTTTCGGATATTACGGAAGCAACCCAGAAATACATTATAGAGAATAAGAAGCCCGTCACACTGGAGAATTTGTATGTGGCCAGACATTCGACGGTTCCAAAGACCCGTCAGGGTCAGGGGTATTTCCGCGAGGATACGCCGGGCTACTACTCCCGAAAAGCAACAGCGTATGATTGGAAGAGTCTGGAACCGCAGATTGAAAAGGTGATAGAGGAAGCGTCCCTGCCTCTTAATGAGGACACGCTGGGGGATGCACGATTCATGATAGAGGAAGGCATTCCGCTGGATGCGGAGGGTCTTCGGATTGCCGGTCAGGTAAGACGGTTGCAGGTTCCTTTTTCGCCTGCGGAGCTTGCGGAGTTCGCCGCCGATGCAATAGCGGACGGTCGGAAGCCGATGGAAGCTTCCCTGCACGAGGGCGGCTCGATTCGAAAGAGAGCGATGGCTCTTGTTAAGGATGCCGGAGAGATTACGGACGAAGCACTTGCGACGGTTGTAACAAAGGGATATACACTCACGCTGTCCCAGCTGATTCATGAGACGAAGCGTACGGATTCCGAGCGAAAGGACATTCTTCCAAAGACGGATGCTTCCGTGATTCGCGCCCGCCGGAAGTTAGAGGAATGCAGGCTGCATCTTTCGGTTCGTTCCGGAATGCAGTTGATGCGTATGGGATATCAGCTTGAAACGAAGCCCATGGAGGATGTGATTGAGCAGCTTAAGGCCCTGGAGGCCAAAGAGAATGTTCTTCTGACGGGCGCAGAGGATAACGAGGAGGCAGAGCGCCGGCTGAACCTTTCGGGCGAAACGCTCCGTAAGGCGGATCAGTTACGCCGGATGCCGGCAGCAGTCCTTGGAAAGCTGATTACTCCGGGCAGTGTTTTCACACTGAATTACGCCCATGTACAGGGTAGTGTTTTGGAGAGCGAATACCACAGAGCCGGAATGGCTTATGAAGCTTTGTCTACCGAGATTCGACCGGATCTGGGAGATTCCATTCAGAAGGCATTTCGTAATGTGGATGACATATTAAAGGATTTGAAGCTGGAGACCAGTGAGGCGAATCGCCGGGCGGTACGAATTCTGGGCTACAACAGCATGATGGTTACGGAAGGAAATGTGCAGGCCGTGAAGCTTGCGGACCTCCGCTTAAGCCGGGTGATTCGGAAGCTTACGCCGCAGTCGACACTGCGACTCATACGCGAAGGCGTGAATCCTTTGAATACGGATATTTCCAAGCTGGATGATATACTTACTTCCTATAAAAAGGAGGAAACGGATGAGTTTCAGTCGATGTCCAAGTTCCTCTATAAGCTTGAAAAAAACGACGAAATCGGGGAGAGCGAACGGGAAGCTTACATCGGCATTTATCGTCTTTTGCATCAGATTGAGGAAAGTGACGGAGCCGTAATCGGGCAACTCATGAATCAGGGCGCCGAGGTGAATTTCCGAAATCTCCTGCAGGCCGTTCGTACGCGGAAGTCGGAGAACGAAGGCTTCCTAAAGGACAGCGCTTTACTTAACTCCATCAGTACGCAGATTGAAGCGGGCTTTCTGGAATATCAGAGATCTCTGGCCCGTGAGAGTGTGGAACAGCTTACGCCGGAGCGGCTTAAGAAGGTACATATTGACGAGAGTACAACCCTGGAAGCTTTGAGTCGGGCACTTTCCGAAACGCCGCAGGATGAAGAAGTGAACGCCCGTTACGAGATGCAGGAGCTTAACGAGATGCGGACCGTGCGGAATGTTGAGGACCAGGTCATTCAAAAGCTTTTGGACTATAAGATTCCGGTTACGTTTGATAACCTGCAGGCACTTAATTACCTGTCTTCCTATCGCGGAGTTACCTTCCGCAGGCTGAGCGAAGCAGGGGATGAAGATTTCGACAAGGCCGGTGAGGAGCTTAAGAATCACTTTGATTCCGAGGAAGAGGCCCTGACCGCGTACGAGGCACTTTCCGAGGCATCTGACCGACTTCTTAAGAAGCAGGCAGAGGAGCCCGGCGTCCGTTCGATTGACCTTAAGTCCCTTTCGCTTTATTCCAAGCAGATTCGGATGGCTGTCCGGCTGGCAAAAGAGGAAGATTACGAAATTCCGATTGAGATGAAGAAGGGTGCTACCAGTATCAATCTTCGTATCCTGCATGGACAAAAAGAAAGCGGTACGGTTCGAATGACGATGGATACCGAGGAGTACGGTGCAGTGGAAGGCCGCTTTACGATACGCGAGGGCCGCGTGGAAGGCTATGTGGGCTACCAAAGCATTGAGAGTCGTGAAGCGATGGAAGGGGTTCTGAATGATTTTTTGCGCCGGATACAGGGAATGAACCTGGTACCGGGCGAGATACATGCCCTGCATTCTTCAAGCTTAAGGATTCGGGAACACGTTCCAAACGAAGGGGATGCACCTTCCACAAAGGAATTGTACGGCATTGCCAAAGCATTAATTTTTTCTCTTGAGACTTTGTAATAAATAGGAGATGAACAACTATGAGAGTTACGAATAATCAGTCAGCAGTCATTGCATTTAATGCATTAAATGTGAATGAATCGAATCTGGCACAGTCCATTGAGCGACTTTCTTCCGGACTTAAGATTAATCATGCCAGAGACAATGCCTCCGGACTTGCAATCGCCAAGCGTATGAATGCACAGCTCGAAGGTATCGGCCAAGCATCCCAGAACGCAAGCGACGGTATCTCCGTTGTAGAGATTGCCGAGGGTGCACTCAGCGAGATTCAGGCGATTCTGCAGCGTATGAATGAGATTACCGTACAGGCTGCCAATCAGACGAATACGGCAACGGAGCGTGAGGCGATTCAGGAAGAGCTTAGTCAGCTCAGCAACGAAATCAACCGTATCAAGGGAACGACGCAGTTCAACGGCCAGACCCTTTTGGACGGCACGTTTGACCTTAAGGGATATACGGACCATTCCTCCGTTTCGATTGCTTCCTTCTCCGAGACGGCATCGCCGGCCAAGTACCTGATCCAGAATATTTCCGATGCACTGGATGAGAATGGGAACCTGGAACTTTCCGCCATCAGCATGGTGAAACGCCGGGAGGACGGCAGTGTTTCGGCCGCCGATCAGGCCCTTTTGGACGCCGCCGGTGCACAGCCTTTGCCTGCGGATGCAGTCATTACTACCGATGGAAACCGCCTTACCATCAGTGCCAAAGACAATTTTGAAATTCAGATCGACATCAATGCTTCTTACAGCGGCGATGTTACCCTGGATTTGACAGATATCGGTGCCATGAGACTTCAGGTCGGCTCCAATGAGGGTCAGGTTTTGAGTGTAGTAATTCCGGATGTTTCCTTAAAGTATCTTCATCTGGAGGGCCTGGATGTAACGACCAACGAAGGCAGTTATGCGGCCATTGACAGTATTAAGAAGGCACTTGCTTCGGTTTCCTCCGTGCGTGCAAGACTTGGTTCCTATCAGAATCGTCTTGAGCATACCATCTCCAATCTGGATGTAACGAATGAGAACTTAACCAGCGCATATTCCCGTATCATGGATGTGGATATGGCAGATGAAATGACGAACTATGCAACCCAGCAGGTACTTGTACAGGCTGCAACCTCCATGCTGGCACAGGCCAACGAGTTACCTTCCCAGGTACTTCAGCTGCTGCAGTAATTGATTTTGGCGAAAGGAATAGCCTATGGAAGCTTTGAAAAAGAAAGAATATACCCTGCGTATCAGTCAGGCCAACCGTTGCGGTCTGGTTGTGATTGTTTATGAGATATGCATGGATTACCTTACCGAAGCCCGCGAGGCCTATGAGGCGGAGGACTACGATGCCTATCATAATGCGTTGTATTTTGCGCGGAATTGTATCACGCAGCAGATGGCTTCCCTGAATATGAGCCGGGAATTGTCGGTCACGCTGATGCAGATTTACCTGTTCTGTATCCGGGAGCTGGCCAAGGCGGAAGGATTGTACCGCGTGGAAGGCGTGGATCAGGTTTATTCCATCGTAGAGAAGCTTAGAGATGCCTTTCATGAAATTGAAAAAGAGGATGATTCGGAGGCCGTTATGGGACATGCCCAGGATGTCTACGCAGGACTTACTTATGGAGCAGGCGGCTTGAATGAGGACATCGTAAGTGCCGCAAACAGGGGTTTTCAGGCTTAAGCGCTTATGGCGGAACCCGGGTGGTGCCCCCACACGGAATGAGTAAAAAAACGAGCCTGTTTTTTGTAAGGAATTACCAAACTTTTGAGAATCAAGGAGGATATCCTTGATTTTCTTTTTTTTATCTTTATATAATCAGTTTGGACAGAGCAATACTGTATCAAATCTTTTTTAGCGCCGGGCACCATCTATGTGACAGTCGTGTCATTTTGTGCCTGTATCGCGCATTTTCCAATCAATTTCTTGGAGGCTGTATGGATCGTCGCCGCGTTGTTTTGTTATGCGACCCGAATCGACGATTTATGAATGAGCTTGCGAAGGTGCTGGCCCGTTATTTTTGTTCCAAAGGACCGACGAATATTCTGGTTTTTGACGAAAAAGACGAAATGCAGAAGTACGCCAAAAGATATCCGGTTGATCTGGTACTAATCAATGAGATGTTCTATGAAGGACCGATTCTGTACTGTGGGGAAGTGCAGGAGATTCTTTTGAAGGTAACGGATGTGCCGGTGATTCAGGCTGAGAAATTCATAAATCGTGATGAGGGCATCATAAATATAAGCAAGGAGATTACTTCTATGGGGGTAGCAAGGAAATTTCGCAAAGCATCAATTATCAGTGTGTATTCGGTTTTGGGCTGTCGGGTTCAATCCTCGTTTGCGTACTTTTTGTCGAGGAGACTGGCACAGTCCGGCCGCGTTCTCTACATTTCGTTTACGCAGAACCGGGAGCCCGGGTCGCTTTTGGCCTCGCCCGGAGCACAGGAATTTGTGGAATTACTAAAGTATATGGATACGAATCCGCTGCTGTTCCGAAATAAGCTGCATCGAATGATGTGCAGGCAGGGCAATATGTACTATCTGTCGCCCGGGATTGCATATCAGTCGCTTCTTTTAGCCGGTGGGGATCGGTGGATTCGGTTTGTGGAATATATTAAATCGGGGCGTGAGTTCACCTATATTATTCTGGAGCTTACGGATTTTATGAGAGATTCCCTGAAGGTACTTTCTAAGAGCGATGTGGTTTATATGGTAGAGCCGGTGCCGGGGATTGGTCCGGAGCATGTGAAATATCGGGAGTACTCCGGAATGCTTGGGGAGAAGGTTCAGGTGCTTCCCAATAAGTTGCGTTTCAGTATGGTGCATGAGGTCGTTGAGTATGTACGCTCGGTTGCGATAGGAGTATCGGGATGACACGGTATGATGAAGAACTGAATTCCTTAATCGAAGTAGTACTCAGACATATTGACCTTCACAAGAATGTCAGCGATACGGAGATGCAGGGAATCATAGCGGAATGTGTCGGCAGGGAAGTACTGGAGAATCCGGAGCTTGCAGAGGATGAAGAGCGTTTGCGTTGCGACATACGGCATGCGATTTGCCGGTATGGAATCCTGCAGGCCTATCTTGAGGATGAATCCGTAACGGAGATTATGGTGAATGGGACCAACCCTATTTTTGTCGAACGAAACGGGCGGCTTGAGTGTACTAAGGACCGGTTCCCTTCGGCGGAGAAGCTGGAGGATATCATACGGCGTATTGTTGCAGGATGTAACCGCATGGTGAATGAGGCGGTTCCGATTGTCGATGCACGTATGCCGGGAGGCGAAAGAGTATGTGCAATCGTCGGTTCTGTTGCTGTGGGCGGGCCGTATCTTACAATCCGAAAGTTCGCCCGGAATACGTACGGAGTGGATGATTTGGTTGCTTTCGGCAGCATGCCGTATGGAATCGGAGAATTACTAAAGGATGCTGTCAGAAATAAGCAGAGCATCATTATCAGCGGCTCGACGGGAAGTGGGAAAACGACACTGCTGTCAGCTTTGGCGGGGAGCATTCCGAGCGATGAGCGGGTTGTCTCCATTGAGGACAGTGCCGAGATGAAGCTTGACGGGATAGCGAATCTGGTTCGTCTGGAGACTCGGAATCCGAATATGGAAGGCAAGAGCGGAGTGACGATTCGCGAGCTTTTGCGTGCGAGTCTTCGTATGAGACCGGATCGGATTATCGTGGGCGAAGTACGAGGCGTCGAGGTTCTCGATATGCTACAGGCGATGAATACGGGTCATGCAGGGTCACTCAGCACGTTGCACAGCAACAGCGCCCGCGATGCACTGGTACGGCTTGAGACGATGGCACTGATGGGTGCGGAACTTCCGCTTGCCGTAGTACGGCGACAGATTGCTTCCGGAATCAGCATGATTGTTCATCTGAGCAGGGCGTTTGACGGAGGCCGGTATGTCAGTGAGATTCTTAAAATTACCGGTATAACGGAGGGTGAGATTCATACGGAATATATTTATCAGGCGGACGAAGGTACCGCTTAAGCGTATCACCGGACTTGTTTTCTACGGGTTACTGGTTTGTTCTTTTTCGTATCTGTGCTTTCGGAATATCAGGTTACTGGTACCTGCTATAGCGCTGCTTCCCTGGTATGTAAGGTTTTTAAAAGAGAGAGAAGCCACACAGACCAAGGAACGGGGCAGGATGCTTTTTGGCAGGCTGCTGGAGCTGATTTCCGGAAATCTTCAGGCCGGGCTGGTGCTTGATCGTGCCATTGCCGAAGCCACGGCTTATCTTCCTTCGTTTAATGAAGCATTTCCGCTTTTTCAAAAGAAGCATGTGAATCTGACGGAAACCGAGGAACTGATGCAGAGACTGCTGGATTCGGGGGATGAACGGATCATGGATTTTTCCGGGGTTTTACGGGTTGCCATGAAAGCGGGTGGGAATCCGGTGCCCATTTTCCGGCATTATGTGCATGAACTAAACCTGGAGGCGGACCTTCAGAGAGAGATGAAGGATGATATTTCGAAGAAGGTTTTTGAGCTGCGTATCATGCAGGCTTTTCCCTATCTCATGTATGCGTACGTGGATGTGATTTATTCCGGATATTTTACGGTTTTGTATGAGGAAAGCTATGGCCGGGTCATGATGCTTTTGTGTTCCGCCCTATACTTTTGGGCCTGGTTTATGTCGGAGGATGTTTTGTACCGGAAGGAGATGAATCGCGTATTTCGGCGCAAGACACTTCGGGAGAGGCTTTATAAGGAGACTTTCTATAAAGACTATGCGGCCGGGAAGAGTACGGAGAACGAGGCGGTTCGCGATTTTATTCTTTCTCTTTCGACAGATCGCGTGCGGAATCTTTTGAGCCGCTTGTACCAGGTGGAGGATGAGAACCTTGTCTACTGTTTTGTCTTTACAGGCTTGAAGAGGAGTCTGCTTGTGAT
Source organism: Lachnospiraceae bacterium (assembly GCA_045617725.1). Lineage (GTDB taxonomy): Bacteria > Bacillota > Clostridia > Lachnospirales > Lachnospiraceae > JAZLJD01. The sequence continues at coordinate 39,177 of JAZLJD010000029.1, forward strand.
TCTGGGAGGTTGCCTGGTGTTTGGAATCTCCGTGTATCTGAAAGCGATTAAGGTGCAGGCTTTGGGAACGGTGTTGATTTTGCTTTTTTCCATATTGCTTTTGGCGTTCCTCTATTACGAAGTGGGAGAACTGAATCTGTATCAGTACGGACGGGAGCGCGAGAACGAGATTACGGAGGACTTTGTCAGTATTGTTGAGAAACTGACGCTGCTGCAATGTGCCGGACTTACGGTTCGCAGTGCCATAAAGGAGATTGTTACGGAATACGAAGGGACAGCCCGGAAGAGATATGCATACGAGGAAATCGTACTTTGTAACCGGAAGCTTGGTTACGGGATTTCGGAAGTGAATGCATATACGGAACTCGGAGAGCGATGTGGGACTGCGGAGTTTAGGCATCTGTCCATGCTGCTCATTCAAAACATGAATCAGGGAAATGAGGCGCTTACGGAGCTGCTGTCTCAGGAAGTGGAGCAGGGGCTCAGTATCAGACTGTCGGACTTACGACGGAAGGGGCTTCGGAATGAGACAAAGCTTTTGTTTCCGACTGTACTTTACCTGTTTGTGATTTTGCTTTTTCTGATGGTACCGGCTTTTGCACAGTTTATTGATTACTAGGAGGTAACAGAGTGAGAAAATCTAATTTCCATCATGACAATCGTGGTATTTCTACGATTGAGGTGATACTGCTTTTGGTCGTGTTTGTGGGAATCGTTGTGATTTTTCGCGAAAAAATCACAGCGCTCATTAATACGGTGTTTGACGATTTATATGCTCAGTTAGTGGAGTTCTGATGAAGAATAACAGGGGAAGCCTTTGTGTCTTTTATCTGCTTTTAATCACGATGGCGGTTTCGGTATTCCTGCTCACTACGATGGCAGCAGGGCTTAAGTACAATTATGTGAGAGCGCAGAGTGCGTTCGGTGCTGCCTGCAGGAGTGTCGTGGCAATCGGAGAAGCTTCCGAGGAAGTGCTTAAGCAGGAAATTCGGGAGACCGTGCTTTTGAACCAGCCCGAAACGGTAATAGAGAGTATTACCGTACTTAAGCAGGAGGAAGGACTTTGGCTTTCCATGAAAGGCAGGCTTCACAGGGCCGGATTTGAATTTTGTGTGTTATACGATATTTCGAGGGAAAGGTGGTGAAACGGAAGATGTTCTTAATCACTTCAGGGTGTTTTTCTGACTTACAGAGGGTAAAAAATAAAAGTGGTACAAATCGGGCATATCTAAAATCATATCTATACAGTCATTTCTTGCTTAGGATATTCGGCGATATCCGACAGCATCTTTGGAAGAAAAAGATTGGGGGATTAAGGACGTCTTCGGTTTCACCACTGCGGCCGGATAATCGGGGAAGCATTACGGTGGAACTGGCTCTTTTGATTCCGCTTCTGGTTACGTTCATTGTGGGGATGAATATACCGCTTTACGCAATTAACGAAGGGATACAAAATGCCATAGAGACGTATAATTGCGGCGTTGTGAGTGATACCTATGTATCCCTGGGGAGCGAGCAGTTCTGCCTGATTCCTTTCTCCGTGAGTGAGGAGGAATGGGTTTATCTCACCCCGTATGAATCCGTCTATCACAGCGACAGGAAGTGTGCTTATCTGAACCGAAAGGTTCATGTCGGTCTGTCCTATCTCATGGATTTCAAGCGAAACCTTGAGCGGAAACGATATCATGCCTGTTCCGTGTGTGACGGTGACAGTTTTCTGCCGCTGGCCTATTACACGGATTACGGAACCGCCTGGCACAAGGACACGGATTGTCCTGCCCTACGACGGGCGGTGTATGCGATTCGTCTTCAGGAGGCAGCAGGCTTAAAGGAGTGCAGTCAATGTATACAAAAACAATGAATCGCGGTTCTATGACCATTGAAACCGCTTTTTTATTACCGGTCATTCTTCTTTTGGCCTTTTCCCTGTTTTTCTTTCCAATCCGGCTTTATCAGAAGGCTGCTTTGTATGCGTACGCGTTCGATCAGGGCTTGGAGCGGCCGGCGGATTATGTGGGACGGGTTGATTCGGTAGTGAGCCGTGTGGCGGGCCGGGAAGTGACCTGCGACAGAGTAGTGGGGACAGAAGCGGTCTATGTAACCCTGCATGTCGGCCGCCGGGATTTTAGCCTGTGTATAAACAGGGCGGAAGGAGGAAGGCTTGTATGGATACGAAGTTAGGCTGGTGTGAATTGCGACTGGTTCCGGTGGAATTTCAGAACAGACATCAGCTGTCCTTTATCTGCGTTTCGAAGATTGCACATCCCCACCTGTTTCATCAGATCGAGGCAGGGACGGTGGAGGGTTTTTTGAAAGCCACCGTTACTCCTTATCAGGATCGGGACAGGATTTTTTATGATGTGCACGGATATCGGCCGCTGACGGAAACTGATTTTTCAAGATACACCTATGAGGAATGGCGGGAGTTGTTTTTGGCACTCCTGCAGATTACCCAGAATGCTGCGGAACATATTCTGGAAGGGGAGCACATCATCCTGGAGCCCGCATATGTCTTTTTTCATAAGAGCAGGAAGACCTTCGGACTGATTTTCAATGAGGAATATGAGGTGCCCTTTGCGGAAGGGATGAAAGAGCTGGCAGGATTCTTTCTTACGAATTACAGGCCCAAGGAAGACAAGGCGGTGCTGCTCTTCTATCATTTTTATCATGCCTGCTCCGTGGACATAGAGAATCGGGAGTTGATTGAGGAGCTGAAGGCACAGGTGTACCTTGAACGGGATGAACTGATCCGGGAGCGTATCGGTAAGCGGATTGCGGATGCAATCGCGCAGGGCATGGCCCAAAAGAGAGCAGAATCACCCCATAAGGTGGAAAGGAAACGAGACTTTCTGCCGGACAAAAAATATATTAAAAAGTATTCGGGGATTGTTGTGATAGTGTGTGTGATTCTCCTTCTGGGAGGAAGCCTCTTAAAATTATTCACGGTTCCCGGAAGAGTGACCGTTTTTCTGATTTTGTTGCTTATATTGGGCATTTTCGGGCTTCTGAAAGCATTGACATAAAAGCCGGTAAAATGATACGCTTTCTTTTATGAAAGATTTAATGGACTACTATTTTTTAAAAAACGGATATCAGAAAATCGAGACGACTTTGCCGGAAATCTGCATGTATTGCAGGCCTGAAATGCAGGCGGTAAATGCGATACAATTTGTCTTCTTTGACGAGAGAAGCAGTGCCATTTTGGAAGAAGATATGGATTTCATTTATAAGACGGGACAGGAGTTTTTGTCGAAGACCTGCAAGCAGGATATTCATATGATTACCGTACTTGTTACGGAGGAAGCGGATCGAAATGCAGGCTATATAGAGGGCAGACCCAACACTTGGATTTTTGTGCCTTCTCAGAAACGTTTTTTGATTCCCGAGGGACATAGAGAAGAGTTTTACGGGGTTCGGGCCGGAATTGAGCAGGTTTTTGCGCAGCAGGAAGAAATTCGGAAAGAAATGACACTTGTGTCAGAATCGAGGGAGGAGCCGGATATTATAGCGCCCAAAAGAAAGATTCCTTTTGTGACGATTATCATCGTTATTATGAATGTCCTGCTTTTTATCGTCTATGCATTCCGTGGCGAGGTGTTGTATAATAAACTCAATCTGAACTGGTACGATGTGTTTGGCAATCATGAGTATTATCGGTTTTTTACGGCTATATTCATGCATGCGGATCTACAGCATTTAAGCAGCAATTTGATTATGCTTTATGTTGTGATGGATGTGATAGAGAATGATATAGGACACGTTCGGACTTTTCTCTACTATATTCTGGCCGGACTGGGAGGCGGGGCTGCTTCCGTAGTTTATGCATACATGAAGCGGGAGCTGATTACTTCCATTGGTGCATCCGGAGCATATTTCGGAATGGCCGGAGTACTTTTGGTCCTCATGCTTCTGAATCCGTCTAAGCAACGCGGCATGATTGTCCGGTTTACGTTTATGCTGGGATACTCCCTGTATTGCGGCTTCACATCGATAGCAGTAGACAATGCGGCTCACGTAGGAGGATTAGTCGTGGGTCTGGTACTTTCTTTTATGATTGAGGGTATTAAAAAGCTTAAAGGCAGGTCAAAGGGATGAAGATTAATATTTATTATGGCGGTCGTGGATTAATCGGGGATCCAACCAGTTATGTCATTGAGAAGATGGCGGATATACTGAATGAACTGAATGTTAAGGTGGAGCGATACGATTTGGCAGAACTTAAGAATTCTGTTACATCGCTTCCTCAGACCTTAAAGGATGCGGACGGAGTCATTTTGGCGACCACAGTGGAATGGTATGGTATCGGTGGTCCCATGCAGCAATTCCTGGATGCATGCTGGCTTTATGGCGACAAGGAAGTAATCAGTCATCTGTATATGTGCCCTGTAGTCATGTCGACGACCTACGGGGAACGTGAAGGTAAGCTGAATTTATCGGTAGCCTGGGAAATCCTGGGAGGTCTTCCCTGCAGCGGTATCTGCGGATATGTTCCGGACATTACCATGATAGAGATGAATTCCGAATATACACGGATTATTGAGAAGAAGGCAGAGAACCTGTATCGTACCATAAACCAGAAACTGCTCAGCTTCCCGGCAAGTAATCAGGCCGTGAAACAGAAGGTTTCCTTTACCACAAATATTGAATATACACCGCAGGAGACAGAACAGCTTTCCGAATATGCTTCCGATGACCATTTTGTACAGAAGCAGAAGGAAGATATTCAGGAACTTTCGGACCTGTTTACGGATATGCTTGAAAGCAGGGGGCATGACGAACGCAGTGAGTATTTAAGCGAACTGAAGGCTGCATTTCAGCCGCAGCCCGGAGTACATGCTACCTATAAAGTCGTGATTAAGGGCAAGAATATGCCGCTTATTATAAAGACGGATGGCAAGAGTCTGGAATGCATTTATTCCATTATGGAGAAAGCAGATGTCGAGATGCAGATGGAAGCATCCGCATTTGAAGAAATTCTTGCAGGTCGAATGACCTTCCAAAGAGGCTTTATGAGTGGTGATATGACGATGAAGGGCGATCACAAGCTGTTCCGTGTCCTTGATCAGTTATTCATTTTTGAAATCAACAGTTAGGAGAGCTGAGAAATGAAAGACGATTGCATTTTTTGTAAACTTGCGAATGGTATTATCCCTACCAATTCTATTTATGAAGACGAGCAGTTTAAGGTAATTCTGGATGCAGCACCTGCTACCAAAGGCCATGCTCTGATTCTTCCGAAAGAGCATTTTGCCGATCTTTATGAGATTGACGAGGAGACAGCGGCAGCAGCCATGAAACTGGCACGTAAGCTGGCTATTTCCATGACGGAAACCTTACATTGCGACGGCTTCAATTTAGTACAGAATAATAAACCCTGTGCGGGCCAGAGCGTATTTCATTTCCATCTGCACCTTATTCCGCGATATGTGGATGACGGACAGTCTATCCTTTGGGATCCGAAGGAAGTACCTGCAGAGGACTTAAAGGCTGTATGTGAAAGCCTTCGCGTAGAACAGTAATTTGGAGAATTAGTGTGAAAAATGCAGGCATTTTTCACGCGACACTTTGTGTCGCAATCCGTAGCAGCTTCGCTGCAATGCAGTGAAGGGCTAAATATACCGGATTGCGAAATGCGGGGATTTCTATGGAACATAAATACAATATTGTGGTTGCAGGCGCCGGATACGTAGGTTTGTCCCTGGCGGTTTTGCTGAGTCAGCATCAGAAGGTTACAGTAGTAGATGTTGTCCCTGAGAAAGTGGATATGTTGAATAAACGTATCAGCCCGATTCAGGATAAGGAATTAATTGAATATCTGTCCCAAAAGGATTTGGATTTAACGGCCACATTGGATGCGGAAACGGCATATGCCCAAGCTGATTTTGTCATTATTGCAACACCGACGAATTACGATCCGCAGAAGAACTTTTTTGATACAAGGATGGTCGAAGCGGTTATTGACCTGGTTATCAAGAATAACCCGAACGCTGTCATGGTTATCAAATCAACGATTCCCGTTGGATTCACGGAAGGTGTCAGAGCCCGGACCGGCAGTAAGCACATTATGTTCAGCCCGGAGTTCCTTCGCGAGTCCAAGGCTTTATACGACAACTTATATCCTTCCAGAATTATTGTCAGTTTTGATAAAGAGGATACAGAAAGCAAAAAGGCAGCTGAGACTTTTGCCGGTTTACTAACGGAGGCAGCCTTAAAAGAGAACATCGATGTTCTTTATATGGGATTTACGGAAGCCGAAGCAGTGAAGCTTTTCGCCAATACATATCTTGCACTTCGCGTCAGCTTCTTTAATGAACTGGATACTTATGCAGAGATTAAGGGACTGAATACGGCTGATATAATTGCCGGAGTCAGCCTGGATCCCCGAATCGGAGCTCATTACAATAATCCTTCTTTCGGATATGGCGGCTATTGTCTCCCGAAGGATACCAAGCAACTCCTGGCCAATTATGCGGATGTCCCTGAGAATCTGATTGCTTCGATTGTCTCCAGTAACAGCACCCGTAAGGATTTCATTGCGGATCGCATTTTGGAGATGGCCGGAGCGTACAGCTATAGTACACAAAATGAATACGCTCAAGAGATGGAGCGAGAGGTAGTGATAGGCATCTACCGTCTCACCATGAAGTCACAATCCGACAATTTCCGTTTCAGTTCCATCCAGGGCGTTATGAAACGAATTCGTGCCAAGGGCGCTACCGTAATCGTGTACGAACCGCTGTTGGCAGACGGTTCAACCTTCTTCGGATGTGAAGTAGTTAATAATCTGGAGCGATTCAAGAAGATGAGTCGGGTTATTGTAGCGAACCGTTACGACAAGGCTTTGGATGATGTTTCCGAAAGAGTATATACAAGAGACATTTTCGGACGTGATTAATACGACAGTAATGTCAGGCACAATAAAAAGTGCTTCGGCCATGTGAGGTGACCGTAGCACTTTTTTGTTATGGCAACGAGCCAAGTGGACACCGCGCTTGCGCGAGTGGACATTTGGCGACTGCTAATCATCTGTCGGGCGAAGCCTGACAGATGTTATGAAAACTCTATAAACAAATTTTATTCGTGCTTGCAATATTCTTCAATCAGGTTTGTGATGGTCATAATCGGGTCGGCAATGGTTCCCTGAGACATGGCATCAATGTATTGCTGGCGGTTGCAGTAAAGCTCGCGTACCATATTGGGGAGGACGTCGTCTTTGATATCTTCTTCCATGAGCAACATACTGTATCCCTGTGCTTCGAAGGAACGTGCATTCAGAATCTGGTCGCCTCGACTGGCCTGCAGGCCCAGGGGAATTAAGAGATTGGGCTTACGCAGGGAGAGCAGCTCGCAGATGGCATTGGCACCGGCTCTGGAAATAACGACATCGGCCATGGCAAAAAGATGCTTTAGGTCATCCGTAACATATTCAAACTGTCTGTAATCGGACAAATCCTTGAGGCTTTCGTCCATCTTGCCCTTGCCGCAGACATGGACAACATAGAAATCTTTTAAGAGCTCGGGAAGAGCTTCGCGAACGGCGGTATTTACATGGAGCGCACCCAGACTTCCGCCAATAACCATTACGACGGGCTTGTTTTCGTGGAAACCGCAGAGCAGCATGCCGGTATCGCGACTACCGCTTTTAAGCTCGGCACGAATCGGAGAACCGGAGAGAACTGCCTTTTCAGCAGGGAGAGTGCTGAGCGTTTCGGGGAAGTTGCAGCATACTTTCGTGGCTACCGGAATGCAGAGTTTATTGGCAAGACCGGGAGTCATATCGGATTCGTGGATGATGCAGGGAATCTTCATGGAGGCAGCTGCACGTACAACCGGAACGGAAACATAGCCGCCCTTTGAGAAGATGATGTCAGGCTGAATCTCTTTGAGATGCTTTTTGGCCTCGCCAAAGCCTTTTATGACACGGAAGGGGTCCGTAAAATTCTTGATGTCGAAATAGCGACGCAGCTTGCCGGTGGAAATGCCGTAATACGGGATGTCGTAGGATTCCACCAAACGTTTCTCGATGCCGTCGTAGGAACCGATATAATGAATCTCGTAGCCGAGTTCACGAAGCTTCGGAATCAGCGCGAGATTGGGGGTTACATGGCCGGCTGTACCGCCACCGGTGAGAACAATTTTCTTCATAAGAATGCCTTTCTGTAAAAAGAATTCACGTTACGATTCTATGTTAATTCGTTGCGAAAAACAAGGTTATTTGCTACACTAATTTTGTTTTGAAAAAAAGAAAGAGAGCATTCCCATGAAGATAGTTGTTCTGGAACGTGCCATCGTAGGAATGGATATTGATACGACGCCTTTTTCCAAATTTGGAGAGGTGACGGAATACGATAATACGAGCTATGAGCAGATCGGAGAGCGGATCCGGGATGCCGAGATTGTGATTATGAACAAATCACGGCTGGATGCGAGTGTGCTTGGCCGGGCTTCGAAACTGCGCATGATATGCGAGTTCGCGACCGGTTATGACAATATTGACATTGCGTATTGTCGGGCACATGGCATTGCAGTGGCCAATGTCAGCGGGTATTCCACGAAATCCGTAGCGCAACATACCCTGGCACTGTATTTCTATTTGGCAGAGCATCTCAGGCATTATGATGACTATGTGAAAAAGGGTGCGTACTCGGCCCAACCGTATTTTGCCTGTTTTGACGAGGTCTTTCATGAGGCGACGGCACTTACCTGGGGCATCGTAGGCCTTGGAAATATCGGCCGCTCGGTGGCACAGGCTGTTTCTGCTTTGGGCTTTAAGGTTGTTTATTATTCCACGACCGGTAAGCATGCGGATGAAACCTATGAGCAGGTTGATTTTGAAAGATTACTTTCTGACAGCGATGTCATTTCTATACACTGCCCGCTAAATGAGCGGACGAACCACCTGTTCGATGAAACGGCACTTCGCAGGATGAAGAAGTCGGCGATTCTAATAAATGTGGCGAGGGGCGGTGTCGTGGACAATGCCGCTTTGGCGAGTGCCCTTATGCATGATGAAATCGCGGCAGCGGGACTTGATGTGGTGGAAGGTGAGCCGATTGCTCTTTCGAATCCGTTGATGCAGGTTCAGGATTCCAATAAGTTGTTGATTACCCCGCATATGGCATGGGGCAGTGTGGAGGCGAGAACCCGACTTGTTTCGGAAACGTGCCTCAATATAAAGGCTTTCATTAACGGCGATTCGAGGAATCGGGTCGACCTGATTCATTCATAAAGATAGGAGAAGAACAATGGCTAGTGAAATCAGAGATCTGTCACTTTTCGAGAGTGGCGAACACAAAATTGACTGGGTAAAGAGAAATTGTCCTCTTTTGCGTACTTTGGAAGAAGAATTTTCAAAGACGCAGCCCTTTAAAGGCAAAAAAATAGCCTTAAGCGTGCATTTGGAAGCCAAGACGGCTTATCTGTGCAAGGTGCTTGCTGCCGGTGGAGCGGAGATGTATGTTACAGGCTCCAATCCGTTGAGTACGCAGGATGATGTGGCAGCAGCGCTCGTAAAGGCAGGTCTGGAAGTTCATGCCTGGTATAACAGCACTCCGGAGGAGTATGATTCGCATATCCGTGCCGTTTTGAAGCCCGGCCCGAATGTTATCATCGATGACGGCGGCGATTTGGTACACATGATGCATACCGAGTTTACGGACCTGATTCCGAATGTAATCGGCGGTTGCGAGGAGACGACGACAGGTATTCTGCGCCTTGAGAATATGGCAAGAAACGGGGAGCTTAAGTTCCCCATGGTAAAGGTTAACAATGCGGATTGCAAGCATCTTTTTGACAATCGTTACGGTACCGGCCAGTCGGTTTGGGACGGCATCAACCGTACCACCAATCTGATTGTAGCAGGCAAAAGAGTAGTTGTTGCAGGCTATGGCTGGTGTGGTAAGGGAACCGCTATGCGTGCCAAGGGTCTGGGTGCCCGTGTAATCGTAACCGAGGTGGATCCGATTAAGGCAATTGAAGCAGTTATGGATGGTTTTGACGTAATGCCCATGCACGAGGCCGCACAGGTCGGTGATTTCTTTGTTACCGTTACGGGTTGCGATCAGGTTATTACGACCGAAGATATGAAAGTTATGAAGGATGGTGCAATCCTTTGCAATGCCGGACATTTTGATTGTGAGATTGATATGGCCGGACTTAGAAAGATGGCTGACAGCAGTTATGAAGCACGTAAGAATATCATGGGTTATAAGCTTCCGACCGGCCAGACCATTTTTGTCCTTGCAGAAGGACGCCTTGTGAATCTGGCAGCCGGAGACGGTCACCCCGCAGAAATTATGGACATGAGCTTTGCCATTCAGGCACTTTCTGCCCGGTACCTGGTTGAGCACCAGGGCAAGCTTGGTCAGATTCTCATCGATGTTCCGAAGGAAGTCGACAAGGATGTGGCTCGCAGAAAGCTTGAATTCCTGGGCAAAAAGATAGATGTGCTCACAAAAGAGCAGAAGAAGTATTTAGGTATAACAGAATAGTAACGACAAACTATTTGAGCAGTACTTTTACATATTTGGGAATGTCGCTCATAACCTGTTCCATGTGGTCTTTGGTGTCAAATCGTAAAACCAAAGTACCGATGGCTTCATTGGCGGCAGAGAATCCGTGAACCGCGTCACCGGAATGAATCCACAGATCGGTTTCCACAACCTTTTCCTTGAGGTCGTCGTGAATCCACAGCCGGTCGAACAGGCCGTCTGCCTCGGCGTGGAGAATGATTTCGGCCCAATGGCCGTTGTAAGGTGCGGACGCAATTTCGTCCATCGGATCGCCGACGGCAGCTTTGACAACGGCAGTGATCATATCAACACCGGTTGCATAGCGGACCACCTCAGCCAGGCGATTTCCGCCACCGCGAGGACTGACTTCCATGATGTACGGATGTCCCTCGGCATCCTCTCTGGTTTCAATATTGTAGATAGAAGTACCCATGTGTAACAGGGAAAGCAACCGGTTCAATTCAACGGTCAGTTCCTCTATACTTTCGGAAGAAAATGTTGAAGGCCAGGTGTAGGCAGCAGGCGTATAAGGATTCGCAGCCGCTTCGTCAAAACGTTGAGCGTTGAAGGTCAGAACCTTAAGAGAACCATCTACGGAGAAGGAATCCGTGTCGGAAGAGCACCCCTTCTTCTCGATGAAATCCTCGATGATAAATTCATCACAATGTGAAAAGGAAAGTGCATAGGCAATGCTGTCTCGAAGGGAATCCTCGGAAGTTACCTTGGTTACTCCCTTACTTCCGGCAGAATCGGTCGGCTTTACGATGACCGGCCAGTGGAACAAAGAAGCCTCCGCACAGGCCGTATCGATATCATGATAGCTGCGTGCAGTGGGAACGCGGAAGCCGTTGTCCGTAAGAAACTTCCGAAACAGGCCTTTGTTTTGCAGGATGCAGACGGATTCATAAGGACCCGGAGCAGGCAGTCCCAGACGGTCCGCAACATACGCGGCAGTAACAACGCCGGGATCTACGGCAAAAGAAAGGATACCGTCGATGGAATGCTCTTTGGCGGCAGCCAGAACGGCATCTTTATCAAGAATACTGATGTTGACATATTCGTCAGAGTATTTATGTGCAATATTGTCAGGAAGATAGTCACAGGTAATTACGCAGTAACCCAGCTTGTGAGCTGCTTCAATGACGGGAATCAGATAACGAAGCCCGCCCAGTAACATTAGTTTTTTCACGTTGCTTTTTCACCTCGAAATAAGTATATTTGTATGCTATCATATTTTATATATTTTTACTATGCGATGTTGCATCATGCGACTTAGGAGGAGATATGTTACCGAGATTATATATGGTGATTCCCTGTTATAACGAAGAGGAAGTCCTTCCGCTCACATCCGAGATGTTTTTGGCGGAGCTTACGGACCTGATTGCCAAAAACAAAATCGCACCTGACAGCCGTGTCATGTTTGTAAATGATGGCAGCAAGGACAGAACCTGGGAGATTATCAAAGAACTTGCCGCCCGGGATTCCCATTATGTCGGCATTTGTCAGAGCCGGAACCGTGGGCATCAGAATGCGGTGCTTGCCGGTCTCATGGAGGCCAAAGAGAAATGCGACATCACAATTTCCATTGATGCAGACGGCCAGGATGATATTGCGGCGATGGAGGCAATGGTCGATGCGTACCGAGAGGGTGCGGAAGTGGTCTATGGTGTGCGGAATAAGCGTACGACGGACAGCTTTTTCAAGCGTACAACGGCGCAGTGCTTTTACAAGCTTTTGAACAGAATGGGTGTTGAAGTTGTTTACAATCATGCGGATTACCGCCTGATTTCTTCCAGAGTTTTGAAGGAATTTGCGGAATTTAGGGAAGTAAATCTGTTTTTACGAGGCATGATTCCGCTGGTCGGCTTCAAGAGCACCTGTGTGTATTATGAAAGACACGAGAGAATCGCGGGTAAGTCACACTATCCTTTGTCGAAGATGCTGTCTCTTGCAATTGACGGTATCACCAGTCTGAGTATTAAGCCGATCCGTATCATTACGGGTTTTGGCGGCTTTGTAGCCTGTATCAGTTTCATCGGTGTGATTTGGGCGATTATCATGCAGATTCTTGGAAAGACGGTGGACGGATGGGCCAGCATGACGGCGATTATCTGTTTCGTCTGTGGAGTGCAGATGATTTTTCTCGGTGTGCTGGGCGAATACATCGGCAAGATTTACATGGAAGTAAAAGCAAGACCCCGCTACATCATCAGTGAGCGGACAGAAGACAGCAATGAATAAGGACGCAACGACATAAACAGTGGTAAAAAGAAGAAAGAAGAGCGCGGAAAAACTTGTTTTTCACGCACTCTTCTTTTTTCTGTGTTTTTTATTAAAGCCGCTTCACATTTAATGTGGAGAAATCGGCGTTGCCGGTGAGGGTCAGCGTAACGATGGAGTTTTCGATGATTTCACCATCGCGGATGCCGTTGATGGCGGAGAAATCGTTGGACATCATGGTTCTGACCGTCCAGTTAGAGGGAACATAAATGGTTACGGTCGAGAAATCCGCTTGGATGTTGAGGCAGCAGTTGCCGCTCGGAACCTGTGCTTTGTCCAGGTAAATCGTAATGTTGGAGAAGTCCATATTGACGTCGCCACGTGAGAAATCGGCCGAGTTCACATATCGGGTTTTGCTTGTGAAGCTTCCGCTGTCCATGAAGTAGCCTTCTCCACCCTTTTCTTCATAGTAGCCGGCGTCGGTTACGCACTGCTCGCCCTGCCCGTATTGCGTGTATTCCTGCTGCTGTTGATGACCGTCCGTGAAATTCCAATTCCAGTTCCAGCCGTTTTGGTTGCATCCATTGTGTCTGTGCCGCTTGATGAGGGAGCCAAAAATCAAGTGGAAACCGATGGAGAGGAAGAGGGCTATGAGGAGTACCGGCCAGGGAGTGAAGGCTTCGAGCCCGAGTTCCTTGTCAAAGAGGATCACTTCAATGGCCATGGGGAAGAAGATACCGGCGAAGCGGAGCTTAACAACTGCTTCTATGAAAATCGGAATTAAGATGCAGCTGATGACAATGGTCCACACATTGAGGTCGCCCAGGACATTCATGCTGTTCAAAACGATGAGTGCTGCGATAAGTAAAAATGAAATACCTGCGATTAATTTTTTCTTACTCATATTGTTCCTTTCTAATCAATACTACTGATTATTGAATCTGTTGGAATTTAACTGGTTAATAAGTGCTTTGTAATAGTTTCTGGAAACGTAAACAATCTTGTGACTGCCGTCAAATTCAATTTTGCTGGATGCGGTCAGGTTTCTTGTGATGCTGTAAACCTTTCTCGTATTCAATATGGTTGACTTGGCGATGCGCATGAAGTAGGAGGGAAGAAGCTCTTCCAGCTCGTACAGCTTGTAATCCACCGTGAACTCATCGTTTTCCGTGTGCGCCGTTATACCGTTTTCGTTCGTTTCGAAAAAGAGGACTTTTTCGACGGGGAAGTAATACTCGGAATCGCCTTGCCGGAATGTAATCCTGCTTTTTTGCAGGGAAAACTCGGAAAGCATACGCTGGAGGTTTGTTACGGAATCGTCCAGCACGTTACACCGAAGTGTCACTTCCAATTCTTCAATTGTTGGTTCGATTTCAATTTTGATTTTCATTTTTCTACTCTAGGGTTTGTAAACTCAACGTTTTGTTACCGGTATCGTATGCTTGCATTATAGCGGGGACAGTATTTTTTGAAAAGAGGATTTGGCTAACAGGTAAGTTTTGAAGGGGTAAGAAGTAATTTTTTGCTAATTATGTGTTGACAAGCATCTGTTATTGCTGTATATATAACACATAAACAGTTGTAACACGGAGGTGTAGTGTGAAAAATGCAGGCATTTTTCACGCGACACTTTGTGTCGCAATCCGTAGCAGTTTCGCTGTAATACAGTGAAGGGCTAAATATACCGGATTGCGAAATGCGGGGATTATTATGAAGATATCACAAACATCAGGCGTACCGATTTATCAGCAGGTAGCGGACGCGTTTCGCGGTGACATCATGGCAGGCAAGCTGCATAACGGTGAATATCTTCCATCCATTCGCGAGCTGGCACGGGATTTGAAGATCAGCGTAATCACTACAATGAAGGCATATGAGCAACTCGAGAGCGAAGGCCTGGTCATTGCGGTGCAGGGCAAGGGCTTCATTGTAAATGCCGGCGATGCGGAGATGCTGAAAGAACAGCACATGCGTAAGATTGAGGAAGCATTGATGGAGGCCATCCGATTCGCCGAGATGTCAGACATCAGCGATGAGGAACTTGTAGAAACACTTACTACATTATTAAAAACTAAGGAGTTAGAGTGATTATGGAAATTAAGAAAGTAATAGAAGGTCGAAATATTGTCAAAAAGTATAAAGACTTTACTTTAAATATAGAAAATCTGGAGATTCCGCAGGGCTTTGCCACGGCTCTGATCGGAGAGAACGGTGCAGGTAAGACAACCCTTCTCAACATTCTGGCCGGCATTCGCCTGGATTATAAGGGCGAGCTTCGGTACTTCGGTGAGTACAGTGATCGGGAACGCGAGTCGAATCCGATTGTGAAGGAAAGAATCGGTTACACCGGAACGGACAATTACTACCTGCCCCATTGGACGGTGGGCCAGATTGTAGAGCTGAGCGAGCTGATGTTTGACAATTTTTCCGAAGAGAAGTTTAAGGGATACTACCACGAGCTTGCCATTTCTTCAAACGGTTCCTACGCTACAGGCAAAAAAGTATCCGAGCTGTCTGACGGTACCAAGACGAAGCTGATTCTGTCCGGTGTACTTGCCCGCGATACGGACCTGCTTATTATGGATGAACCTGCTTCTCCTCTGGATCCGCTTATGCGAGACAAGCTGTGCGAATTGATTCGTGAATACCTGGGTGAGAAGGAAGACAGAAGCGTATTCTTCTCCACACATAACATATCGGATATGGAATCGATTACGGATTACGCCATTATTATGGAACAGGGCCGCATCGTGGAGGCCGGTTTTGTGGAGGACTTAAAGGAGAAGTACATACTTGTTAAGGGCGAGGTTGCGGATCTTACAAAAGCTTCCAAGATTCTTTACACCTGCACCTCTTCCAAATACGGCTTTGAAGGCATCTGCCTTTCTACGGAACTGGACAAGCTTGCCGGAATGGATATTACGACGGAAACCCCGTCCCTGTTCCAGATTTCCGTAGCGGTCATGAAGCATTTTTCCAGAGTGCAGTAGGAGGCTTAACGTGATTAAGATAAACAGATTATTTACACCGGTGTTGTTGCGTATTCTTTATGTGATTTTTGTCCTATTACTGATGGGAATGGCCTGCCTGATACCCGGAATCGGAAGTATTTTCGCATTGAGTGCCTATTGCGTCATTGCACTATTTTGCGATACGTACATTTTCGGAGGGATTGCCGGAAAGGAACAGCACAAGATGAATTTTATTCGGTCATCACTACGCGGGAACGGGTTGATCCGTCGTGCTCTCAAGGCCAATTTGGCCTATCACAATATTGCCATTTGGGCAATTGGAGTGGTTTCTTATGTGATTTCGCTCCTTCTGCTTACGGACGGCTTTTCGCTTTGGGAGCTGGGCTTTGCCGTAGCATCTTCCTGCTACAGCACAGGCATTTTCTCTTTGACACTTTGGCTGTCCCGTAAGTTTGTCGGAGGAATTCAGGGCTCGATTTTTGCCGCTTACGGAGAAGCGGTTGTACTGGCAGCCGGCCTGGCCCTGCAGCGATATGTCTTTTCGATCGAAGAGTTTGGCATAGTCAAAGTACTTTGTCTTTTGCCTGCAATTGCCCTGGCGGTATTCGGAAGTGCATTTTGTTTGAAGAAGTCTTTTGCCGGGTTTATTACCGGATTTTATGATAATAACAGTTTGGAGATGTGAGTATGAAAGAACTTAAAAAAGCTTTAGTGGCATGCAAATACGGACTAAATTATAAACAGCTGGTTAGCTGCGGAGTTATTATGTTTGTTTTGGGCCTGGCCATGCTGGTCGTTGATATAGTCTCCCCTTCCATGGATTCGGGACGCGGTATCATTACGTTCTCCGGCGTGTATATGATGATCATTGCGGACTATATATTTCAGCTTCTTGTAACCGTTTCAATTACCGGAATGGTACAGGCGAGCCCCAAGAGTAAAAAGTGGCAGTCCGATATACCGTGTCTGTTTTCCGGTGTGATGCAGGTCGGAATTTATACCGTCATTGTTATTTTCCAGTTAGTCTGTGTGGCACTGGTACCGGGGTATCAGCAGGAAGGTATGACGGAATATTATATGGTGAGACTGATCCTGCTTGCAGTGTTCTCGTTTGTGTTCAGTCTTTACATGGCAATTTGCTATAAATTCTTTATTGTGAGCACGATTGGATTCACCGTACTGCTTGTTGGAACCCTGAGTATGAGCGATCGCCTCGGAAATCTGAGCTTCTTACAGGGTGGTTCCATGCTGTTCTATATCGTATTGGGCTATGTCCTGGTGCTGGCAGGCATTTTTGTTCAATATCTCGTCAGCAATCTTCTTTACAGAAGACCTTTTGACAGATTAGCGTTCAAAACCGCACTGAATAGGGCATATAAGTAATTGAAATGAAAAAATGAATCCATTATAATTAACCCGTGTGTCATAAGGCACAAACGGAGGTGGAATATGGTTTCATGGAATAATTTTGATACGTTAAAAGCATACGATGATTTATTCAATCTTGATGTGGTTGATTTGACGGAAGCAATGGCCGGCGAGGCAGGTGCTGAGCGTGTACGCAAGTACTCCGTTCCGATGGCAGCGGGGCTTACCTACAATTACGCAGCCAAGGCAGTGGATGACAGCACGCTGAAGGTTCTGGTTTCCCTGGCTGAGGAGGCACAGCTTACCGACAAGTTTAAGGAGCTTTACAGTGGTGCCGTAATCAACACCGGCGAGCAGCGTCTCGTTCTGCATCAGTTAACCCGCGGTCAGCTCGGCGATCCGGTCATGGCAGACGGCGTGGACAAGCGTGAATTCTACACGGGTGTGCAGAAGAGCATTGCGGAATTTGCCACTAAGGTACATGAGGGTAAGATTACCAATGCAGCCGGCGAGAAATTTACAACGGTCGTTCAAATCGGTATCGGCGGTTCTGATTTGGGCCCCAGAGCAATGTATCTTGCACTTGAGAACTGGGCCAAAAAGAATGACTGCTTCAAGATGGAAGCCCGCTTCATTTCCAACGTGGATCCCGACGATGCAGGAGCCGTTCTGAATTCCATCGATGTTGCTCATTCCCTGTTCATTCTGGTAAGTAAGTCCGGAACGACCTTGGAAACCCTTACAAATGAATCCTTTGTAAAGGAAGCATTAAAGAAGGCAGGCCTCGATGCAAGCAAGCATATGATCGCTGTTACCAGCCAGACTTCCCCGCTTGCTCAGAGCTCCGATTACCTTGCAGCTTTCTTTATGGATGACTATATCGGAGGACGTTTCTCCTCTACTTCCGCAGTCGGCGGAGCAGTTTTGTCCCTTGCATTCGGTCCTTCCGTATTTGATCGCTTCTTACAGGGCGCAGCTATGGAAGACAAGCTTGCAACGAATCCGGATCTTCTCAAGAACCCGGCCATGCTGGATGCATTGATCGGTGTTTACGAGCGTAACTTCCTTGGATATACGGATACTGCAGTATTGCCCTATTCTCAGGCATTGTCCAGATTCCCCGCTCATCTTCAGCAGATGGATATGGAGAGCAATGGCAAGAGTGTGAACCGCTTTGGTGAGCCGGTAAGCTACGTAACGGGTCCTGTTATTTTTGGCGAGCCGGGTACGAACGGACAGCATTCGTTCTACCAGTTGCTGCATCAGGGAACGGATATCATTCCGCTTCAGTTCATCGGCTTTAAGAACAGCCAGATCGGAATGGATGTGGATATCCAGGGCAGCACCAGTCAGCAGAAACTCTGCGCCAATGTCGCAGCACAGATTGTCGCTTTTGCCTGTGGTAAGCAGGACGACAATATGAACAAGAATTTTGAAGGAAATCGTCCTTCTTCTATTATTATAGGTGAACAGCTTACACCGGAAGCACTCGGTGCACTTCTTTCTCATTTCGAGAATAAGGTTATGTTCCAGGGCTTTGTATGGAATGTGAACAGCTTTGATCAGGAAGGTGTTCAGCTCGGTAAGGTCCTGGCCAAGAAAGTTCTGGCTCATGACACCGACGGTGCCTTAAAGGTTTACAGCGAACTTTTGAATATCTAATGGAGTAGTTGTTCATGCACAGATTTTCCCGACATGCAACAGGATATGTAATATCATCAGCGATACTGCTTTTTGCAGTATCGCTTTTTGGCTGTGGTACGGCGGAGGAAGCTTCGCCGTCTCCGGATGTTGTCTATGTGGATTTTGCACCCTCCGAAGCGCCCTCTGCAGCGCCTTCTTTGGAGCCTTCCGAGGAACCTCCGGTAGATCTATTGCCTCCCATTTCCAAGGAGGAAGTGGTATTTAAGACGATGAAGGCTTATCTGGATGAAAAGGGATACCGGGATTATTCGGATTTTGACCAGGCAGTAGCCAGCGGCCTCCCGATTTTTGATTTGTGGCTCTCTGAGGAAGAATTTACCGGGGAGAACGGAATCTGGACTCTGGCAGCGAGCAGGATTCATGAAGAAAAGGAACACATCAAAGCGGATGCTCTTTTCTATGCCCCGGGAGGAGAACTTAAGGAAATTGCGGCAGTTGAACTTTCCATGCACGGAAACGGTTCCCTGGGTCTTTCCAACAAATCCATGCGTTTATATTATGATGAAAGCTACGGAGAAGGCGTTGAGGAATACAATCCCAAAAACCTAAAGTATCCGCTTTTTGGCGAGGACTATACGGATGCTTCCGGGGATACAATCGACAAATTCAAAACCGTCATTCTTCGTTCGGGCGGTAATGATGCCGAGTACACCATGATGCGAGATTTGGTGGCACAGCGTATCTGTAAGGACCTGCACTGTGATACGCAGGCCGGACAGCCGGTGATTCTGTACGTAAACGGTCACATCTTCGGCACCTACAATGCCCGCGAGAAGATGGATGACCGATATGTGGAGAATCATTACGGGGTAGACCGAAAGAAGGTTACCGTGCTGGAAGTTCCGTCCCCGTTAGGTTCTGAAACAAAGGTGAATTACGAAGTGGTTGACGGAGAACAGGAAGAGGCGGATGCGTTTAATGCACTGCTTGCTTATGCCGTGGATCACAGTGCTGCGGACGAAGCGGTATATAAAAAGCTGGAAGAAGCAATCGATTTTGACAGTTTGATTGATATGTGCTGTGCGGAATTGTTTTTTGCCAATACGGACTGGCCCGGTAACAACGTGCGTGTTTACCGGTACACGGGGGACGATGTGGACACGCTGGACCACAAGTGGCATTTCATGCTGGTGGATTTGGATATGAGTTACGGCTGGAATTCTACGCCTTCCTCGAATTATTTCTATAAAATTACCAAAACGAACACGAGATTTGCACGGCTCATGCAGTGTCTGTTCCAAAATGCGGCGTTCAAGGAGCGGTTTGCAGAGCGGTTCAATGAGCTTTTGGATACGACGTTTACGCCGGAGAATACGCTGCCCATCTGGGATGCAGCCGCCGAAGAAATCAGCTGGGCGATCCAACTGAACATTATCTATCGCGGAATTCCGCAGTCCTACGATTACTGGAAGGAGCAGGTGGAGCAGAGCAGAACCTTCCTCAGTGAGCGTACGGAAGAGGTGCGTGTGCAGGTTTCGAGCTTTGCAGGAGGCTCGGCCGAATAACGGAGCCTGTCAAAGGAACAGAAACACAAGAGGAATTGTTACCAAAGAAAAGAGCGTGGTCATGAGAATGCCGTGTGCAATGGTAGTCTCATCGACACCGAGTTGTTTTGAGAACATAAGCGGGGTGTTTGCAGCCGGAACGGCATATTCTATGGCGATTACGGCGAGCAGCATCTCGCTTTTTATAAAGGGTTTACAGCAGAGCACGATCAGGATCGGAATAATGACCTGACGAATCAGGGTAAAAAAGTAAAGCTTCCAGTGGGTAAAGAGCTGCTTGGGAGCCATCTGTGCAACGACAACACCGAGTACCAGCATGGAAAGCATGGTGGTGCAGCGTCCGCAGTAATTCAGAGTGTCGGCAAAAACAACGGGTACCCGGATATCGGCCACATAAAGAATGACGGTGAGTACGCAGGATATGGTGCCGGAATTTATGAGCTTTAAGTACCAGGGCTTGCCACCTTTGGCGAGGACAGATGAATCCTCTCCATGCTGCTCTTTTGCAGTTTTCTCAAGCGTGGTTGCCGCGTAGGTATAGAGCAGGAAGGAAAAAACCAGGTTGCAGACCGATACATAGATAAGGGATTGCGTGCCAAGTAGCGCACTGGCCAGCGGAATACCGATAAAGCCGACGTTACCGAAGACGGTAAGCATTTTGTAGGAGTAGCGTTCCGGTTTTTTGACGCCCAGAAGGCGGGGCACAACCATGGTCATGACAAGCAGGAAGCCATAGATAATCGTGAAGGCGATGAGGGCGATGAGCAGGTTTGAGAGAGGTTCCTTCTCCTCGTCCGTAATAGCGGAGCAGATGAGAACTGCGGGGTTTGTAATGTTAACAACGATACCGGAGAGCTGCTTCGACGTGGCATCCGAAAGCATTCCGAGCTTAAAGAGAACGGCTCCTATCGATATCAGAAGAAAAATGATAATCATCTGCGTTAAGATTACATTGAGACTCATGCTGCGTACCTCCTATCCCGCGTATTGTAGCACAATTTCGGAAAAAGCGTGATATAATTATTCGATGTGAGGAGATTTTTCATGCGCTGCACTATTATATATGAAGACAATAGCATTATCGTGGTTCACAAACCGGCCGGACTTGCGGTGGAAACTGCCCGGATTACTGAGGCAGATGCGGTTACGGAACTGCGTAATTACTTAAAGGGGAACAATCGCGAGACGTACATTTCTCCCATCAATCGTCTGGATCAGCCGGTTGAGGGACTTGTCCTTTTTGCCTTAAATGAAGCATCGGCCCGTGAGCTGAGCCGGCAGATGACACAGGGGACGATTACGAAGATTTATAAAGCGATTGTTTTTGGCGCAGCCCCGGCATCGGGTGATTTGACGGACCATCTCCTTCGGAACAGGGACAATTCGACTGCAGTCGTAAGTGCCGGTACGAGGGAGGCCAAAAGGGCACATCTTTCCTATGAGAAAACGGCGGAAAGGGCGGTTACGCTTGCGGACGGGGAGCAATGCATCTTAAGTACGCTCCGGGTAAACCTTGATACGGGACGGCATCATCAGATTCGTGTTCAGCTTGCGCATGCGGGGTATCCGATTGTGGGTGATCTGAAGTACGGAAGCGAGGAATCCGTTCGAATTTCGAAACAGATTTGCGGTACGGTACAGCTTGCCGCCGTCGAGCTTTCTTTTGTCCATCCGAAGACGAAAAAGCCGCTTCATTTTAGTATTGAGGCGCTGTGCGAGGGTTGACAAGCGGTCTCGAAATCTTCATAATCAAGTGTATTGTAAAATGCTTAAAGTGTTGAAAGGATAGAACATTATGGCAGATAAAAAAATGGTAGAAGCAATTACCTCCATGGAAGAGGATTTTGCGCAGTGGTATACGGATGTATGTAAAAAAGCAGATTTGATCGACTACACCAGCGTTAAGGGCTGTATGGTATTCAAGCCCGCCGGCTATGCAATCTGGGAGCTGATCCAGAAGCAGATGGATGCCCGCTTCAAGGAGACCGGTGTAGAGAATGTATATCTTCCTATGTTTATACCAGAGAGTTTGTTACAGAAAGAAAAGGATCATGTAGAAGGCTTTGCGCCAGAGGTTGCCTGGGTTACACATGGTGGTCTTAATCCACTTCAGGAGCGTATGTGTGTGCGCCCAACATCTGAAACACTTTTCTGTGATTTTTATAAAAATGAGATTCATTCATACAGGGATCTTCCTAAGGTATATAACCAGTGGTGCTCTGTTGTTCGTTGGGAGAAGGAAACACGTCCATTCCTTCGTTCAAGAGAATTCTTATGGCAGGAAGGTCATACAGCACATGCCACCGCAGAGGATGCTGAGGCACGTACAGTACAGATGTTAAATCTGTATGCTGATTTCTGCGAGGAAGTTCTTGCTATGCCAGTTATTCGTGGACAGAAGACAGAGAAAGAGAAGTTTGCTGGAGCAGAAGCTACTTATACAATTGAAGCATTGATGCATGATGGTAAGGCTTTGCAGTCTGGTACATCTCATAACTTTGGCGATGGCTTTGCTAAGGCATTTGGTATCCAGTTTACAGATAAGGATAATCAGCTTAAGTATGTGCATCAGACATCTTGGGGTATGACAACTCGTCTTATTGGAGCAATCATAATGGTTCATGGCGATGACGATGGACTTGTTCTGCCTCCTGCAGTTGCACCTACACAGGTTATGGTTATTCCTATTCAGCAGAACAAGGAGGGCGTTCTTGAAAAGGCAAATGAGGTACTTGAGGCTGTATCGAAGGTATCAAGAGCGAAGCTTGATGATTCAGACAAGTCGCCAGGATGGAAGTTCTCTGAGGCTGAGATGAGAGGAATCCCTCTTAGAATAGAACTTGGACCTAGAGATATTGAAAATGGTAAGTGCGTAGTAGTTCGCCGTGACACAAGAGAAAAAATTGAGGTTTCATTAGACGAGCTTACAGCTAAGATTCCTGAACTTTTAGCTACTGTTCAGAAGGATATGTTTGAGAGAGCTAAGGCTCATAGAGATGCACATATTTTTGATGCACATAACTTTGATGAGCTTAAGGATATTGCGGCTAATAAGCCAGGATTTATCCGTGCAATGTGGTGTGAAGACCAGGCATGTGAGGATAAGATTAAAGAAGATTTGGCAGTAACAAGCCGTTGTATGCCATTTTTTGATAAAGAACCTATCGCAGAGACATGCGTATGCTGTGGTAAGCCTGCTAAGAAATTAGTATATTGGGGAAAGGCTTACTAAAATACAGTAGTTAATTTGATTGCTAGTTTTAATGAGGAGGGTTTTTATATGTATCCAGTAATATCGATTAGTAGAGAATTTGGCAGTGGCGGTCATAGTATTGCGGAGAAGGTTGCGAATAAGCTTGATATACCTTTTTATGATGGTGCAATAGTTGACAAGGCTGCTGAACATTCAGGATATGCCAAGGAGCTTATTGAAGAGCAGGGAGAAGATACAACATCTGTTAACAAATGGTTCGATATCTCTGCGGCAAGTGCGATGTATTTTCAGAGTCCACAGGATGAGATCTTTCTTGCACAGAGAAAAGTTATTCTTGATGCAGCAAATGAAGGACCATGCGTAATTGTAGGTCGTTGCTCAGCCTATATTCTTAGAAATGCAGAGATTCCATGTCTCAATGTTTTAATCCACGCTGATATGGAACACAGAATTGCTCGTATCAATGAACGTTATGGAACGATAAAAAACGTTGATACTAAGAAGCGTATTCTTAAGAAAGATAAGCAGAGACGTACATATTACAGATACTACACAGATCAGCAGTGGGGCGAGTATAAAAATTATGATATTTCACTCGACAGTGGATCACTTGGCGAAGATACATGCGTAGATATTATCTGTGAACTTGCTAAGAA
>JAZLJD010000030.1:0-3015 GCA_045617725.1 Lachnospiraceae bacterium
TGCGCGTCTACAAAACACTAAGAAAACCTATAACTCGTAGTGAATCGATTCGCCCTATATGGAATTGTTTGAGCGAGGTCACCGCACCGCTTTAGTGCTTTAATGTGCCAGAAACCCCCGTCCCCATGGGTCAAGATTTGAGGTGAAATTTGAAAACAAGAAAGGCTAAAAACATAATGATTGTATTGGCGATTGTTATTGTCATTTTGATTGGCTTTGTTTTTTACCTTGGGATGCAGGAAAGAGCATTGAAGGAGTTTTACAAAGCAAGAAAGGTTGAATTCAGAATTCCCGAAATATCGAAGGGCTTTGTGCCGCAGGGAATCTCATATGAAGAAAGCGCGGACCGCTTTTTCGTGACCGGATACTACGGAAATATGTGTAAGGCATCGCCTCTGTTCATCGTGGACGGGGAGTCCGGCAGCATGCTTAAAAGAATCGGCATGGCCAAAAAGGACGGCTCGCCGTTTCGGGGACATGCCGGCGGCGTAACGGTTTTGGAAGATAAGGTCTATATTGCGGGAAGTACGGATTCCTGCATGTATGTATGGAATACGGAAGATATCATGAACGCACAGGATTCGGCATTGCTGCCGTATGGGGAGCAGATTTCGCTTAAGACGGCAGAGGATGATATAAGAGTTTCTTTTACATCGCGGGATACGGACGGTTTACTTTACGCAGGGGAGTTTTACAAGGCTCCGCTTTTCAAAACGAACAAGAAGCATCATCTTGAGACCGAAGCAGGAATTCAGGGAGCATTGCTGCTTGGATTTGAGGTTGAAGACGGCATCGCACATCCAAAAAAAGTGTATTCGATTCCGGATAGCGTACAGGGAGCCTGCTTTGATGAACAGTATGTCTATCTGTCGCAGTCGAACGGAGTCGGGAACAGTAAAATCCTTGTTTTTGGCAGAGAGACCGGAGAAGGGGATACCATGACCGTTTTAGGAACTGAGGTTCCGCTCTATGTACTCACGGAACAGAACGCAATCCGCGAGATTACGATTCCGTGCATGTCCGAAGAAATCGACATTCGTAAGGATGATTTGTTTATTATGCGTGAAGCTGCGTCGAATCGTTACTTAATCGGCAAATTCACGGGAGCGCAGTTCGTTCATTCCATAAAAATCAAAGCGGAGTGACGGCAGACGGGAGATGTAAACGATGGAAATAGTATTAAGCATACTTGGTGCTGTATTAAGTATTGTTGCAATTCTTTACAGTGTTTATTTTTGGAACAAGGACCGGGAACGGGAAGATACAAAGGATTTCTACATAAACAGACGTAGTTATCTTAATACTTTCTCGGAGGCCCTGAACAAACTGAACGCTAACACCCGCATGGATGAGAGCGCAGAGGAAAGCCTGCAGGAAATCCTTGATACCGTAGATATTCTTTTGCAATATAAGCTGTCGGACATAGCAAGGAAAAATGTCAATGCACAGGCGGAAGTTGATTTGGAAGGCATTAAGAAATACGGAGAAATTCTGTTGAGCGAAATAAGGCAGAATCGTGAGAATCCGGCGGGTCCTTCGGAATCCGAACAGAAAATATACGAGAAGGTAAAGCGGCAGTTCGCGCTCGATATAGAGAAGTATAGGGATTACCTGGAAAGCATATAAGTAAGGAGAAGCGTCGTTATGTCACAGACATGGATGGAAATCTTAAGAATCGCAAGCGTCCCCGTTGTGTTGTGGGTTCTGTTTTTTATTCAAAATAAGGTTTTGGGCCGTTATGAAGCAATGACATATGAGTATTCCTTTTTTGCAACGGTAATCGCGTTGTACTGTTCCGTATTTCGCACAAACGGATGCAGCTTTCTTTTTGTGCTTCTGATGCTCTTTTTGTGGACCGGAAATATTCTGGTACAGAGGCATTATCTGTTGAAGATGCGGAAGATTGTATGTGCGAACCGGGAGCATTGTATTTGCGAGGAGGCCAAAGAGAATTTACTCACGGCCTGCTTTACCTACTTTTCCACTGCAATTGCGCCTTCGTTTTCGACATGGATTGAAGAATCCTCCTTGTTTACGAAGGAAAGCGGAATCATAGGAATGACAAAGGGGTATATGAAGGCCGATCGGTTTCAGACCAAGAAGCATCGCATGCGAAATAAGGCCGAGAAGGTGCTGGCTGCATTGACGGTGTTCTCCGAACAGGAGAAGGAAATCGACATCGTAACCGCGAGGTCGTTCCTTCTTACAAAGACGAGCGAGAAAAGAGGCCTGCTGGCATTTGATTTCTTCGGATTTGTCTCCCTTGCCGTTGCTATTTATCTTATGTGTGTAACCCCGGCGGCTACGGCGCATGATATGAATTATTTTTGGCTCGGGATTTGCATCGTGCTGAGTGCGGTTGTGTCGTGGATTGGAAGATGCTGTGCATTCGGACGCAGGGAGAATCTCTTTTTGGAACTGTGCTATGTCATTACCGCGTACGGCTTTGTTTTTGTCCTGATGGGATATTGTTCCGACATAAAGGGCCTTGAGAACCTGACGACGTGGCAGCTTGTTTTTATCATAGCGGGGCTGCTCGTGTTTGATGTGCTGATGGCAGCAGTGGTTAAGGTGATTACGAAAAAGAAGATGCTGAAGAAGAAACTGCAGTACCGGCGGGCTCTTGAATGGGTGGATGCGCTGCCGGGCGAAAGGGGAAAGCAGCTCCGGATTGTTCGGAACCACCTGATTGATATGTATGACTGGGCCTATTTCAGTCTTGGAAATGAGAAACGCATTTTCTTTGCAAAAAAGCAAAGTCGGAATGCGATGGATGATATTGTAGAAGAGCTGCGGAAGATTTGATCTATGGGGACGGGGGTTTCTGTCACATTAAAGCACTAAAGCGGTGCGGCGGCCTCGCTCGAACAATTTCATATAGAGACGAATCACACTACGAGTTATGGTTTTCTAAGTGTTTTGGGAAGTATTCTGCAGGTGACGCAACCGGCCTCTACGCGCCGTCCGTGTCGCGTAGAGGCCTCGCCCGACCATCCGGGTCGGGCGTTGCTGCGC
>JAZLJD010000031.1:0-27996 GCA_045617725.1 Lachnospiraceae bacterium
ACAAAACAGTCGAATTGCACACTTGCATAAATGCAGTGTCCAATTCTTCTGTTTTCTGTCCTCCCCGCACTAAGGCGTGGAGGACAAATTGGGCTCTATGTTTACCTTCCGTCTGCTTATGTGCCAAATGTCCATTCGCGCTTGTGTATGTCCACTTGGCTCGTTGCCATAACAGAAAAGCGGGACAATTGCTCCAATTATCCCGCTACATTCTATCATATTTTACTAAGTATGTAACCCAAAAGCCGCCTTACTTCTTCATTTTCTTCTTCCAGGAAACAACGACGGATTGAATTACCAGGAACAGGCACAGCATCGCTGCAATGGTGATTCCGGTCCACCAGGCATCGTCCAGTCCGATGGAAGCTACGATGTTCTGAATCGTGGTCAGCGAAAGCACACCGAACAGGGTTCCGATTACGTTTCCGACACCACCTGTCAGCATCGTACCGCCTATGATGGAGGAAGCAATCGCGTTCATTTCAGCGCCGGCTGCATGCGTAGGAGCGCCGGAACCGATATGCATGAAGTACACGAGACCGCCCAAACCGGAAAGAAGACCGCTCAGCACATGAGCCATAAACTTGGTCTTTTTCACATTGATACCAAGCATCAGAGCACTCTGCTGATTGCCGCCGACTGCATAGAAGCTACGGCCGAGCTTTGTCTTTTTCAGCACAAAGAACAGGACAAAAACTACGACGACTGCCACAATCGCACCAATCTCGATGTAAGCGGGAATCAGCGTTCCGGCTTTGTTTCTGCTGCCCAGGAACGGAATCAGAATTCGTGTATCCTTAAGCGCCACAAAGTCCTCATTCATAACGTTGAACGGGTCAGTGTGGATAATAGTCGTCATACCTCTTGCAAAAAACATGCCGGCCAGCGTTACGATAAACGGCTGTATGTCGAGGTATGCAATCAAAGTGCCCTGCACGATACCGAAGAGGAGGCCGATACCAAGTGCAATACCAAGGGCAGTCCAGATGTTACCACCATTATATTCAATATTCACGGCACAGCTCATACATACCAGCGCCGTAACACCGCCGACGGAAATATCGATGCTTCCCGTAATCATTACGATGGTTAAGCCGCAGGAAAGAAGAATCAGTGCCGCATTCGTATTCAGAATGTTGAAAAAGGTCTGAGGCTTCGTAAAGCCTTTGCCGACAAACACAATCGCAGCTATGTACATAATTGTGAATACCACAATGGTAATCGACATAAGCAGTCGGGTGTTGTCTGTCTTTAATAATTTAGTCTTAAAATTTGCAAAAAACGATTTCATCCTATGCCACCTCCTTATTCTTTTTGGAGGCCAGCTTTCTCTTAAGCTTATCAAAGGCCCGTTGAACAACCGGAGAACTTGCTACAACCAGCAGGATAACGACCACTGCCTTGTAAGCAGGGAGTGCATCCGGAGATACACGGAATGCATAAAGCGTAACCGTAAGGAGCTGAATAACATACGCACCGATTACGGATGCCCAGATATTGAATTTACCGCCGCCTAAGGGGTTACCGCCCAGTGCTACGGCGAGGATGGCATCCATTTCAATGTCTTTGGCAACACCCGAATAGTTGATGGTCGAATAACGGCTGATTTTGATGAGTGCCGCAACCGATACGAAGGCGCCCAAAATAACAAAGCTTAAGAACTTCATCAGATTCGGATGGATACCGTTTAACCGGGAAGAACTCTCATTGATTCCGACTGCCTGGCAATAAAGACCCAGGTTGGTAAACTTAAGAATCAGGAACATTACCAATATGCAGAGAATGGTAAGCAGTACGGGAGTGGGTACCGGACAGTTCGGAAGGTTCGTTCCCCAGTAAGAGAAGGTTGCATCCTTAATTTTGATGTTTCGGTTATCATTGATCCATGCCGCAATCGGACGACCGGCGGTAAAAAGAATCAACGTGGCAACCATGGGCTGAATCTTAAACTTGGCAACCAGAACGCCGTTGAAAGCGCCCAAAATCATAGCTGCGATGCAGCCCAAAATAAATGCTACGAATACGGGAACGCATACCTTATCCACGGAATTGGCACCGCCCGTTAAGAAACGCATCATAACCGAGCCTGCTACCGCAAGCGTAGCTCCGACGGAAATATCCTGTCCACCGCAGGCGGAAGTAACCAGGGTCATTCCAAGTGCCAGAATAGCAAGCTCACTTCCCTTATCAAATACGTCAATCAGGTTACCGGAAAGAACATTGAAGCCCTGTGCATTCGGTCCGAACTTAATGATAAAGAAAGAGCTGTCCATAATCAGATTGAAGACTGCAAGAGCAATCAGCGCAATCAGAGGAATCAGAATCTGTTTTTTATTACCGCTCATTACTCTCACCTCCTGCAATCGTAGTCATAATCTTGTTCTGGGTAAGATCCTCACCCTGCAGCTCACCTACTTTTTTGCGGTCACGCATAACCACAAGTCGTGAGCAGGTACGAAGCATCTCGTCCGTTTCCGAGGAAATAAAGGTAATGCTCATACCCTCCGAAGCAAGCTTCAATACCAGTTTCTGTATATCTACCTTGGTACCGACGTCGATACCTCGGGTAGGCTCATCCAAAATAAGGTACTCCGGATGTGTCAGCAGCCAGCGGGCCAGAATTACCTTCTGCTGGTTACCGCCGGACAAGGACTTGATCGGCGTATCGGCCGATGCGGTTTTAATATCCAGGAGCTTTATATATTCTTCAGCGAATTGATTGGCTTCTGCCTTCGTAAAGGGCTTAAAGAATCCTCGCATAACCTGCAATGCCAAAATAATATTCTCACGAACGGACAAATCTCCGACGATACCGTCCACTTTTCGATCTTCCGGCAGGTATCCGATACCATTCTTCATGGCATCAATCGGTGAATTGATTTTGATTACCTGACCATTCTTTTTAATCGTTCCGCCAAGCACGCGGTCCGCACCGAAGATGGCACGTACGCACTCCGAACGACCTGAGCCGAGTAAGCCGGTGAAGCCTGTTACTTCACCCTTCTTAACCTGAAAATCATAGGGCTTAATGCCGGCATCCGAGTAGAGACCCTCTACTTCAAAGACAACCGATCCGGCGCCCTCACCATCATAAACTGCTGCCTCCGAACGGATATCGGACATATCATCCATATCCTTTCCAAGCATCTTGGAAACCAGCTGAATTCGGGGCAAGTCGGCTATTTTATACTCGCCGACCAATGTACCGTCACGAAGTACGGTAATCTTGTCACAAACTTCATATACCTGATCCAGGAAGTGTGTGACAAAAATAATTCCAACGCCTTTGGCCTTTAAGTTGCGCATCAGGACAAACAGCTTGGCAACTTCCTGCTCATCCAATGAGGAGGTGGGCTCATCCAGGATAAGGACCTTACACTCCATATCAACAGCTCTCGCGATGGCAACCATCTGCTGAACCGCAATCGAACAGTCAGCGAGCTGCTGGGTAGCCTCTGCCGGAATATCCAGAGACTGAAGAATCTTTTCTGCATCCTCGTTCATTTTTTTCCAGTTCACAAGGCTTTCATGACCACGTCCGATGAACATGTTCTCTGCGACTGTAAGATTCGGACAAAGAGTAATCTCCTGATATACGGTGGAAATGCCTAAATTCTGGGCATCCTGCGGAGAATGAATATTTACGGGATGGGAAATGCCATCCAGATATATGCTGCCGCCATCCTTCTCATATACGCCGGTTAATACCTTAATCAGTGTGGACTTTCCTGCACCGTTCTCGCCCATGAGTGCATGAATTTCACCCTTACACAAGGTAAAATCAACGCCCTTCAGAGCACGTACGCCGGGAAAGCTCTTGCTGATATTATGCATTTCCAGAATTGCGTTTTCTCTCATCTTTTCCTCCTGTCATAGTAAAAGTGCGGCGTAAACGTACATTTACGCTACGCCGCACTACTCTTTGTGAGGGTACTACTAAATATTAGATACCGTAATTGTTAACATCGTCCTGGGTAATGGTCTTTGCATCAAAGCCCTTCTCGTCCATGATGATAACCTTCTGAGGAAGGGACTCACCTGCTTCGATCTTCTTGATAATGGAATCAAGGTAAGAAGCCTGGAAAGGATTGCACTGGCCATCATAGTTCCAGTTGCCTGCAAGAAGCTCTTCAAGAGCCCACTTGTTGCAGTCAAAGCCCATGATGATAACGTCGCCGTTTACACCGTGAGAGATGTTTGCTTTGTCAAGAGCTGCTGCAGCACCTGCTGCCATGTTATCGTTCTCAGCGTAGATTACGTTGAAGGAGTCACCGGAGTTGATAACGGACTGTACGATCTGCTCAGCCTTCTCATCGGACCACTCAGCGGTCTGCTGAACTACGATGTTCCAGTTGGACTCAGCTGCTACCTTGGTATCAAGAGCGCCGGAACGTCCACGCTGTGCTGCGGAACCCATAACACCCTGGATATGGATGATGTTGTACTCGGAAAGTCCCTGAGATGCAAGCCAGTTAACTGCGGTCTCGCCTTCCTTGTCCATATCGGAGATGATGGAAGCGTCATAGAGGCTGTCGGGAGCATCGATGGTACGGTCGAAAAGGAGTACATGGATACCAGCTGCCTGAGCATCCTTTAATACGGAATCCCAACCTGCGGTATCTGCTGCGGAAAGAAGCAGGTAATCAACGCCGTCCTGGATGAACTGCTGAGCTGCTGCGATCTGCTCTTCATTCTTTAAGCTGTAGAAGAAAGATGCATCATAGCCTTTCTCTGCGGTAAACGTATTCTTAAGGTCGTTTACGTTGGCGGTACGATAACCGGACTCGTTAGGGTCGTTGTTGATGATACCAACCTTGATGTTGCCGCCCTTATCGGAGCCGCCGCATGCTACAAGGCCGAATACCATGGCTACTACAAGTAATACGGATAAAATTTTCTTCATGTTATTTCCTCCCTGGAAAAAATTGTCAAAGGCCCATTCCTTTGATGGTCTTATTCTATTTCCTACCTCTTCTCCGTACCATAGATATAATTTTGCTCTCGGTTAGAAATCTTTCTCCTTTGACAAAAAAAACCGACGGGAGTTTGAAATCTTATTCCGTCGGTTGAATTTTTTTATTCTGTTCACGGGGGAGCTTAATTTCCGCCATGGTTCCCTCGCCGTAGGTACTGTCGACCCGTAATCCGTATTCTTCGCCAAAGCGAAGGGTGATACGTTCATTCACATTGTAAAGTCCGAAAATCTCTCCGTCCCCGGGTGCCTTGTCATGCATGGCAGCCTGTACACGGGCCAGTCGTTCGGGCTGCATGCCGATTCCGTCATCGGAAACCTTAAGAATCAAGCAATCCTCCAAGGCCTCCCCACTCACAAAGATATGACCCTTTCCACGCTTATTTTTAATGCCGTGGTACAGGGCGTTCTCCACAAGGGGCTGTATGGTTATCTTCGGTATCACATAGTCATAAAGCTCCTGCGGTACGTCAATTTCGTACTCCAGAATATCCGCGTACCGGACATGCTGTATACGCAGGTAGCTGGAAACATGCTGCAGTTCTTCCCGGATGGAAATCGTATCCTTGCCCTGGTTCAGGGACGTCCTGAAGAAGTCGGAAAGGTCACGGACCATGGAAACAACCTTTTTCTGCTCTCCGGATTCCGCCAACCACACGATGGTATCCAGCGTATTATACAGAAAGTGCGGATTGATTTGGGACTGCAAAAGCTCCAGCTCCGCTTCCCGAAGGTGAATCTGCTCCTCCGTCACCTGCTTAAGCAGCAGATTAACCTTGTCAATCATCGTATTAAAGGAATCCGCCAGAACGCCGATGTCCGCTCCGTAGCCGACATCCGCGCGTACCGTAAGATCTCCGCCGGCGATTTTATTGGCCACCTCGCCCAGCTGCGTCAGAGGTTTGGTGATTGTTTTTGGCAAATAATAACACAAAATACCGACGCCGACCGTCAGAATACCGCTGCTGATTAAAAGCCACTTAATCAGATTGGTGAATTCCTTATTATAGAGGTCGCAGGTGTTCTGCATCTCCTGAATCTCGTAATAAATGTACTGGAGCATGCTCTCTCGCAAAAGAGAAGTCACAATCTGAACGTCGTTCTCCCAGATTTCGATGTTCTCCTCGTATTTGTTGCCGTCCTCGAGGTTTTTAAGGATACGCGTACGGTATACGTCCAGGTTCCGCAGGTACTTTTTAACGCTTTCCAATCGGCCTTCATTGACGGAAGACGTACCCTGTTCCTCCAGCGAAGCCAGAATCCGGCCCGCCTCCTGTAAAAGTCGCGGAAGCTCCGATTCCTCGGGCGACTTGTTTTCTACTATAAGAAGGTAGGTTTCATAATCGTAATCCTTCTTAAAATCCAGGGAGAAATCGCTCGCAATACCGGCCGCTTCGATGAGCTCGCCGTATCGGGCGTTCGTCTGCCACAGATTCGTAAGACACAGCACCAGGAAAAAAATAAGCAGTGCCATGAGGGCGATATACGTGATACGAATCTTGACCGCCAGGGAAGTGTCTCTATTCAGTTTCCTCAGCAGTTTCTTCATTCACGCCGATTCCTTCGCGATATTGTGTGGGAGTCATTCCCAGTGTCTTCTTGAATAAGTAGGAAAAATAATGCGGATCCTTGTAGCCGACCTCTGCGCTGATTTCCGACGAACGAAGGGAGGTACATTTCAAAAGTTCCTTGGCCTTCCCGAGGCGGAAATCCGTCAGGTACTTAATCAGTGTCATGCCGGTCTGCTGTCTGTAAATCGTGCTCAGATGGCTGGGCGAAAAATTAATGTAGCTGGCGATGGAGCTAAGTGTCAGCTCATCGTCCTTATAGTTTTCTTCCACGTATCCGGCAACCATCTCCACGATGCTGTCATAACGGTTGCTTGCAATACTGTCTCGCAGTTCAAGCGCTTTGCGAAGGATTCTGCACAGATACTCCATGGTAGAATCGATGCTCACAGTCGTAGAGCCGTCCGTCATCATGGCTTCGATTTCATCCCTCGACCGGCCCAGTCCTTCGATGAACTCCACGGCAGAAAAATACATGTCCATCGTAATATACTGGCGGAACAGGATGGAGTTGGCTGCGCCGCTTCCAAGGTTTCGGAAGTACTCGGTTACGAAATACTTCACCTCCGCCGCCTCGCCCAGCTTCAAAAAGTCCGCAACTTTCTTCCGATCGAGCTGGGTGGGACTTACGGAACTGATGTTAAAATCATCGTCCCATGACAAGCGGTACTTCTCAATGTCTCTTGCGTCCAGAATACGATTCTCATCCAAAAGATACCGGTGTGCAAAGGCCTGCTGGCTCTGTTCAAAGGAAGAAGGCAGCTCGCCGAGGCGGCTGACCATCGTTCCGATGCCGCCGAAATACCGGATATGAGGAAAGCCGGCAAGAACTGCCAGCAGCTTGTCAATAAATGCCTGCTGCCGATTCTTTAGTTCCTCCTCCGAATCCGCTTTCATGAGAACAGCCTTGCCCTCGGGATCTCTTTCAAAAAGAAGGAAACCCTGCTCTTTTGCGAGAGCGGCAAGTTGCTCGTTAATTGATACCTCGCTGTGGGAGAACTCATTCTGCTCATGGCGCGTAGAGGTTGCCTTAAACAGAAAAATATTGTACCGGGCGGCCGTAATATCCAAATTCAGCCTGCCGGCCGTGTCCAGAATGCCGGAGACGGACTGGCTTCCCGCCACCATCTGGTCAAAGAGCTCACGGCGCTCCTTCACGTAGTTTTCTTCCATCTCACGCTGGTAGGTCTCGAACATTTCTTTTTCGCGCCGGCGGTTCACAATCTTGCCGGCCAGGTCGCCGACATGCTTGAGCACTTCGTCTCCCGTAATCGGCTTCAGCAGGTACTCCGACACGCCGATGCGGATTGCTTCCTTGGCATATTCAAACTCCTCGTAGCCGGACAGAATGATAATCTCGGTCTCGGGAAGTTCCTTTTTGACCTGGCGGCTGAGCTCCAGTCCGTTCATAAAGGGCATCTTGATGTCGGTAATGACAATGTCCGGACGCTCCTTCAGAATCTGCGGAAGCGCCAGCTCCCCATCGCTCGCCTCGCCCGCAAATATAAAGCCATGGGAAGTCCAGTCAATATTGTTCTTGATGCCTTCCCGGATAACATATTCATCTTCCACTAAAAATACTGTAATCATAGGCCTCTCCTAATCGCTTTCATATTAGCACAAACCTTTTCAATACGCATTTCAATCCTGCAAAAAAAAAGAAATTTTTCAAACTAAATCACGCTTATTTTGAATTTACTTAGTATTTTCTTATGATTAGGATGATATTGTGGATAGTTATCCACCAACTTAATATGGGAGGTGATTTGTTTCATGAATCTGAAACGAAAACTGCTTTACTCTGCTGTAGGCCCTCTTCTGATTGTAGGGGTGATCACAATTGTGGCCATGGCATTCAATCTTCCCACGATTACAGCCCGAAATATGGAGAGCGGCTTTCAGGCAACCGCTCTGTCCATCAACGAGCTCTTTAATCGCCAGAGCGGCGATTATATCAAGAAGATTGATCAGGTATGGAAGGGTACCATGAACATCACATCCGAACAGGAAATGTTCAAGGAGATTAAGGAATCTACGGGGATGGATATCATTTTCTTCTGGGACAATACCTCAACCGCCACTTCAATCTGTGGCAAGGACGGCAAAATCCTGACGGGCATTAAGTTAGACGAGAAAATTGCCACAACGGTTGTTAAAAAAGGCAATCCGTACTTTGGCAAGAACATCAAAATCGACGGCAAACGCTATTACGGCTATGTGCTTCCGGTTCGACAGGAACTGACGGACGCCGTGATCGGAATGCTTTTTGTCGGACGCCCCAGGGCAGCGGTCAATACGACGATGTACGGAATTATGGCGCTTCTTATCGGCATCGTGCTGGTGGTCAGCGGCATTTCCGGTTACTTTGTATATCGCTTCAGTAAACACATATCCGACGCGATTCAGACAGACATCGAGGCGGCCGGTCGGCTTTCCAGGGGGGATCTGACCGTAGAGCTTCCGGAGGAAGCCATCAAACGTACCGATGAACTGGGCGTTTTGGCCGGAGCGATTATGTCCATTACGCGTGGCCTTATCAACATCGTGGGCCAGGCCAAATACTGTACCGAAAGCTTAAGTGAAGCCAGTGATAACCTGAAATCACTTTCCGACACCACAGCGCAGGATATGTCCATTATTACCACGGCAACCCATGATATTGCACAGGCAACCGGGCATCAGGCCATGGAGACCGAACGTGCCCATACCAATATGAATATCATCTCTGAGGTTATCACGGACGCCGGCGTGAATGTAGCCGAGCTCAACACAAGTGCTACCTCCATGCAGGCCAAAAGCCATGAAGCCAAAGAGATTTTGAAAGCACTCCACGACAGCAATGAGGATGTGCGAAACGCAGTAGATACCATCTATGAGCAGACCGTTACCACAAACCGTTCTGCCCAGTCCATTGATGAGGCGGTTTCCATCATCGCCAACATTGCGACCCAGACGAACCTTCTGTCACTGAACGCAAGCATTGAAGCTGCCAGAGCCGGCGAAGCAGGCCGCGGATTCTCCGTAGTTGCCAGCGAAATCAAGAATCTGGCCGAGCAGTCCAACGCCTCCGCAAGCAGCATTAAAAAAGTGGTTGAAGCCCTCAGAAATGACTCCAACCACGCTGTGGAAACGATGGATTCCATGAAAAATGTTATTTTGGAACAGAACAACCGGGTAGACCAGACGGTTTCCATCTTTGATGAGGTGGGTGAACACATTGAAAACACCGTAGAAACCTCTCACAAGATTACGGAGCAGGTTACCCGCCTTGAGCACGCCCGTGTCGAGGTAACCGAAGTTCTCGAGAATCTTGCCGGCAGTGCCGAACAGAATGCAGCCAGTGCCCAGCAGACCAGCGCTTCCATGGCTTCCGTATCCGATGCCGTATCCAATGTATCAGGTTCCGCAACCCTGCTCGGAAGTATGTTTACCAAGTTAAACAGCACGCTCGCCGTATTCAAGCTGGAGCAGTCCGATGCTAGCGAGACGACCGAGACGACGGAAGAAGTCGCGTCACTCGAGCAAATAACAGTGGATACAGACCTATCTCAACAAACAGAAGAACCGCATAACGAAGCGTCCGAATCAGAAATTGAAGCGCAGTAGCGGATTCCAAAACTTCCTTCGGGAAAGGTAATTTCAAAAGCGTATTGAGACCGAAATAAATGATGAAACCTCCAAGCAGGCGTAGTACGGTTTCCAATACGCTTTTTGTATTGGCAAAATTCACGTACTTTTTTTCAAACAGGTCGCCGGCATAAAATCCGATCATCATTCCGAGACTTGTGTAGTAGTCATTGGACGTACAGTAGAAGCAGCCGAGCAGGCCTACGGCCAAAAAGATACCGTACAAAACCGCGGGATTCTTGACACGCTCGTAGAGCATGGGGACAAAAATCACGACCAGGGCGCCCAGCAGCCAGCCGCACAATACATCGGTCGGATAATGGTTTCCCAATGCCACACGGCTGATTCCGACCAAAAGAG
The DNA here is from genome assembly GCA_045617725.1 of Lachnospiraceae bacterium. Taxonomy (GTDB): domain Bacteria; phylum Bacillota; class Clostridia; order Lachnospirales; family Lachnospiraceae; genus JAZLJD01. The sequence goes on from JAZLJD010000031.1 coordinate 10,528, forward strand.
GCAGGACAAAAGCAAGCACCGTAATCCATTTCTTATGGAAAAACCGTGCCAGCGAGCCGTATGCCACTGCGGAATTGGCGGAATGACCGCTCGGGAAGGAAAATCCCTGTTCCGTAATGTCCATAATATCCGCGGAAGGTTCCACGGGCTTAAGGCACTGTATGGTTTCGTGGTCCATATACGGGCGCCTGCGATAAAAAACATTCTTCAGCATCGGGAAAAAGACGCAGCAGGTTACGATGTTGCGGCCGATTTTCATGCCGATTTTCTTGTCGTAGCACCAGTACACAAATCCAAAAATGCAAATCAGGGCAATCTCCTCACCCAGCGTGGAAATGACGCTGAACACCGCTGCCCCGGCATCTCCGATCATGCCCTGAAGCCACTCCATCAAGCGTACTTCCCACTCAAAATAAAATGTATTTCCCATGTATTCTCCTTTCAGCAGGGACGGGGGTTTCTGTCACATTAAAGCAGTAAAGTGTTGTTGTGCCCGTGAGGGAACACGGACGGTTGCGAATATATCGGTTTGACGTCGCGGGGCAACCGCTCTATCGTGTGGACGGCTCATAGCGTTCTTTACAGCGACATTATAGCGAGCAGCTGCAGATTGCGAGTTATGACTTAAGCGGAACGGAATTTCGCTGTGCCCTCGGAGGCACTGCGAAATAGAAAGCGACATGTTTGAAGAGCTCGCATCAGCGAGCGATGAGTTCGCTTGCGTTCCGTGGAGCGCAAAGGCAGAACCGCTTAATCTGCCTGCGGAGCGCTCATGAGCTGTAGAGAATGCTATGAGCCGCTCCACTATGATAGCAGCGGTTGCTCACCGTAACACGGGACACGCCCCGTGACAAAGTACACATCCCCGTGACAAAGTACACATCCTCGTGACAAAAGGAACGTCCCTAAAACAGCATATCGCGAAGGCGGGGATGAATGATTCCGTAGGCAGGTCCGCAGTTTCTGACATGCATCATAAAGATCAGCGAACGCTTGCTTTCCGTATCCATAATCAGGCAGCTTCCGGCAGCACCATCCCAGCCGAACACTCCTTTGGGTGCCGGTGAATTCGTCAGCTCCGGATTTAAGAACACCTGCATACCGCATCCATAGCCGTAAGCGGTTCGGCCCATGGTGGTCGAAAGGTCCTTCCTGGAGGCCTCGCCCAAAAGATTCTGCTTAATAATTTCAACGGTCTCCGGTTTCAAAATGCGAACCCCGGCAGCCGAAATACCACCGCCCGCCAGCGTGTCGCCCAGTTTCATGTAATCTTCCGTGCAGCTTATAAGGCCCGCACCGCCGCTTTCATACGCGTCGGACAGCTGATAACAGCAGGACTGGTCCATGGGCGTAATCGCGCCCGTCTTGTCATCAAAGATGTACTGCTGCAACAGTCTTTCTACGGAATCGTTCATGGGACTTGCAAAAAAGGTATCCTGAAATTCCAACGGCTCCCAGATATTTTTCTTCAGATATTCCGAGAATTTCATTCCGGAAACCACTTCAATGACTGCTGCCACCACATCGTGGCTTAAGCTGTAGCAAAAATGCGTGCCGGGCTCAAACAAAAGCGGAGTCTCGATAAAGGAATCCACGATTTCGCGTGTGGTTGCTGCTTTTCCTTTTTCCGCCAGTACCCTCATGATACCGGGACGATTCAAATCGTAATCCAGGCCGCTCTGCATGCTCATAAGGTGCTTCATTTTGAGCGGTACCGTTGCCTTCGTGCCGTCCGGGGCAATCGTCAGGTTCCGATACGCCGGCAGGAATTTGGACACTTCATCCTCAAGGGATATCTTGCCCTGCTCAATCAGCTGCATAACAGCGGTCATGGTCTGGATCTTCGTCATGGAAAAAATCAAATAACGCTGATCCTCCCGTGCTCCGTAGCTGTGTCGGTACAGCACCTTATGATCCTCGGAAATCATACAATCCACGGAAGGAATTCCTTTCTCTTTTAAGGAATCCAGATAATTCGTTATTTTCTCAAAATTCATATTCTCTTCCTCTCCACATAAAAGAAGCCGCCCCGGATCTGTAAATCCTAAGGCGGACCTTTCAGTCTGTTCGACTCATATTATACTACAGGGAACTTTCATTATTCAATTCTGCCATCACGAATCGTAATTACACGATTGCACTGATCCGCCACATAATCCTCATGGGTGACAATTATAATCGTTTTTCCTTCCCGGTTAAGTTGCTTAAAAATCTCCATAATCTTAATTGTATTTTCTTCGTCGAGTGCACCTGTAGGTTCATCCGCCAATATAATACCGGGTTTATTCACCAAAGCTCTGGCAATTGCCACGCGTTGTTTTTCGCCACCAGACAATTTGGCTACTTTTCGATTATAAAGAGAATCCATACCTACACTCTCGAGACGCTCCATTGCTAAATACTCTGCTCTTTTACGCTTTGTATTACAAAACAGTAAAGGAACCTGTACATTTTCCAGTACACTGTCTGATTCTATCAAAGCAAAATTTTGAACAACAAATCCAAATATCTTGTTACGAATTTGTGCCAATTGGTTCGGTGTCATTTGTGTAATATCCTTGCCATCCAGTAAATAAGTACCACTTGTTACGGAATCCAAGCACCCTAATAACTGTAATAGAGTTGATTTCCCGGATCCGGAAGGTCCCTTAATTGCCAACATTTCTCCTTCTGATACTTCGATATCAATTCCCTTCAAAACTTTTACTATATTCGATTTCCCGTATTCTTTATATACGGATTTCATTTGAATCAACATAAACTCATCTCTCCCATATCACGCAAGCGACTGCAATTGCTTCAACTGTTCAGACAAATCCGTTTTCACCAGTTTTCTAATAAAAACAACGCTTCCAAAAGATAATATTACAAGCAGATAACATGCTATCATCGTGTAAAATATCACCATATCACGAGGCAAAATCCATTGCGTATTTAGCATTCCAACTTTACCGGCACATAAAGTCAGTCCCCAACTGAAAAGCAGGATAATACATATGCGCATCATTTCAATAAATGCACAATCTTTCCATTTCATGCCGGTTAAATAATAGATAGTAAAATATCTCCTATTCTTTTCCAATTGAATCATGCAATTGTTACAAATTCCCCCAAAAGCCAAGGCGCAAGTCAGGACAAAAATAATCAAGGAAGCTGCAATCATTCTGGTAATATTATCATCGTAATTATCAATTAATTGCTCCATGGAAGTAACCTCACCATACTTTGATATCTTAAGAAGAGTCTCTTCCACTTCAGCCGCTGTTCCATCCATTTTAATAAAAAGACTGCACAAGTTGATTCCTTCCATATAGAATTCTTTTTCGCAATCTATAATGCTTTCTGCGCATATAAGAAAACCCTCTTCCTGTCCTATCAACATATCTGCAGAAAATATCTCCGAACTGGCTCTCGTATCAGGCAGCAAGTATTGAGTTGGTTCATCGAGAACTCCGCATATATACAACGTGTAATCTCGATTTCTGCCTTCCATATGAATCATACTACCAACAGAACAATGCATTCCGGCAGTTGCTAAAGCCATAACGACATCATCCCCTACACTACCTTGAATCTGTAACATATCTCCACTTTGAAGTTTGGGTTGATACATTTTCAGCAAGCCCTTCGTATAAGCTACTATTGAGGCACTACGCCCTTCAAATACACGCCCTCCATAATAAGCAGTTCCAATATCCTTAATTACTGTTTCCTTCTCCAGGATATCTATTGCATAATTCGAATCATAATACTCAAAGAGACTAAGAATGTAAACATGTTCCGTCGGCAATTCACTTACTGCTCTTTTATTATTTATATCCTCCAAAATGTGAACTGACAATTCAGAAAATGCAATAACGGAAAGCAATATTTCTGTCAGGAGGAGCAATGTCATCACTTTTTGCTTCCACAGAAGTTTGAAAGCGATTTTAAACCATCTCATAAGTTCCCCCCTCTATAATTCATTCGTTTTGGAAGCACTACGGAAATGGAAATCACAATGAAAAATACAATTACATATAGAATCACATACTGACTCCAAGGTAGTGGCAAAACTATACCACTCGGCATCAGGTATATACAAATCACTCCGAGCACAACGGAAATCAGGTACGCCAGGGTAACCGGAATAATACTGCTGTACAGGCGCAGTTTTCTTATTGCGAAGTGCCCGGCTCCGCATATCTGATAGATAGAATAACGCCGTTGTTCTTTTCGCAAAAAATAATTCAAAACAACCGCAATATTAATAATAGCAATCAAAAAAAACAAAAGATAGGAAAGCAGCAAACTAAAATATTTATATAGACCGGATTCGGTATACGGTTGTTCAATATCATTTCTGTACCATACATCATCACAGTAAGCATACATTTTCAATATGTTCACCTGCTCATCTGTTAATTCACCTTCAAACTCGATATGCAAATATAATGGTTTTCTGTTCAGTTCCTCGTAAGTTGTAAGCGGCACTGCTATTCCGGTCGGTAACAACAAATATTTGTAATCTCTTTGCGGATTCGGTTCTATCATTAATTCCATATATTGACCAATCGGTTGAAACATTATCTCTCCAATTGCAAAAGGAGTATTCCAAAAAGCTTCCGGATGCTCCATACCCGCTTTTTTTAAATAGGACTGGCCTACCAAGAGAACCCGTTCTGCATTAACCAACTGCGATTCTGTAAAATAAGTGCCATACTCCATGATAGGATAGTTTTCTTCAGAAAGATTTACACCACTCATTTCATAATCAGAAAGACTGACCGCAACTACTTTAAAAGAATCGTCTTTACATATTTCATTACATACCTCTACCAAATACGGATCTCCACTTGAACTTTCCATAGTGAATGTGCTCGTACTGTAGTAAGAATTATCAACATAATCCATATAAAAGAACCAAACACGTCCGAGCCAAAAAATAAACATAACAAAAGAAATGATAAGACTGGTCAACATTAATAGAACGCACGCCTTATCACTCCTATAAATACATTTCAAATCGTTAAGAGCCAATCGAAACATATATTCCTTAATCCCAATCGCTTTGTGTAAAATATACGCTATTGCTCTGATAACTGCCATATCCGTAGTAACCAAATCCACAACTGGGCTTTGTATCTCCACTGGACGCAACTGCTCTATTCTTTCTTATTGCTCGGCTCTCTGTATAATTTCCTGAAAATATAGTTTTTGCATAGGCAAAAAACGAATCATCGGCTTCGGGGCTTGTATTTTGAGCAGCAGTACAATAATACCCCACTCCAAGCCATCCCGGTTTTCCGATCCATACCTGTCCTGATATTTGCGTATAGGCAGCCACCGGTATAGAAGTTCCTACAACAATCAATACAATTAACAATGCAAACACCTTTTTCATACTATGCCTCCTACATCATTTTTATTTATAAATATCACAAGATGTATGTTAATTACTATCAATTTCGAAATTCGTCAGTTTTTGGGTGAAATTTGCATGCTATTTGCACTCATTTTGAAATCATGTTATAATTCTACACTAAAGACTATGCTATCTGTTCGGAGGAATTATGAGCCGTTACAAAATCGGTGTATTTGAAGAAGATATGGAAAATGGTTTTTGTCTCGAAAAAGGCATCAAAAGTTACTTTAGTCAGTACCGCCACCTCGCTGAAATTTCAGTATGGTCGAACTACGATACCTTTCTTAGGGAAATAAATGAACAATTCTGTCTTCTTTTTGTCAACATGGATACGACACCGACCATGAGTCACAAAGTAGTGCAGCATATAAGAGAAAATCTGGGTAATACCATGATGGGAATCATATTGGTTTCTTCGAAATCGCAAATAGACAGTACGGCTTTACATTTTCACCCCTTTGATTTAATATCACTTCCCCTAAATGTTGTGGGCTTTCATGATACCCTGCAACAGTTTTTTTGTTTCGATGAATATGACTCATCTCTACTTACCTTTTCTCATTTCAAAGCAAACAACAGTATTCCTACACAACAAATCGAATATATAAACAGCAACAACAAATATATTGAAATTCATATGTATGATGGACATGTAGAAAGGTATCTTGGAAAACTAAGTTCAATAATACCTAATTTACCACAACACTTCATACAGGTTTCAAAATCATACATTATAAACCCCAAATATGTAATTTCCTATGCTGCCAAAAATATCATAATGGCAGATGGCATCTCCATCAGAATATCCGGTTCCTATAAATTTTCCTCAACTTCCCCCGAGGCATAACCAACACTTCTTCCTTGTTATTATACCCATATTTTGTTATAGTAAAGTTGTATCTTGTCGCAATTATGCGCAGGATTCCCGAGGCGGCGTGGGAACCGTCTCGCTCACTATGGAGGGTTACGTATGAGGAATAGGATAGCAGTCTTTGCCGGTGGTTTTGGTGGAGAGTTTCTCCAGGAAGCTTTGTCCGGCGTAATCGAATGTTGTAACAAACAGGACATCGATGTTTTTGCGTTCACAAACTTTACCGTTTACAATGCAGACACCGAGACCAACCGTCCTGAAATGAATCTGTTCCATCTTCCAACCTTTGAAGATTTCCAAGGTGTTATTGTTTTTGCCAATTCTTTCAATTCCCCTGAAGCAATCCCTTATATTCTTGACAGTATCAAGACTGCCGGCATTCCTGCAGTTTCCCTGGAGTACGAATTTGAAGGCATGCCCTATATTTCCACGGACAACTATTCCGGTATGAAGGAGCTTATCGAGCATCTGATTGAGCAACATCATGTGACGGATATCCTGTACGTCGGTGGCCCCGCAGACCACCCGGAGAATATCGAGCGTCTGAAAGCAGTGACGGACACTCTTAAAAAGGCCGGCCACGAGCTTTCCGATACACATATCATCTATTCCGACTGGGCCAAAAAGCAAGCTCCCGAACAGGTTATGCTTTGGATTGAAGAGCACGGTCGTCTTCCGGAAGCCATCGTCTGTGCCAACGATATCATGGCAATTGCCATTTGTGATTATCTGAAGGACCACGGATACTTCGTTCCGGATGATGTAATCGTAACGGGATACGACGGTCTCAGCTTAGGTCAGGTTCATATTCCGGTCATGACCAGTGTCAGCCATGAGTGGAAAACCATGGGACGGCTTGCCGGTGAGGCACTGCTCCGTCAACTAAACGGCGAGGAAGTTGAGCATAAATCCACCTTCAAGACGAAGCTTGTTATCGGTGAATCCTGTGGCTGTGAGAATCAGCGTGCCTCCCATAAGAACCATATGGAAGGCAGTCGAATCATCGCAAGTAACCCGATTGGTTCCATCGATGTCGACTCCCACTTCCGTCATTTTTACTACTCGGTACGTAAGGTTAAATCCTTCCTGGATTTAAAGAATTCCTTTACTTCCTTCTTCCAGAATGAACACGATATTGAAGGGGACGAATTCCGAATCTGCTTAGATCCCGCTTTCTTTGATGTGGAGAATAACAACCTGCGTAAGGAAGGCTATCCGGACAATTTCGATATCGCCGTATGTCTGCACAAGGGTGTTGCGGTAGACATGCTTACCTGCAACAAAAAGAACGCCATCTTCGGTCAGTCCACCATGTGTGACATGGCCGGTTACTATATTTTCCTTCCGCTATATTCCGACTCCTATACCTACGGATTCGCAGTGATTTCCGGCAAGTTCAACATCGCCAATGACAACCAGCATTACATTTGGTCCCGTCATATCAACATGGCGCTCGAACAGGCCCGCAGCAATATCCTTCTGGATAATCTTTATCGTAAGGTACAGGCACAATCCGTTACCGATGCTCTGACGGGAGCTTACAACCGTCACGGTTGCGAAGACTTCACCTACCCCGCCCTGATTGAATGGGGCACAAGCGGCGGTACCTGCGTCGGTATGTTAATCGATGTGGACCGCATGAAGAATATCAACGACAAATTCGGCCATGCCGCCGGCGATGAAGCTCTGACCACCATGACCGGCGTGGTTAAGAAACTACTGCCACACGATTTTCAGTTGTCGCGTTTCGGCGGCGATGAATTCTTTGTCGGAGGCATTCTGAAGAATCCCGATTACGATGTGGAAGCTCTCATCGCCTCCATCGAGGAGGAACTTGCACGCAAGGTAGAAGCCCTGCATATCGTATATCCGCTTACCATCAGTATCGGATACACCAAGTTCTGCCCGAAGTCCATCGCCGATGTCGAAGAAGGCATTTCGATTGCGGATTCCAATATGTACCGTGTAAAGGATGTACATCACAGCCGCATGACCAAATAAATTTAGTGTTGACAAAACAGAAAACGCGCCGTATACTGACACAGTCCGTGTGCGGCGGACAAAATAAATCAAGGAGGTAAACCAAATGAAGTTACGCACAATGTACTATCAGTTAAATATGGTTATGATTGCCTCCGAACAGGGTGCCTTGTAATACGGCTGTCCTGTGATACTATACTGTGTGTAAGACCGGAAGTAATTAACCTGCTTCCGGTCTTTATTTTTGTTAGAAGGTGATTGATTTGAATAAGAAACTTACATTGAAACAACATATTAAGAAGAACCTGTTGCTCTACTCCCTCGGGCTCTTTGCGCTTCTTAGCAGCGTGGCCGTCTCCATGATTACACCGCGGATTAATCTCCACATCGTGGATGATGTCATCGTGGGGCGCGACCTTGAGAGGCTGTGGCCGCTTCTTCTTGCGTTGCTCGGATGCGGCGTAGCCCGTATGATTCTGCAGTACTGCAAGGAATATTCCTTCGACTGTGCCTCCGCCAATGTAGCGTCCAAGCTGCGCCGCGACCTTTTTGTCCACATACAGGGCCTTGATACCGCCTACTTTGACAAAACGAACACCGGCGAAATCATGGCGCGTCTTAAGGATGACATCGATAAAGTATGGGGCGCCCTGTCCTACATCGGTATGCTGCTCATCGAGGTTACGGTTCATACCATCATGATTCTGTACTCCATGTTCCGCTTAAACGCCTTTGTTACCATCATTCCCGTGATTGCGATGGTTTTTTGCGGCTATCTGGCAATCTACATGGAGAAGAAGCTGGGCCCCATCTACGAGGCCATTTCGGATGAAGATGCCGTACTGACTACGACGGCCGAAGAGAATATCGGCGGTGTCCGCACCGTTCGTGCCTTTGCCCGTGAGCAATTTGAAATCGGGAAATTCATTAAGCACAACGACCGCTACTGTGAGCTGAATGTAAAGCAGAGTCTTGCCTTCGTAAAGTACTACCCTTACTTCCAGTTTGTGTCCAAGATTGTTCCGCTGCTCACCATTGTTCTGTGCGGATACTTCTACATAAACGGCAACATGACGCTCGGCACCATCACAGCCTTCATGAGCTACTCCGGCAATATCGTATGGCCCATGGAAATGCTCGGCTGGCTCACCAATGAATTCTCGAGCGCCATCGCTTCCGTCAAAAAGATCAACAAAATCTACGATGAAGTCTCCACCATCAACAACCCGGAATCGCCGGTGCACTTAGAAAAGGTTAAGGGCGACATTGAATTTTACCACGTGGGCTTCCATAAAGAGGACCAATACGAAATCATCAAGGACGTTTCATTCCACGTGCCCTGCGGACATACGCTGGGTATCATGGGCGCTACCGGTGCCGGCAAGACCTCGATTGTGCAGCTCCTGACCCGACTTTACGACGTCACAAGCGGCGAAATCCGAATCGACGGCGTCAATATAAAGGACCTGAACGTCAAGGATTTACGCGGCAACATTTCCCTCGTTATGCAGGACGTCTTCCTCTTCTCGGACACTATCTCCGAGAACATTAAGATGGGCGCCAAAAATTATGTTACAAGCAAAGAAATCGTATCCGCAGCCAGAAAGGCCGGGGCCAGCGAATTCATCGAAAAGATGGAAGACAAGTATGATACCGTCATCGGAGAACGCGGCGTGGGACTTTCCGGAGGCCAAAAACAACGTATCTCCATCGCCCGTGCTTTCGCGAAGAAGCTCCCGATTCTGATTCTGGACGACTCCACCTCGGCACTGGATATGGAAACCGAAAAAGAAATACAAACCAGACTGAACGACTTAAACGATATGACTAAAATCATCATTGCTCACCGCATCAGCTCCGTCAAAAAAGCCGATGAAATCATCGTGCTCGACGACGGCCGCATCGCTGAACGCGGTACCCATGATGAATTGCTTTCAAAGCATGGGCTCTATTACGAAACCTATGTGAGTCAGTTCGGCGAGCCTGCCCTGAAAGGAGGTGCGGCACTATGTCAATAAATTCCATTAAAGAAGACGAAGAACACAGCAATGTTCCAAAGTCCGTTACCATCAAGCGACTGCTTTCCTACCTCTTCGTCTATAAAAAACAAATTATCACGGTCCTGTTTATCATGCTTTACTGCGTTGCCGTCGGCATCATAAACCCGCTCATTTTGGAGAACGCCATCGACCGGCACATTACGCCCAAGGATTTCCGGGGTCTCCTCATTCTTATTGGCGCAGCCCTTGTGATGAATCTCATCTGGGTACTGCTGGTAAAACTGCGTATGAACATCATGGCGAAGGTATGCAACGGCGTACTCAGAACCATCCGCGAGGAGCTCTACCGGCATCTGCAGACGCTGGAATTTCAGTTCTTTGACTCCCGCCCGACCGGCAAGATTCTGTCCCGTGTCATCGGCGATGTAAACTCCTTGAAGGATGTCCTGACGAACTTCGTAATCACGCTGATTCCGGACTTTTTGACGCTTGTTTGCGTCGTAACCATCATGTTTATCAAGAACGTAAAGCTGGCCCTTGCTTCCATGCTGGGGCTGCCGATTCTGCTTTTTGGCCTCCTGTATATCGAGATAGCGTCCCATAAACGCTGGATGCTGCATCGCAAAAAATCATCGAACCTGAATGCCTTTATTCACGAAGATATGGCGGGAATTCGTATTGTTAAGACCTATGCGGCAGAGGACGAAACGCTGGAAGCCTTTGATGAGCTCACGAAAGAGCATGTGGACTCATTTAAGAGTGCGGTGCGCGTAAACGACAGCTTCGGCTCGGTCATTGAGATTAGTGAGGCGCTGAGCATGGCCGCAATGTACTACACTGCCATCGTCACCTTGGGCATAAATGCTTCTTCGATCGGAACGCTGGTGGCCTTCACGAGTTTCCTGACTCTGTTTTGGATGCCCATCAGCAACCTCGGCAACTTCTACAACCAGCTGGTTACCAACATCGCGGCTGCGGAACGTGTATTTGAGATTATGGACCGTGAGCCCGAAATTCGGGATACCGAAGCGGTGACAGAGATGCCGCCCATCGAAGGAAGCGTTCATTTTAAGGACGTAAACTTTGCGTATGAGGATGGGGTTAAGGTATTAACGGATGTGAGCTTCGACATAAAGCCCGGCGAAACCATTGCGCTCGTAGGGCCTACGGGAGCCGGTAAGACCACCATTGTAAACCTGATTTCCAGGTTCTACGATGTGCAGAGCGGTCAGGTAATCATCGATCATTCCGACGTGAAAACCGTCTCCATTCACAGTCTGCGAACGCAGCTGGGAATCATGACACAGGATAACTTTCTTTTTACCGGAACCATTCGGGATAATATTCGATACGGCAAGCTGGATGCAACCGATGAGGAAATCGAAAACGCTGCCAAACTGGTCAACGCACACGAGTTCATCATGAAACTTGAAAAGGGATATGATACGGAATTGAGTGAACGTGGCGGAAACCTGTCTGTCGGTCAGCGCCAGCTCATCGCGTTTGCAAGAACCATCCTTTCAGACCCGAAGATTCTGATTCTGGATGAAGCAACCTCTTCCATTGATACCAAAAATGAATTGATGGTTCAGAAGGGAATCGAGGCAATTCTGAAGGGAAGAACCTCCTTTGTCATCGCACATCGTCTCTCCACCATCCGCATGGCAGACCGCATCTTTGTTGTGGAAGGCGGCCACATCGCGGAGGAAGGAAACCACGATACGCTTATGGAGAAAAAAGGAATCTACTACGCCCTGCAGATGGCTCAACAGGCCTAGTGGGGCGGGGTTCCCTGAATTCTTTTCCAAGCATCTGCGCTCCGGTTTGTTCTTCATACCGGGCGTAGACAGCGGAAATTTCTTTTTGGCACCTGGAAGTACACAGCATGATGCACAAAATGCAGCTCATGCCCAAAATGACGCGTATCCTGCCCAAGGGGCATTTCCTTAACTTATAAAAAGTCAATTTCTCGCCTCTGAAACCGTTCTCGCCTACTGCTTCCTGCAGAGGAACAGCAGCGTTTTGTCATACGCGGCCGGGCCATCCAAGGAAACGATATACTCCGGACATTTTGTTTTGTCATACACTTCGACCGTAAAACCGGCCCGTTCAAGGAGTTCCTTGCTGTCGCGCCCGAAGATTCTCAAATGGTCTCTCTGCCCAAATCGTTCTATTTTCTCTTTTTCCGTAAGCTCCGGCGACGCTGCCTCAATGTATGTTTCCAGGGAATCCAAAATAGGAAAAGAACAAATAAAGATTCCCTGCGGTGCCAGAATCCGGTAGACTTCCTTAAGCGCCCGCTGAAAATTCTTCACATGCTCAAGCACATGATTGCAGACAATATATGCATACGAATTTTCCCTAAGGCCGGTATCTTCTATGTCAATCTGCAGGTCCGCCGGAACAAGCAAGTCTGCCGTTGTGTACGGAATATCATTGTCGTTGAGCCACCTTTTCATAACATGGTCAAACGCAAAATACAGAATCCCCGTACAGTTTTTCAGTTCCTGCACATGTTCCATAAAGTACCACATGAGCAGTCGGTGCCGTGCCAACGCGCCGCAATAAGGACATTCCGTCTTGCGCTTTTCCGGCAGATAAAAACGGGGATTAACCTGCTCCGGATGAAAATGATAGTTATTGTATACCATTCTTCTGACATAGTTCTGACAGCAGGGACAATACTTCATTTTGGAAACATCCGTGCTTTTAATATCTCTGCCTGCCACAAGCAGTTTCCGATTCACTTTTCTTATGAGCGACAAGAAAAAATCTTTCATGCCAGTCCTTTCCATGCGTTTACAACAAGATCCGCGTTTCTTTCAAGATCCGCAGCGCCATCCAGTTCCATTTTGACACAAGGCACACTATTCATCCATTCCCTTTGTTCGCTCAGGTTTGGAGAACCGTCCTTTTCATATCTTCGATTCCCTTCCAGAAATCTCATATGACTTTCGTACAGATCCCCGCCTTCAAGCACTCTCTCGCCGAATCGCTCTATGGCCCTTTCATGAACACGTTGTACGCGTATATCCGGTTCTGCATACAGAAATACCATCATTTCAAACTGATCATCAAACGCATAATGAAAGGAACTCATCGAACCGGCCATCACAAAATGCTCATACGGCGCAATAGCCTCGCTCAATCTGCTTATTTTTTCCTCTCTCGTATACATCTGTGTATATGGATTATCCGTATTCTTTTTCCAAATATAGTCATCGATGTCATAGTACGGATAGCCCAGCTTCTGTGCAACTATCCTTCCAAGTGTCGTTTTTCCGCTTCCGGACGGACCAATTATTATAATTCCGGTCGACATACTTACCCTCCACCGCAGAACATATACTCAAAATGTGCTGATTAATTATCAAGCCGACATGCCGGGATTTGTCGAACTCTTTTTGAAATAATAAAGGCCAGAACAAGCTTTATTATGTCGGGAATGATATACGGAAAAACGCATATCGTGATTACCATGCCGAAAGAATAGGAAGATCCCCGTATTCCATAAACAACCTGAAACCACAACATTCCGAACAGATAGCAAATAAGCAATCCACCTGCCAGCGTAGCCCATTGAAATATTTTACTTTTGGCAAATAGTGGCTCAAACAGCCAATATAATGCCGCAGCTGCAACCAATCCAACAATATAGCCTCCGGTCGGCCCAACTATATGGCCAATACCGCCTTGAAATCCGGAAAACACCGGCAGCCCCACAAGCCCCATAAAAACATATAGCACTACCGACATAAGCCCTGATTTCCCGCCCAACAAAATCAAGCTGCAAAATACAGCAAATGTCTGCATCGTAAAGGGAACTGCAGCCGGAATTGTCACCCAGGAACATATAATCATAAGGCATGTCATCATAGCAACAAGTGACATTCTCTTTATCGACATTTTCTTTCCTCTAAATCTGGTGCTATAAAAATCCAAAACTATATAGAAAGTTTATAGTAAGTGATAACTTATTACAAGCCACTCTGTTATCTCCCAAGCTATGGCCTTCACTTCATGAAGCTCCGACAGCATAAAAAAACACGTCACTGAATGCAAGCATTGATAAACGCCTTTTTGTGTAATCACACATAATTATTATGGTTCAATTTCGTCTTCTTTTGGATCTATGTTTTCTCTCACTATTTCATCATAATTCTCTCTATTGAAAATTGTTCAATCAGTTTAGCTGTTGTAGCATTGCCAATTCTGGAACTATTGATGCTTATATCATATGATTGAGCTTCACCCCACGGATATTTGCTATACAAATCATGATAAGCCTTTCGCTTTTTGTCATGTCGGTACATTTTGCTAATAGCTTCATGTCTGTCAAGATTGTACCTTTCCATAATACGACTGACTTTAGACTCAAAGTCTCCGGTAATAAAAAAAGTACTCATACAAGCATATTCCGCAAGAACAGAATCGGCACAACGGCCAACAACTACAAACGAATTACCTTCCGCAGCCTTTTCTTTAAGGAAGGTAAATTGTAACTCGGCAACTGCCTCTTGCAGTGAGTTTGAAAAACCTCGAACCTTTCTTGACAAAAGAACATTTCTGGGCGACTCATCGTATTTTTCAATCTCTTTGGGATCCATATTGTATCTGTTTGCCAGTTCGTCAAGCATTTTTCTGTCATACAGTTCAATCCCCATATTTTCGGCAACTATTTCCGCTATTTCGTGTCCTGCGCTTCCGAATTCGCGTCCTATTGAAATAATAACTTGTTTGTCCATTGTTTTTCCTCTCCATTTCTTTTCACAAGCAGACTATTCTAACAATATCTTATGAAAATAATTATCATCGATATCAATATAGCAATAGCGGTCGCAGGTACAGCACTCTTGCAGTACTTGCCCCAGGTAATTAAGTAACCCTTCTTTGCAGTTACCGCAATTCCTACTACATTTGCAGATGCACCAATCGGAGTTGCACTTCCACCTACATCTGTTCCCATTGAAAGTGCCCATGCCAGAGTATCAAGATTTGCACCCTGTGTTGCTGCAAGAGACTTAATAATAGGAATCATAGTAGTTGCAAACGGAATATTATCAACAAATGCACTCGCTATGGCAGATAACCATATGATAATTGCAACAATAAGCATATGATTGCCACCGCTTAACTTGCCGATAAGATTAGCTATAATTTCCAACACCCCTGTCTTTTCCAAACCACCTACTACTACAAAAAGACCGATAAAAAAAAGTAGCGTCTTATAATCAACTTTTGATATAAGTTCCTTTATATCCTTATGATATGACACCAGCGTGATTATCGCTATAAACGCCCCGATAAATGCAACAGTCAATCCGGTTGCAGCATGTGTAACAAGAAGCACTATGGCCAAAGCAAATATAAATGTTCCAATCAAGAAATCACGTTTATTCGTAATTGCATCTTTCGGATTGGGAAGGTTCTTAAGTTTCTCTGATGTTATTTCAACCTTTTTTAATTCTTTTTGATACACAATGTAAAAATATAGAATTACAAATACCAAGGATATTGCGACCATTAAGCCGGTATTCCGAACAAAATCCAAAAATGAATAACCAAGAGAAGTTCCGATAATTATATTTGGAGGGTCACCACACATCGTTGCCGCCCCTCCAAGATTTGCACAAAATATTTCAGAAATAATCATTGGAATAGGACTAAACTTAATAAGTTGTGCCAGTTCAACAGTCACCGATGCCAAGAACAGAATAACTGTTATACTATCAATAAACATAGAAAGCACGGCTGACATTATCATAAAAGCAATAAACAGCGATAACGGCTTATAATTTACCAGTTTGGCAAGTCTTAGACATAGCCACCTGAAAAATCCGGCTTTTGCCATTCCTTCTACCATTACCATCATCCCGCCAAGAAATATAATTGTGGCCCAGTTAATTCCACACGAAGATTCTTCAACTGCCCCTTTTGCATACCAAAAACCAACCGTAAATATGTTTTTTACATTTAGCGTATCGACTATGGCAGTAATGCTACGCATGGAAAACCCAAAGACCAATGTAAGCGTTAATAAGCCACACCCCAAAGTAACAATATGCTTTTCTATTTTATCAATGACAATCAAAATAAACATGGCAATAAAAATAACTACCGCCACGATTTGTGCAACAGACATTACATATTCCTCCATTAACCATATACTTTTGCGCACGACAACAACAGAACCTGCTTCGCAAGTTCTATCGGTCAATCAGTAATAATGAAGATTATGCTATTGTCCGTTTACACTCTGAATGTACCGAATAATGATTTTCTGACTACGAGTTGTAGTCAACGACAAGACTAGATAGCTTCCGTTAAAGGTCGCCAATAGTACCAGTATTTTAATGCAAAACGAAATAATAATTTTGAGAAGCTTGGCAGCATTAAAACTGAAGCGATTCGGTGAATAATTCTTTTGAAGATTAATAGAAATCTGTTCTTCTTCAGTGATTACCATACCAATAAAGGAGAAATCATTCGCAATACTTACGATTTTCTGTGAAGCATCATTACCCTGACCGGCTTCACAAAAGACTTTCTGCGGAGTAATTGTAAGTAGGGATAATAGAATAATTACACACATCAAGCAGCTGCAAAGTATGTCTCTGATATGTTTACTTCCGCCCACAATGACTCTCCTTTACGCAATTTAATCAATCATAACACAAAAGATAATAATAGACCATAGTTTATGTGCCCCTCGTGGTGTTATGAAAACAATTTTCGTTATACCGAAAAAATACTTTGTCCTCATATAACAAATATGTAAATTTTTTAGAGCCAAAATAGAGCCACAAGGTTCTTAAACTCCACCCACCTCCTTTGCTGCTTCGTTAATGTACCATGTACATGCATCCTCATTAGGAACACGTAGTAAAGATTGAAAATTTGTCCAATATATTATGGAGTAGTAAATTTATTGCATTATGCTTGCATTTGTATTACAATTGCATCATGAAAGGAGTTGATACTATGGCACTAGCAACTATCTCTGCAAGAATAGATTCAGACGATAAAGCACAATTTGATCAGTTTTGCGACACAGTAGGTCTCTCTACATCGGCATTATTGAATGTATTTGTCAAAAAGGTAATAAGAGAACAACGAATTCCATTTTCTATTGAAAGTGATCCTTTCTACAGTGAAAGCAACATGGCTTTTCTGCGTGAAGGAATTTCTGCTCTGAATTCCGGCAAAGGTACTCC
>JAZLJD010000032.1:0-27041 GCA_045617725.1 Lachnospiraceae bacterium
CCCTCTTTGATCCACTTCATATCGAACTGCATTCCAAATCCCCGGTGCTATCTGCCATTCGTCAATAAGATGTGGAACTTCTCCCTCAAGAAGAGCAGATGGTTTAATTCTTGCCATTTGTTGATATTGTTCTGTCATATCTGGACGATCCATCTCTATAAAGCTTTTGGCCAGATGTTTTGCAGATGTTGTTTTCCCACACCACTTTGGACCCTCAATTAATACAGCTCCTTTTGATTCCAAATGTTCTTCCAATACTTTATCTGATATTCTTGAATAATATTCCTTCATACACCCTCCCTTAATCAACTTATAATAATTCTATTTCATCCGTTGTTTCGAGTGTTTGGCTTATTTCCATTCGAGTATTTGGCTTTATTTTAATCGAGTATACGGATAAGTGTCAATATCATAATGTAGCAGTCAAGAAAAGTAGACACGAAAATGTTTTTTCTTATTTCATTTTTTCAAAAGTACAACACTCACCACATTTTAACAGTTTTGTTTTTTCAAAAGTAGACACAGAGCGTATTTTTTACCCTTTCTCCTTTCAAAATTAGACACATCCTCTAGATATGCCTGTTTACGGCGTTTCTGGACGAATTTAGGTTCTTCATACAGAAAAAAGCGAGTTAATATGAGAAATCTCCCATTTTAATTTGTTCTAAATCTTGACAGAGGACCACTTCGCGACATGATAAGGTGCTTCGCACCATGATATGAAATGCTGCATTCATGCGCCGCAGGCGCATTTCATGCCCGCAGGGCATTTCATTGTTGAAACCGTCTGCCTCAAAGCTCTTCAGTTATCCTTACGTGACATCAGGCAGACGGTTTCAACATGTTCCGTCAGCGGAAAGAGGTCCACGGGGCAGAGATGCTCGATGCGGTAGTCGCTCTTTCCAAGGAGATACTTAAGGTCGCGGACCTGCGTGTCAGGGCCGCAGGAAATGTAAACGATGCGGCTCGGTTTCAGGCGAATCACCGCATCCATGAACCGCTCGGTAGAGCCGCTGCGCGGAGGGTCCATAAAGACGACATCCACCTTTCCCTCGTAATTTAACATGAATTCGGTGGCGTCGCCCTGCACGAAGCGTGCGTTTTTGATGCCATTGTTTTTGGCGCCCAAAGCGGCGTCCTTCACGGCGTCCCGGTTCAGCTCGACGCCGATAACCTCCTTCGCCTTCCCTGATGCCAGCATTCCGATCGTGCCGATGCCGCAGTAGGTATCCAGTACCGTTTCTTTGCCCGTAAGGTGGGCGTATTCGATGGCCTTTTCGTAGAGAACGGCGGTCTGCGCGTGATTGATCTGGTAGAAGGACTGCGGCGATAAGCGGAACGTAAGTCCCATGAGGCGGTCCTTTATGAATCCGGGGCCAAAAAGAACGATGTCACGGGTTCCCAGTACCATCGTCGTATCCTTATCGTTTACGTTAAGTACAATGGACGTAATCTCCGGATGCAGCTTACGAACGGCCTTCACAAAGTTGTTTTTGGACGGCAAAATCGGGCTCGCAGCGACCAATATGAGCAGATACTCGCCGGTTTCTTCGGCAACACGGACCAAAATGTGTTTCAAAAGCCCGTACCCGCTCTTTTCGTTGTAAATCGTATATTTGAAGCTTTTGATAAGGGCGGCAACATCCGCCATAATGCGGTCCGCCACGCTGTTTTCAATCAGACACTCCGGGACCCGTACAACACGATGCGAGCCGGCCTCGTAAACGCCGGTGTAGATATCCCCGCTTTTGTCGCGCGTAAGGACACCGTGCACCTTGTTACGGTAATGATACGGATTCTCCGCACCGCATATCGGCTCGGGCACGGCCAGGCCCTTAAATAAGTGCTCCATATTTTTTTGCTTTTGGGCAAGCTGCTCCGCATACGGAATCGCGCTCATCGAACAACCGCCGCATTTCGCCGCGTAGGGGCAATTCAGCTGCTTCATTCCGCTTTCTCCTTACGTCCCACAGGCAAATCTCCTGCCAGCAGGGCGCCAATAATTAATGCCGCACCAATCCACTGCCATACATTCATGGTTTCCTTGAGCACAAAAACGGACAGCAGGATGGCGGTCACGGGGTCAATATAGCTGCAGAGGGCCACCGTTCCGGCCTTCAGATTCGTCATGGCAAAAAAGTATAAAAAGTAAGCAAGGCCCGTATACACAAAGCCGAGCAAGAGAAGAAGCGGCAAATCCGCCTTCATGGTCTCTGTGGGAAGACCGTCGTTTTTCAAAATGGTGTACGGAAGCAGTACAAGGCCCGCACTCAAAAGCTGATAAGCTGTCTTTTTCAGCACATCGATATCCGTCATGTAGCGGTTCAGAATCATAACGAAGGCATACAGAATCGCAGCCGCGAACGCCCAGAGCATGCCCACGCTGTTTCGGTTTTCGTCGCCCAAATCCTGAAGATTCGAAATAAGCACGGTTCCGACAAGTGCCACGAGAATGCACAGGATTTTCTTAAGGCCCAACCTCTCTTTCAGGATAAGCGGTGACAAAATCATGACAAACACAGGCGCCAGATAGTAAATCACCGTCGTCTCGGAAACGCTGATATAGTCATATGCTTCGAAAAAGCACACCCAGTTAATACCGATGGCGGCGCCGCTCACAAACACCAGGATGGCCGTTCGCTTCGAGGTCTTCTGTTTCTTTTTGGCACCGAGGAAGCTCTTAATCAGGATGATGACAAAAAGGATGGCCGTGCCGAGGACCGCTCTTGTGAGGGAAAGGACCTCCGATGGGCAGGATGTGTGACGCGCAATCAGGCTGATACTTCCGAAGATCAGCATGGATACGATGAGGCTCAGCCCCGAAAAAAAGGATTTATTTTTCATGGATAACACCCTCCAGTGTAAATGGCGGAATGAAGCTTTCCGAGGCAGATTCGCCTTCCTGGATGAAAGCATTCACAACGCCCATATTTAGAGCATAATCAACAAGTCGGTTATAATGCATGGCCTTGACGCGATGGGCAAGTTCCGGGAAATCCCCGTTCTCGCAGATGTGCGGCATGGGCGTATACTGGCTCATTAGACTTATGTAAACCGAATCGCCATAGGTTTCGTACAGATACCGCACTACTGCCTTGGAATCCGCAAGTCCGCCGGGAAGCAGGAGATGCCGCACGATCACACCGCTGCGCATCATGCCATCCTCCGCAAACAGCGGAACAGGCACCTGCCGATGCATTTCGCTAAGGGCCTCCATCGCCCGCTTGGGATAATCCGCCACTTTGGAATATTTAAGGCCCCGTTGCTCGTCCATGTACTTAAAGTCGGGAAGGTAAATGTCCACAAGACCTTCCAGCGATTTAAGGCTCTCCACGCTTTCATACCCTCCGCAGTTGTAGACAATGGGAAGGTCGAGGCCCTGCTCTTTGGCCTTAAGAAGTGCCCTACGTATTCCGGGGACAAAATGGGTCGGCGTAACCAGGTTGATGTTCTGAGCGCCCTTTTCCTTAAGCTCGAAGAAGATCTCCGTAAGGCGCTCCTCCGTGATGGTAAGGCCGAAGCCTTCTGCGCTGATATCGTGGTTCTGGCAATATACGCAGCGCAGGTTGCAGCCTGAGAAAAACACGGTACCGCTGCCCCGATTGCCCGAAATGCAGGGTTCCTCCCACATATGAAGTGCGGCGCGGGCTATCTTTATATCATTGCTTTGCCCGCAGACACCGACCTGCCCGGCTCCGCGGTCTGCTTCGCAGCCGCGCGGGCACAAACTACATCTTCTATCCATCTGCATCCTTTCAGTGGGGACGGGGGTTTCTGTCACATTAAAGCGCTAAAGCGGCCTCCGCAGAACACGCCGGGCGACGAATATGCCTTCCGGGTTCCGCCCCGGCGAGAACGAATTCTCCCGGCCACACAGCCCCGGCGAGAAGCAATTACATATAGGGTGAATCGATTCACGCAGAGTTATAGGTTTTCTTAGTGTTTTGTAGACGCGCAGCAACGGCCGACCCGGATGGTCGGCCGAGGCCGATACGCGACACGGACGGCACGTAGAGGCCGGTTGCGTCACTTGCAGAGGTCTTTCCAAAACACTTAGAAAACCATAACTCGTAGTGTGATTCGCCCTATATGTAATTGTTCGAGTCGGTCGGCGTGGCCGGGAGGATTCGTTCGAGCCGGGCAGCGGAGTCCGGAAGGCAGATTCTCGCCCTCCGCCTGCGGAGGCCGCTTTAGCGCTTTAATGTGACAGAAACCCCCGTCCCCATTTATTCACCCTTCATCTTGCCGATAAAGGTCTTTACTCTTTCATTCTTTGTGTTGAACAACTCGTCCGGCGTGCCCTGCTCCACAATCACGCCACCTTCCATAAAGATGATGCGGTCGGAAATCTCCCGCGCGAACTGCATCTCATGGGTTACGATAATCATGGTCATCTTCTCTTTGGCAAGCTCCTTGATAACCTTCAGAACCTCCGCGGTCAGCTCGGGATCCAGTGCACTGGTCGGCTCATCGAAAAAAAGAAGCTTGGGTTGCAACGCAAGTGCTCTTGCAATGGAAACACGCTGTTGCTGACCACCCGAAAGCTGGCAGGGATAAGCGTCCTTTTTGTCCTCGAGGCCCAGCTTCTTAAGAAGGGCCATACAGCGACGGTCTGCTTCCTCCTTGGGAATCTTCTGCACGCTGACAAGGGCGTCCGTGACATTTTTATATACACTGTAATGCGGAAACAGGTTGAAATTCTGGAACACAAGGCCGTACTGCTTCTGAATCTCGTGAAGTTCTTTTTTGCCTGCATAGACGGAAACGCCGTCGGTATCGTGCGCCGCATATTCGCCGCAGTAGATAAGGTCGCCGCCGTCCATACGTTCAAGCATGGTCGCGCAACGAAGCACAGTGGACTTACCGCTTCCGGAAGGGCCTATGATGGACACAACCTCGCCCTCGGAAACCGAAAGGGAAATGTCCTTTATGACCTCGAGCTCGTCGAAGGTCTTCTTCAAATGATTAATCTCAAGAATCTTCATAACGACCTCCTATTGATAGTAGTTGAGTTTCTTTTCAATGCGTTCCATGACAAAAGCAACCGCATAATTGAACACGTAATAGAACACGCCGGCCACAAACAACGGAATCAGGGAAGACTCTGCCGCCGTGATACGCTTGGCGGTCGTAAACATTTCGGAAATGGTCAGCACCTGCGAAAGAGAAGTATCCTTAACAAGGGTAATCGTCTCATTCGTAACGGGCGGCATAATACGCTTAATCACCTGCGGAAGAATAATCTTCACAAAGGTCTGGGTCTTGGAATAGCCCAGCACTCTGGCGGCCTCGTACTGTCCCTTGGGGATGGACTCAATACCCGAGCGGTAAATCTCGGCGAAATACGCGGCATAGTTCAGCACAAACGCAATAATGACTGCGGTGAAATCGAAGCCGCGGAGGCTCATGCCGAATATATAATGGGGACCAAAATATACGACGATCAGCTGCAGCATAAGCGGCGTGCCACGCATGATGGAGATATAAACTTTGAAAATAGTACGTACAATCGCGTTCTTCGACATTCGGCCAAAAGCAATCAGAAGGCCGAGCGGCAGCGAAAGAATCAGCGTCAATAAGAAGATTTCCAGCGTGGTCAGGAAACCACTGCCCAGTTGAAGCAGCATGGTCTGTAGTGTCATAAATAACTCTCCATAACAAAAATTACGCAAAGCGGCGCGAAACCACTTTGCGTAATCCATTCTATCAAATATTATTCGCCAAGGCAAATAGCATCTTCGTCAATATCGTACTTTTGTGCAACGGTTGCTACGGTGCCATCCTTGTACATCTCCATAAGGGTCTTCTCAATCTGATCCTTCAAAGCTGTATTGCCCTTCTTAAAGCCGATACCGTACTGCTCTGCAGATAAGTAATCCTCCAAGATTGCGAAGGTGCCGGCATCTCTTTTGGCCATCTGTGCCTTTGCAACGCCTATATCAATGGCAAGTGCATCGATTCCGCCTGCTGCAAGGTCCTCAAATGCGATAACGTAGCTGTCATATTCCTTTACGGACTCAAAGCCTGCGTAGGTGTCAGCGTAATCATCAGCCTTGATTGCATCAAGTGCTGCGGAAGCCTTCTGAACACCGACAATCTTACCTGCAAGGTCAGCCTGGCTTGCAATACCGCTGCCTGCTGCTACAACATATACCTGGCTGTTATTGATGTAAGCCTTGCTCCAGGTGTAGTCATCCTCACGACCGTTAATGGTGAAACCGTTCCAGATGCAATCGATCTCGCCGGACTCGATTAAAGCATCCTTCGTATCCCAGTCAATCGGTTTCTTTACCAGGGTAAAGCCAAGACGGTTGCAAGCTTCCTGTGCAAGATCCAGGTCAAAGCCTACATACTCACCGTTCTCATTCATGTAACCGAACGGAGGGAACTCTGCGTCGAAGCCAACAACAAACTCATCTGCTGCCTTGTCACCGCAACCGAACAGGGTTGCTACCATTGCAACTACTGCGAAAAGTGCAGTAATCTTCTTCATACTCTTCATGTTAATTTCCTTTCCTGCATGTCATTTTTGCGCACATGCCTTGCTATTATACTGAAACTGCCGCCATATTTCAAGTAGCTACACGTGGACTATCCTCAAATCGTTCCGCTGCTTCCTGCATTACTGTTTCAAAGAATTCCCTAACCTTATTTAAATCTTCAAATATGAAAGCCGCTTTTCCCCGAATCTCCTCATCCGGTGCCAAAAGGTCCGGCACCATAATTGGTATCATTCCGGCATTCGCTGCCGCGCGAATTCCATTAAAAGAGTCCTCAATTACATAAGCTTCTTCGGGCGCGATTCCCAATTCAAAAGCGGCTTTCAGAAAGATGTCCGGAGCAGGTTTGCTTTTTTCAACCATATCTCCTCCGATGATTACATCAAAATACTTGGAAAGTCCGGCATCCCGGATTTCTTCCGTCACGGCTCCGACACGTGTTGATGACGCCAACGCCACCTTAACATTATTTTCCTTTAGGTATTGCAAAAGAGAAACTGCGCCGGTCTTGATGGGAAGCTTCCCGCCATCGTATTTTGCATGAAATCCTCTGGAGGTTTCCTTGGCAAATACATCATAATCGTACTTATCGCCGTAGTGCTCATAGAAAATCTCGCGCGTTCTTTGGGCATTAACCCCTATACATTTCATATAGGGAATTTCTATGTCATCAATATTATATTTTTGAGCCAAATCCAGCCATTCCTGAAAAACAGCCCGTTCGGAGTCAAATATCACACCATCCATATCAAAAATTACTGCCTGAACCATGCTCTCACCTCTAATTGCTACTTTTATAGCGGATGTAAATAATCAGAAAACTATTTTTCGTCGCAAACCTGGAAGATATAAAACTTTAAGTACAGGCTTTCCTCTGCTGCCCACAGGATGGGATGATCGGGCGCCTGCGTTTTGTACTCCACCTGCCTAAGTCGCTTGTGCGTACTCTTGGCCGCCTCGCGTAGCGTCTTCGTAAGGAGCTCCGGCGTCATGAAGTATGAGCACGAACAGGTAGCCAGAAAGCCCCCGTCCCGCACGAGCCGCAGGCCCTGCATATTAATCTCACGGTATCCCTTGATGGCATTCTTCGTGGCTTCGCGTGACTTCGTAAAAGCCGGCGGGTCCAGAATCACCACGTCGTACTGCTCGCCCTCCTCAATCAGGCGGGGCAGCTCGTTAAACACATCCGCCGCGCGGAATTTGACGACATCCTCAAGATGATTGCGAACCGCATTCTGTTCGGCCTGCTCGATGGCGTACTCGGAAATGTCCAGTCCAAGCACCTCACGCGCACCGCCCAGCCCCGCATTCAGCGCAAATGTGCCCATGTGCGTAAAGCAGTCCAGTACTTTTTGGCCCCGGCATATCTTCTGCATGGCGAGGCGATTGTATTTCTGGTCCAAAAAGAAGCCCGTCTTCTGGCCGTTCACCACATCGACCATGTAGTGCACGCCGTTCTCGACGATTTCCACGTTCGTATCGAATTCCGGGCCGATGAATCCCTTGTGCTGCTGCATGCCCTCCTTGAGGCGCTCCTTCGAATCCGAGCGCTCGAACACGCCGCGAATCGGGTAACCGTCTTCCTTGAGTAGTTTACATAACATATCTACCAGTTTTTCCTTCATGCGGTCGATGCCCAGTGCCAGCGATTCTACCACGAGCACATCCGCATATTTATCGATGGTGAGGCCCGGCAGGAAGTCGGCTTCGCCAAAAACAAGCCTGCAGGCGTTCAAATCCTGCGGTGCCAGCACGGCCTTCCGATATTCCCAGGCATTCTTAAGTCGCATAAGAAGGAATGCATCATCTATCTCCTGCTCCGCCTTACGTGTCATGACACGCACGCGAATCTTCGAATTTGTGTTGATGAAGCCCCGTCCCATGGGATAGCCGTCAAAATCGTGCACAACAACGATGTCACCATTCTCAAAGCTTCCCATCACAGACTCTATCTCATTATCAAAAATCCAAAGGCCTCCCGATTTTAAGTAACGGCCCTCGCCCTTTTTAAGTGTTACAACTGCTTCGCTCATACCGATCACACTATCCTCTCGCCGGCGCCGACGCTTCGTCCGTCAATGCTCCGTAAATGTCATATGTTTGTAAAAGCTTCCGGTAAACTCGTCCCGTGTAGCCAGATTAATCGTCACAATCTCCCCATAATCCGGGAGCCGCTCGCCCAGTCCGTACAGATACGCACCGTACAGGGAGGAATTGCCGATGGTCTGAATGCGGCCTTCCGTCTCTTTGGGAAGCAGGCCGATGTTCACCGCCGCCTTGGGCGAAAGCCTGTACCCGAATCCGCCGGACAGGTAAACTTTAGTTATGTCAACCGTGCTGCTTTCCTTACAAAGTACCTCAATTCCTGCCGCAATCGCCGCTTTTCCAAGCATCAGTTCCCGTATATCCTGCTGCGTAAGTGCCGAATCCTCTTCTTCCAACAAAAAGCCGCTGCAATCAATCTGCCCGCGCCTTATCATATCCGACAGAAGTGCAATCCGGTCGCTGCCCATAAGCGTATCCCCGGGTCTTGCAAATGCCGGTCCCGCCGCAGTCGCCGTCACATAAAGCCGACTATCGCTCCGAAGTGCAATTTCTCCGTTGGTTCCCAGATCCACGAGCATCTCCCCGGGTGCAGGCTTGCTCGCCAGCAGTCCCGCGTATATGTCGCCGCCCACGAAAGCCGAAAGCATGGGAAGCGTGTGCACTCTGTAGCCAGCGATCTCCACTTCGGAAGCCTCAAGACTCGCGGGCCAAAAAGGAGCCTCTCCCAGTCCGCTTGTATCAAGGCCCAAAAGCAAGTGTGTCATCACCGTGTTGCCGGCAAGTGTTATGTAAACCGGGTCCTCAGAGAGTCCGGCAAGTCCCGCTTCTGAGGTTATAGATTCTTCTTTCCCCGGAGTTGCAGATTCCAAAGGACCGCCGGCTCCCGGCATCACGTGTTCTCCCGGAACCCGCCCCGCGAGCAGTGTCCGAATTCCTCCTGCTATGGTTGACATAACAATATCCCGAAGCTCCGCTGCATGCTCTTTGGCGGCCGCCACCCTGCTAATCACATCCGCGCCGTACTTAAGCTGCGGATTCAGGCAGGTGTACGTATCATAGATCCGCCGACTCGCCCGCCCTATCAATTGCATGGCAATCGTGGTCGTGCCCAGGTCAATTGCAAGCACGCACGACTCTAAGGCTGCCTTCCCGGAATCTTCCGTTCTGACAGCCCCATCCGCATAGAGGTCTGACTTCGTCACGACCTCAGTATTCATAAATTTGCTCAAACACGCACTACTGCAAGTGGCGCAGTCGTGCGTGCATTCCTTTGAGATTTCTTTATTCATTATTTGAATTGATTCTGCGCCCGGTTGTAGCTGTAATCTATGGACTTAAGAATCGTAACTACCGTCTCCATGTCCACATCCTCGCGGTCGCAGAACTCTTCCAGCGAAGAATATTCATCTCGCAGCTTTAGGTTAACATAACTAAGCAACATCATGGGATCCTGTGGTATCATAAGGAACTCCTTTCACAGAAGAATTATAGTATTTTTTTCTTCTCCTTGCAAAAGAAACTTAGCTCCTAAATCACAATCTCGTCACCTGTGCCAATATCACCCGTAAGAAGTTTGCGTGCAACCGGTGTCTCCACATTCTTCTGAATATATCGCTTCAGCGGTCTGGCCCCGTAAACCGGGTCGTAGCCCTCATCCAGAATCTGCTCAAACATAGCATCCGACAGCTTCACCGTAATACCACGTTCCAAAAGCCGTGCATTCAAATCGCGCATCTGCAGGTCGATAATGTAACGAATATTCTCCCTCGTCAGCGAATTGAACTTAATAATCTCGTCAAGGCGGTTCAAAAACTCCGGTCTGAACAGCGTCCGCAGGTCGTCCTCGCTCACATTGGAAGTCATAATCAGAATCGTATTCTTAAAATCAACGGTACGCCCCTGAGAATCCGTAATCCGTCCGTCATCGAGCACCTGAAGCAGCAGGTTGAACACATCCGGATGCGCTTTTTCAATCTCATCGAAAAGAACAACCGCATACGGCTTGCGTCTTACGGCCTCCGTCAGCTGGCCGCCCTCCTCATATCCAACGTATCCCGGAGGTGCGCCAATCAGTCTGGAAACCGAATACTTCTCCATATACTCACTCATATCAATACGAACCATATTGTTCGGATCGTCAAAAAGCAAGGCTGCCAGCGATTTGGCCAGTTCCGTCTTGCCGACTCCGGTAGGTCCCATAAACAGGAACGAACCGATGGGTCGCTTCGGGTCCTTAATTCCCGCTTTCGAACGCAAGATGGCATCCGAAACACGGTCAATCGCATCATCCTGGCCGATAACCCGCGTCTTCAAATCATCCGCCAGCCGCAGAATTTTGCTTTTTTCCCCTTCGGTAAGCTTCGACACGGGGATGTTCGTCCAGCGCGACACAATCTCAGCGATTTCCTCATCATCCACGCACTCCTTTATGAGTCGCGTCTCGGAGGCATTCTTCTGTTCCGCCTCATGAAGGCGTGCCTCAAGCTCCGGCAAAGTGCCGTACCGCAGCTTGGCCGCCGTCTCCCAATCACTCTTCCGCTGCGCAGCTTCCATCTCGGAATTCGCCCGCTCAATCTCCTCCTTCAGCCGGCTCACCGACGCCGTGGCAGCCTTGTCCGCATCAAAAGCAGCCTTCCTGCCCGCAAATTCCTCCTTAAGCGCAGCCAGTTCCGTCTCAAGTGCCTCAAGGCGCTCCCGGCTCAGGCGGTCCTCCTCCTTCTTAAGTGCAGTTTCCTCAATCTCAAGCTGCATAATCTTGCGTTGCATTTCATCAAGCTCCGCCGGCATCGAATCCAGCTCCGTCTTAATGGACGCACACGCCTCATCCACAAGGTCAATCGCCTTGTCAGGCAAAAAACGATCCGTGATGTATCGGTTCGACAGCGTCGCAGCTGCCACCAGCGCGTTATCGGCAATCCGAACCCCATGGTACACCTCATAGCGGTCCTTGATTCCGCGCAAAATCGAAATCGTATCCTCCACCGTGGGCTCAGAAACCAGCACCGGCTGGAACCTTCTCTCGAGCGCTGCATCCTTCTCGATGTACTGCCGGTACTCGTTCAGCGTGGTTGCGCCGATGCAGTGTAGTTCCCCGCGCGCCAGCATGGGCTTCAGCATATTGCCCGCATCCAGTGCTCCGTCCGTCTTGCCCGCGCCCACAATCGTATGCAATTCATCGATAAAAAGAATGATTTCGCCCTCGGACTTTTTTACCTCCTCAAGCACTGCCTTCAGTCTCTCTTCGAATTCGCCGCGATACTTCGCGCCCGCTACCAGGGCGCCCATATCCAGCGCAAAAATCTTCTTATTCCTAAGCGCATCCGGCACATCCCCACGTACAATACGCTGCGCAAGTCCTTCCACAACGGCCGTCTTGCCGACGCCCGGTTCGCCTATGAGCACAGGATTGTTTTTGGCCTTCCGGCTCAATATTCTAATGATATTGCGGATTTCGCTGTCGCGTCCGATCACCGGGTCAAGCTTTCCGTCCCGCGCCTGTTCCACAAGCTCCTGCCCGTACTTCACAAGCGTGTCGTAGGTCGCCTCCGGATTGTCCGTATTCACGGTCTGATTTCCCCGCACGGTCGAAAGTGCCTTCAAGAAGCCCTCCTCCGTGATGCCAAACTGCTTGAAATACGCCTTCACCTCGCGTGTCGGCTTCCGCAAAAGGCTCAGGAACAGATGCTCCACGGAAACGTAGGAATCGCCCATCTGCGCCGCAACCTGCGATGCTTCAACGAGCACCGTGTTGAGCTCCCTGCTCATGTACTCCTGTCCGCCCTGCACCTTCACCAGCTTCTCTAAAAGCCCGGTCGCCGCATCCAGCGCCTCCTGCTTATTAAGCCCCATCTTCTCAAACAGCTTCAGGATGAGCGAATCCTCCACATGCAAAAGCGCATACAGAAGGTGCTCCTCCCTAAGCTCCTGATTCCCGTATTCCGTCGCACATCGCTCCAAAAGCTCAATCACCTTCATGGAGTTCTGCGTAAACTTATCTATATTCATGTATGTCTCCTTTCTGCCACCGTCCCGCTACGCGGGCCGCAGTGTGCGGTTCTGCCGGGACTGGCTTCTTCCGTAGTTTCAAAGCCGCGCCGCGGTTCCGGTGCCGTCACTCACTATGGCTCCCCGGCGCGGCAGTGCCCCGGCGGGCCGCTTCCGTCCCCTCCGCGGCCGTCTCGTGTCACTTGTTATAGTAGTTATATAACAGTTATGACGCCGCGTCAATCTTATTTCTATTAAAAAACAATAAACAAGATACATGCATGCCCGGCGGCCTATCTTCCTCCGGCGCAGGCGCCGGCCCTTACGTTACAAATAGCATAACACCAACATCGGGGCGAGCCAAAATGGCCCGCCCCGATGTACGAATTCGATATAAATACTTCCAAAACGCCGCGAGATGATGTTATATAAACCGGTGCGTCAGTGTTGTGGTGTTATGTAAACCATCGCTTTCTCCCGGCTCTATTCTATAACCGCTCCTCGTGGCCCTCGGCTTAACCTTCCTGATTCTCTCCGCCTTCTGCCGGCTCAACAACCTCCGGGTTTTCTACAGCTTCCGTAACATCCGCATTCACAACTTCCGGATTCTCTACAACTTCCGCGCTCTCCATAGCGGCTGCTGCGGTTGCAGCGGCTGCTGCACGCATGCTTTCCATTACTTCATCCGTGTAGCCCAGGGACATTCTTCTGGGATAGCTCATTGCTTCCAGCTCGCTCAAGGTATAGCCGGTAGCGGGTGCTGCCTGCGGTATAGGGTTTACGCCGGCCGTTGCTGCCTGAACAGATGCCTGCGGCTGTGCGCTCTGCGTAAAGCCGGTAGGACGCTGACCGCCGATATAAGCGGAAGGATCGGCATGCTGCGGTGCAGCACTGCCCTGTCTCTGTGCGTAATAAGCATCCATGGAAGAAGCTCTTCTTGCGGAAGCGGTGTTCGGGTCACCGGGTTTATCCATATTTCCGGTAGAAGCCGCGATGCCTGCTGCCGCTGCCACGGTTGCTGCAGCTGCCACGCCGGTCAAAATTGTTCCTGCATCCGTACCGGGCGCTGTTGCGTTCTGCCAGTTTTCCTTCGGAACCGTAACGCCTGCCATTTCTTTTCTCTTATTCTTGTTCTTGCAAAGAACAACGATTAAAACAACAATACCTGCAATCAGAAGCACGCTTCCGAGGCAGCAAAAAAGACCAATTCCACCAAGTAATTCAGACATAATCAATTCTCCTTTTCATATCTGTATCGTTTTTCAAAATCATCGTAGGTTACGATGAAGGTTTCATCCAAATTATTCATGTTCGCAACCAGGTAGTCACCCTTTTGCCCTAGCTTGTAGCTGTCAGGATTACCCTTCGTAAACAGCTTGAGCCCCTTTGTAAGCTTACGCACGTACACAGGCACTTCGTTTTTGGCGATAGCCGTAGTCGCATAGGCACAAAGGTCAAGTGCCTCGCCGGTCTGACGATTCTTCACGACAGGCCTGTAATCCACATTCAGCGTATAGGGGATAAAAAGCATGTCGAAGCATTCGTCAAAATACTTGCGATCTATGAGATAAATGGAATTCTCATCCATAATCACGAACACTTTATCCTTCTCGATGGTGTAATCCACATCGCCCGCGGAAGTACGCAACATGATGGACGTTCCGACGGCAAAAAGTCGCGTCATATCCACAACGCCCGCATTCACGCGGCATCGAATCGCCGGTTGCATAGTTTCAAGCTCCAGCGGATGCTCCGAAAGATTCAGCACATCGTAGGCCTCGTAGTACCGGTTCATGCACTCCGAAAAATAAGCTTCCGGTGGAAGTGCGGGGTACTGTTTCTGATACTTCTTAAAACTGATGAACCCGCCGGCCTTCTCTTCGTGACCGCCTCCCGAGCCCATCGTGCCGGCCAGGAAATCCGCCAGCTCGTTCGCCTTAATTTCCTTAATGCAGCTGCGCACCGAGTATTTGTAGCCATCATCGAGCGTCGCAAATACGATGCTGGCATCTATCTCATTCACCTGCAGCACAAAATCCGAAATCAGGCCCAAAACGTTCGTATCGCAGGGCTGCGACTGAATAATCGCGTACCGGTAATCCCGGTTGTACACGTAGCGAAGCATCGCAACACCCGCAATCTCCAGCTCCTTAATCGAAAGGTTCGAATTTTTAAGCCGCACAATCATCTTCTGGTCGCACGGAATCGACTCGCGCATATCAAGGTCATACGGCGACGACATCTCCGAAAACTGGTTCGTGTCCATGAAAAGCCCGAAATAAAGCGCGGTTCCCACGTCACGCCGCTGCGCAAAAGAGAATTCCTTCTCCTTTAAAAGGTTCCACACCAGTGTGGAGCAGCTGCCCAGATTCGAGCGGATGTCCGAATACTCACACGGCTCGCCCTCCGGCTTATGGTGGTCGATTTCCGCATACGCTTCCGCCTTAAACTGCGTCACATTTCCGGCGCCGTACTGGCAGTCCACGGTAATCAGAATTCCCGGAAAAAAAGAATTCTCGCCACCCCGGTCGGGTTCCACATACTCAAGCGGTATCTTGTAACTGTCCAAAATCATCACGAGATTGGGCTTCGTTACCTGACTACGCCCGCTGTAAATCATGCGAACCGGTATTCCGTTTGACTTAAAATATTCATGAAGTGCGTATGCAGCGCCAATCGTATCTGCATCGGGATTGTCGTGACACTGTATCGTTACGGGACTGTACTGTTTGATTTCATCTAAAATCATAATGTCTCATCACCCTCGGCAACAACCAACATATCATCATCGGAAAGGCCATACTTTTCTTTTTGCTCCAGAATCATCTGCTCATCCGTGACAACAGGTGCTGTATCGTTTTCTTCCTTCAATGCTGCCGGCTTCATTGCCTGCTTCGACGGAGGTATTGCTGCCCCGCTCATGCGATCCGGCACTCCCAGCACATATTTATCTTCAAATTCTTCCACCTTCATGGGTTTATCGAAGTAATAACCCTGTATCAGAGAAATCTTCATCTTGCTGACACGTTCGAGCTGATCCGTGGTCTCAACACCTTCCACGCAGACATTGACATCCAGAATGGACGCCAGCTCGGCAACCATGTTCACCAGGGACTCGGAATAGTCGTCCGTGCCGATATTCTTCACGAAGCTCTGGTCAATCTTGATTACATCAAGCGGCAGCTCCCTGATATGCGAAAGGGACGAATATCCGGTACCGAAGTCATCCAGCGCGATACGCACGCCCAGCTCCCTGATGCTGTTTAAGATGCGCTTCATCTTGTCTATATCGTTGATGGCCAGGCTCTCTGTAACCTCAAGCGTAAGGTTCTGCGGATTGATTCCGGTCTGCTCGAGTGCATCCTTCACGATGCCGATAATATCATTTTGCAAAAGCTGAACAACCGAAAGGTTGACATTTACCTTATAATGCGGATGTCCGTTCTCATTCCACCTGCGGCACTCACGGCATGCTTCCAGCAATACGAAATTGCCGATTGGATTGATAAGACCCAGGTACTCAGCCAGCGGAATGAACTCCGAAGGAGACATAAAGCCAAACTCGGAGGAATTCCAGCGAATCAGCGCCTCCGCACCCGTGCAGGGATATCCTTCCACACGCACATCCACGATGGGCTGATAATAAACCTCAAACTCGCGGTATCCGTTGACCGTGGCCGCACGCATGTTCTTCTCCATGTTGAGACGGCGGTTCGCAAAGGAGCCGATGTTCTCGGAATAATGTGCAACCCGGTTCTTGCCGGACTTTTTGGCTTCGTACATGGCCATATCGGCCTTCTTGATGAGTTCCGATACGCTCTCTCCCTCCTCCGGGAAATCCACGGTACCCATACTCATCGTGCAGTAGTAGTCAGAATTTTTAAGATACCACGGGCGCGAAAAAACATCCTGTATATCCTTTACGATTCGGTCGCATTCCCTGTGCACATCGGGCGGAATGATAATAACAAACTCGTCGCCACCCATACGGTAGCAGGAATTCGTAATGCCCTCGATTCTCTGAAGGGAATGTGCAATCGCTTTCAAAAGCACGTCTCCGTACTGGTGTCCCAGTCCGTCGTTTACATGCTTGAAGTTATCAAGGTCCAGATACAAAAGTGTGCCCTGCGTGTGTTTCTCTTTGGCACTGTCCACAAGTACTGCCAGGTCTCGCTCGCAGCACATACGGTTATAAAGGCCGGTCAGGAAATCCGTGTACGCCTGCTGCTCGATGCGGTTCTGGTAGAGTTTCTTGTCCGTTACATCGTAGATTACGCACAAAATGACGGGGCGGTTGTCCAGCCATTTCAGGCAGGTGCAGTGAATTTCGAACCACTTGCCGTGGAAGGAACGCTCAATGTCGAAGGAGCCCTTCTGGGTCGCGTTGCCCGCCACATCCTTATAAATTTCATCCAGCATGCCCTCGCGAATCTCCTTCTCGTAGGAAGCACGCAGGATGGTGTTGGTCAATAAAATGTTGCCGGTTTCAATATCCTTAACGAAGATGGAGCTGCCGACATTGTCCAAAATGTGAAGCATGGACTGGTAGCTGCCGGCGATGGAATTACGCTGAATCTTCCGGTCGATAATGCTCTGCAGAATGCGCGTGATGTCGTTCATGAAACGAATCTCGTCTACCGTCCAGAGCTTGTCGCTTCGGCACTCGTTGTAGCATACATACATGCCGACGCTTCCTTTTATCTCAATGGGAAGTGCCACCATGGCACGCAGGTACATGCGCCTCATAATCTCGCGTTCATCGTCCGTTACCTTGGCATCGGATGAAAGAATCAGCGGTCTGTCATATTTCAGCATCGGAAAACGGTGAATGTTTCTGGTCTGATCGAACAGACTGGTCATTCCCGTGTTGCACCATTCCGCAACGACATCCATAAGGTCATCATCCTTATGCACCTTAAGGACTACCGCATTGCTTATTTTCAAATAGGAACCGGCCACCCTCAGCACATCCAGGCAGATTGCCTCGATGGCATCGTCTTTTTCAAGGTACTGCAGCGCCTCCGTCATGGCCTCGACGCGTCGTAAGGACTCGCTCATCTCCTGCTGCGTCGAAAGGCTGCGGCGCGATTCCGATACGGCCTCGCTGGCCTGCTCCCTTGCATTTAGGAGCTTGTTCGTCATAATACGCACAAGGTCCAGGGAAATGTAGAACTTATCCTCCGTCGTACTGCGGCTCAAATCGTGCACGCACGATTCGTCGCCTTCGGCTGTCATGTCGCTCAGCACGGCTACAACCACCCAGCTCACTACGATCTGCTGGTTCACCCGAATGGCGAGCACGGCGTATTTCAGGTTACTGTACTGCGTATCCTCGACAATCTGGTCCTCGAGCGGGCTCTCCTTCAGCCTAAGGAATGCATCGCCGAAACTGCTTTCGTCAATATATTCCTTAATCTTCCGCACTTCCGACTCACCGCAATCATAGTTCGTCAGCATCTGCCCGGTCGCATTCACGCAAAAGCCATAAATACCGGCCAGCTTGCAGAACTTCTCCTGAATACGCGCCAGTTCCCTGGCATTCAGGCTTTCCTCTTCAGACGGAGCACTCATATATGGATTTGTTTCTGAGTTAAAAAACATATTCTTTACTCCAGCATTTTTCACATTAATCCCCGCATTTCGCAATCCAACTTACTAAATTCTCCACTGCATCGCAGCGAAACTGCTACGGATTGCGACATGCAATGTCGCGTGGAAAATGCAAGCATTTTTCACATTAATCATCCTAAATTTTACAATATATTATGTAAATTTACAAGAAAAAAGGGGGCTGATGATAGGTTTCTCTACTATATGTAGTGCGGCTAATAGTACTAAAGTACTATTCGTATTGGTGAGCTGGGTGCCCGGTGCCGGGGCCGGACGCCCAACTTCTGATTTTCCCGCCAGGGCCGCCCCGAATTGCCTCATCTCTCCACATTACGCCCCGCCCTACCCGGATTGTCCCTCGCGGCCCGGGCGCCCGGTTAGGTGTCCGGTTATCGGTTTACATAACTCATGCCATAAATCATCGATTTCTTTGAATATCCCCTGCTCCGTTGCTGCCCTCTCAAAGATCATGGAATTCGACAGCGGAGCAGGAACAATTCTCCTTGCTCGATGTAACGAAATAGGGCCTTCACAATAGATTACATCGGGGCCTGCGTACCACGCAGGCCCCGATGTAATCTATTGTATTTTATAGAAGGCCGGGACATCGATTTTTTAATTAGCCCCCTGCTCCGCTGAAAACACTACCCTCCCCCCCTGGAACTCGACAGCGGAGCAGGGACGATTCTCCATACCCGATGTAGCGAGGTAATTTTCTCAAAACAGAATACAGCGGAGCTAGACATATCACAATTTTCCGATGCCACGTGCCTCCCTTTCACTAAGAATTGGGCCATAACAGTTTACATAACTCCATCAAATAATTCCGCGTTCCTCCCTTACACTAGGAATCGAGCCGTAACAGTTTACATAACTCCATCAAATGATGCCGAGTGCCTCCCTTACACTAAGAATTGAGCCATGATAGTTTACATAACTCAGCACGGTGATATTGCCTAGGCTATACAGGTTTACATAACTCCTTTACAATACCGCTCGCAACACAATGTGTTTACATAACTTCAATCATTCATATTCCCCGTGTAGCCCGCTCGCCCCGCCCCACAAAAAAAGACATCGGGAAACGCAGTTCCTGCATTTCCCGGTGTCTCATGCACTTCACCATCTCATGAAATTCACTATCTCATGCAATTCACTATCTCATGCAATTCACCATCTCATGAAATTCACTATCTCATGAAATTCACTATCCCATGAAACTCACTATCCCTCACACCTTAGTTCGACGCGTAGTTCGGAGCTTCCTTTGTAATCTGGATGTCATGAGGATGGCTTTCCTTCAGGGAAGCAGCGGAAATCTTGATGAATCTTCCGTTCTCCTTGAGTTCCTCGATGTTGTGGCATCCGCAGTAGCCCATACCGCTTCGGAGACCGCCGAGGAGCTGGAATACAGTATCCTCAACCGTTCCCTTGTAAGCTACACGGCCTTCAACGCCTTCAGGTACAAGCTTCTTGGCATCGGACTGGAAATAACGATCCTTGCTGCCGTTCTCCATGGCTGCGATGGAGCCCATTCCACGGTATACCTTGTACTTACGGCCCTGGTAGAGTTCGAAGGTTCCGGGTGCTTCGTCGCATCCTGCGAACATGGAACCCATCATACATACGCTACCACCTGCGGCGATAGCCTTGGTAATGTCGCCGGAGTACTTGATACCACCATCGGCAATGATGGGGATGCCATAGGACTTGGCAACTTCATAAGCATTCATGATAGCGGTAATCTGCGGAACGCCGATACCTGCTACGATACGGGTTGTACAGATGGAACCGGGTCCGATACCAACCTTAACGGCATCTGCACCGGCCTTAATCAGAGCTTCCGTGCCTGCGCCGGTTGCAACGTTTCCTGCAATTACGGGGAGGTTCGGATATGCTTCCTTAATCATGCGAAGGCAACGCAGAACATTCTCGGAATGTCCGTGTGCACTGTCCAGAACAACGCAGTCAACATGCGCATTTACAAGTGCTTCCACACGTTCGAGCACATTGGCCGTAATACCAACGCCGGCGCCAACAATCAGGCGGCCGTAATCGTCTTTGGCAGAAAGAGGATACTTAATGGTCTTCTCAATATCCTTGATGGTGATGAGACCCTTTAAGTTGAAATCGTCATCTACAATGGGAAGCTTCTCCTTGCGGGCTGCGGCAAGAATCTTTTTGGCCTCGTCAAGGGTGATGCCCTCTTTGGCGGTAATCAGGCCCTCGCTGGTCATGCACTCGCTGATTTTCTTCGTGTAATCCGTTTCAAATTTAAGGTCACGGTTGGTAATGATACCAACTAATTTCTTTCCCTGGGTAATGGGAACACCGGAGATGCGGAACTTGCGCATAAGTGCCTCGGCGTCTGCCAGCGTATGATCCGGTGACAAAGAGAACGGATCCGTGATAACACCATTCTCGGAACGCTTAACCTTATCTACCTCATCGGCCTGTTCCTCAATCGACATATTCTTGTGGATAATACCGATACCACCCTGTCTGGCCATTGCAATCGCCATGCGGTGCTCGGTAACGGTGTCCATTCCTGCGCTCATCATAGGAATGTTCAATCTGATGGTCTTAGTAAGCTGCGTCGTCAAGTCAACCTGATTCGGAATAACCTGTGAATAGCCGGGCTCTAAGAGCACATCGTCGAAGGTAATGCCTTCACCAATAATCTGACCCATCGTTCAGTCCTCCATTTATATGTGAATTATTATTACTGCCGGTGCCAAAAACAATCCCGCCGATTAATAGTCGAATACCTTGCGGGGTGCGTAGTTTTTAATCATCTTGACGCTTTCGGCGTCCAAATTCAATAAAATACGGCGGTTGCCTTCGTAGTACATCTCATAGAGTTTCATTCCATCGAGATCTGCACTTGCGGAGTAATCCGTCGTCTTCACTTTGTTATTATGATAGCTGTCAAGCTCATGGGAAGTAGCCGGAGCCAGAATCTCAATGCGACCCATCTCAAGCACTTCTGCGTTCTTACGCTTGCTCTGACCGAAAATCTTGTCCACGGAAATTTCCTTATTAAGGATCAGGTACTCATACTCCACTGAGGTATACATGAACGCAAAGTATGCACCTACGCCGACTCCGATTGCAAGCAAAAGAAAAATCGGGTACATCAGCCCGGCAAACACCAAAAGCACAATTAACAATACTAAAAGAACGCGTATCACGATTCCGGATGCGCGCACCTTATTACGAATCAGAAGTTCTTTATAATTCTCACTCATCTGCCAACTTCCTTTCCTATAACTTAAGAATAATTATAGGCATTATACTATCGGGCATTTTCTTTTTCAAGGAAAAAAGTGCCAAAAAATATGAAGTTTTCATAAACCTTATGTGACGATTTTACGGTCTTATGTTACAATGTGTTAGAATTTGTAAAAAGGACGGATAAGTCATGGCAGAAATGTTATACCAGATTCCTCTGAACGATGCGTTCCGCAGCGGCGACGAATGTCCCTTCTGCTATGTGGAACGTGACGTGGAGCAGAATCTGATCGATTATGTATTAGGTTCCTGCGCTTCCTACATGGAGCGTGACATGCGTGATATCACGGACCACAAAGGGTTCTGTCGCGCACATTTTAAAAAGATGAACGACTTTGGCAATACGCTTGGAAATGCCTGGATTCTGAAGACCCACTACATGCGTATCAACAGTGAGCTCGAGGAAGTGATTAAGAAGCAGCGTCATGTCAAAATCACCCTCAAGGACCGTCTGAAAGGCGGCGGTCGTAAGACGCCCATCGGTGTCTGGGCCGCTGACAAAGAGAAATCCTGCTACATCTGCGAGGAATTCGAGAAAACCTTCGACCGCTACGTGGATACTTTCTTCCATATGTATAAAAACGATCCCAAGTTTCCGGAGATGGTTGCAGCCTGCAAAGGCTTCTGCATTCCGCACTTCGGCCGCATCATGGAGGAAGCGGAATTCACTCTTTCCCAAAAGGAGATGAATGATTTTTATCCCATGATCACCCGCATCATGCTGGAGAATATGCAACGTCTTCAGGAGGATGTCAGCTGGCTGGTCAATAAATTCGACTACACCTACGCGAATGCCGATTGGAAGAACTCCCGCGACGCCAACCCCCGCGCCATGCAGAAGTTAAAAGGCGGTCATCCCGCCGATCCTCCGTTTGTCCGCGACAAATAAAGAACCGCGACACTTTATAAAGGAGAATACCATGGAACAGATCATTACAAGTCTCCTTGAGACAGATGCTTACAAATTTTCTATGGGGCAGGCCATCTATCACCAGTTCAGTGATTACAAAACGACCTGGTCGTTCAAATGCCGCAATACGGATGTGCATTTCACCCCCGAGATGATTGAGGAAATAAAGAGACAGCTTAAGCTTTACTGCAACCTGCGTTTTTCGGAGGATGAGCTTACCTATCTCAACAACATTAAGTGGATAAAGGGTTCGTATGTCGACTTTTTACGACTTTGGAAGCCCCGTTTCGATGACTTTGTTTTTGGCACCGATGCCCCCTGCGGTCTGACGATAGAAACGCTCGGCACCTGGCTGAACACCTCGATGTACGAAATTCCGACGCTTGCCATCGTCAACGAAGTATACTTCCGCATGTCCAACGACTACGAAGCGCTCCTTGCTTCCTTTAAGAACCGCCTGGAGGCCAAAATCAACGGTCTGAAATCCGGGTTGTATGAGCTCGGTCCCTTCTCGGAATTCGGACTGAGACGCCGTCTCTCCGCCGAGGCCCAGGAGCTTGCCGTAAAGCGGCTGTCGGAGGAACATTACGACACTTCCACCTTCGTCGGAACTTCCAATGTATATCTTGCCAAAAAGTACGGCTTAACCCCCGTGGGTACCATGGCACACGAATGGATTATGTGCGTAGGTCAGGGGAATCACAAGCACAATCCCGCATACTCGAACTGGTATGCACTGGATGCCTGGGTGCGTGAATACGGAGTTTTGAACGGAACCGCTCTTACGGATGCCGTAACGACGGACTGCTTTTTGAAGGATTTTCAGCTCACCTATGCCACCCTTTTCTCCGGTGTACGCCACGACAGCGGCGATCCGATTGAATGGGGTGAGAAGATGATTTCTCACTATGAGATGCTGGGCATTGACCCGCACACAAAAACATTGCTTTTTTCGGACAGCCTTGATTTTGAACGTGCAACCGCCATCTGCCGGCATTTCAAAGGTCGTGCCAAGATTGCTTTTGGCATCGGAACCTATATTTCAAACGATACGGACCGCGAGGCCCTGAACATCGTCATGAAGACCACTGCCTGCAACGGAATGGATGTTGCCAAGCTTTCCGACGTGGAAGGCAAGGGAATGTGCAAGAGTCCGGAATATGAACACTACTTAAAGCGTTGTATAAAATGGCGCATGGAACACGAAAACGGCAACTCGCTGCATGTATAAGCCCAAACAAAACGCCCGACCTTTGATTTCATTACCAAAGGCCGGGCATTTTTAATCCCTCATATTTACTTAACAAGCATTCTGTGCCAAATACTATTTCGCAAAGATATCATCTACGGAAGCAGGGCCCTTCCAGGTCTTTACTACCGCATACTCACGATACAGGTCGGCGAGGAATTCAGGACCATACCACTTAACTCCGTCTACAATAAGGAGCTTTCCTGCGGGAATCTTCAAGGTGATGTCATATCCTCTGTAGTAATAATGCAAAGTCACATCGGACTGTGCACCGGCCAATACCTCGTAAAAGTCAGAAGGAAGGCAATTCCATGCCATCTCGACATTCATTTGGTCCGTGGTGACAAGCTTTGTTGCATACTCATAAATGACTTCACCGCAGCCCGTGCATGCGAG
Organism: Lachnospiraceae bacterium; assembly: GCA_045617725.1. GTDB lineage: Bacteria > Bacillota > Clostridia > Lachnospirales > Lachnospiraceae > JAZLJD01. The sequence continues at coordinate 23,987 of JAZLJD010000032.1, forward strand.
TTTCTTGACATCATCACGGGTCGTCCAAATGTAGTTATGAACATGCACTTCCGGCTCGGGTTCGGTTTTCGGGTCATCACTGCGTAATTCCTCCCAAGTGCCCAGGTCAAGTACAAACCTTATAGCGTTTACATCTACTTCCGGTTCCGCTAAGAATGTAACACCATCTCCGGCAACTATTTCAAAATCGTAAAGATTAATATTAAAATACTTAGCTGTGTTCTCGTTGAGCGTAACAAAGAGGCATACCTCTGTATCGGGATCTACAACATCCCCTTCCTCAAAAGGGAGCGGTGTCGGTCCTACATAAGAAAGCGCCATAGAAGCACTACTCATCGCGCCGTCCGGCAATCCTTCAACGCCGATTATGCTCATAAATGTATCATCGTCCATGTCCCTCGGGACAGTGGCATCGGAATAATAATACGCATTCCAGGCAAAACCATTCTCATCTATATAGTCATTAAGGGCTTCCTTGTCAAAGTAAACCGTAACATCAATTTGGTCCGTGTCAAAGAGAGGACATTTTGATGGCATCGGATCAGCTGAGCTAACCAGATAAGATGTTTTGGACGCAGCTGACATGGAGTCATCTTCATTCAACAGGCAGACAATCAGTGCAAGGAATGCTACTACGGATAATGCCTTAATAATTTTTTTGATTTTCATATGTTCTTTCCTTCTTCCACAAAAAAGTCTTTATTTCACAAAGATATCGTCTATTGAAGCGGGGCCCTTCCAGGTCTTTACTACCGCATACTCACGATACAGGTCGGCGAGGAATTCAGGACCATACCACTTAACTCCGTCTACAATAAGGAGCTTACCTGCGGGAATCTTCAGGGTGATGTCATATCCTCTGTAGTAATAATGCAAAGTTACATCGGACTGCGCACCGGCCAATACCTCGTAAAAGTCAGAAGGAAGGCAATTCCATGCCATCTCGACATTCACTTTGTCCGTACCGGTAAGCTTTGTTGCATACTCATAAATGACTTCACCGCAGCCCGTACATGCAAGTTTCTTGACATCATCACGGGTCGTCCAAATGTAGTTATGAACATGCACTTCCGGCTCGGGATCCGGTTCAGGAGTAATTCCAAAGAACTCTGCTTTTGTGCCCAGGTCAATTATGAAAGATACATTGTCGGGATTCACTGTCGGTTCTTCATAGAAGCTAACACCCTCGCCTGCTACAATGGAAAATGGAGGTGCCTCCGTATAATCCATGAAGTAATCCCTATCCAAGCTTAATCTCACAAGCAGATAGAAGTGCGTATCAAGCGGGCAATCTGCATCGTTATCGCTAAGGGTTTTCCAATATGTAGAATCAGGATCATCCGTGAGACCTATTTCAGCGGACTTAACTGAATGATATTTCAATCCCGTAATAGGAAGTATGGCCTCATACAAATCACAAGTCTCATATGACGACTTAAAGTACGCATCGTTAAACTGATAATTCCAATCAAATCCGTTCTCATCAATATAATCAAGAAGTACATCCTGATTAAAGGATACCGTAACCTGGGCATCGGTGACAGGGTAATTCTTAGGCGGCATCGATTCTCCCGGCTCTACCGGTACTTGTGTCGGTAATATATAACCGCTACCGGCGCTGTTCGCCAGGGTGTCATCCTCATTAAACATGCAAATCAGAATTGCTAAAAATGCTACTACTGCACAAGCTTGAAAAATTCTTTTTAGTTTCATATTTTTTCCTTTCTGCTCTCCCCGAAGCTATTTTATTTTACTCTTTTTCTTGCAAATTCTCAACAAAAAAGTGCCTGTCATTTGATGAATTCCCGAATTGCAAATGACAGGCGTTTGTTACTTTTTCCTATTTATTTAACAAAAATATCATCTACCGATGCGGACCCTTCCGAGTCTTTACTAGCGCATACTCACGATACAGGTCTGCGAGTAATTCCGGGCCATACCGCTTAACTCCGTCTGCAATAAGGAGCTTGCCCGCGGGAATACTCAAGGTAATGTCATATTCCCCCTTCTGCTCATCAATGCGTACCTGCAGTTTACAATTTTTTCGTCATGATTTCAATCATGTTCAAATATTCAACCAACTCTTCTTCCAGACTGTCCATAGAGAAAATGCTCGTCTTGAAAGCTCTACGATAAATATCTTCTATCGTAGCTTCAACAATCACATCCACCTTACTTCTTAAGATGCGGGGATCCACCTCAGACCAATCTGCTTTGGACAGACACTGTTCCATCATATTGAAATAGGTCTCTCTGTAAGGAGCAATAACCTCTTTCACTTCATCGCTGTTCTCATTCATCATGGTTTTCAAAAACAGATAAAGATACGGATACGACCGCATAATGGAGATTCTTACATGCTCTATATTGCGACGGATTGCGAAATAATCCGTTTCTCCCCCATCCATGCCGATATCCAGTTCCATTTTGATATATTTCAGACTGTAATCGAGCACGAACAAATACAAGCCCTGCTTGCTTCCAAAATAGTGAAACCAAAGTCCCTTGCTGACAGAAGCCACCTTTACCATGTCATCCGTACTCGCATGGTCATAGCCTTCCTCCGCAAAAACCTGCATGGCACCGTTTATCATCCGGTCCTGCTTTTCTTTCGATAAATCAAAAAATTTCGTATTCATGTGATACCCCCATCGTATCTTTTCCGCCCTATTTCAGCATTGACTAAGCGGGTCGATTCCTATCATATCACAGTTCAAAACCCCATTACAACCACAGCATCTGGTATGGGGACGTTCCTTTTGTCATGGGGATGGGGGTATGCATCGGGGACGTTCCTTTTGTCACGAGGATGGGGGTATGCATCGGGGACGGTCCTTTTGTCATGAGGATGGTACTTTGTCACGAGGATGTGTACTTTGTCACGAGGATGTGTACTTTGTCACGGCCCAATCATAAAACGGCTCCCCTGAGCCGGCGAGAACAATTTCATATAGAGACGAATCACATTCCGAGTTATGGTTTTCTAAGTGTTTTGGGAAGTCTTTCTGTAGTGACGCAACCGGCCTCTACGCGCCGTCCGTGTCGCGTATCGGCC
>JAZLJD010000033.1:0-14117 GCA_045617725.1 Lachnospiraceae bacterium
GTAAAGCCTCAGACTTATATGAATCTGAGCGGTGAAAGTATCCGTGCACTGGTTGATTATTACAAGATCGATGAGACTGCCGAACTGATCGTGATCTCCGATGATATCGAACTCGATGTGGGGCGACTTCGCATCCGCAAAAAAGGAAGCGCGGGCGGACATAATGGGTTGAAAAATATCATTCAGCATCTGGGACATATGGAGTTCATTCGTCTGAAGGTCGGAGTCGGCGGCAAGAAGGAAGGGCAGGATCTGGTCAATCATGTACTCGGATCCGTTGCAAAAGCCGATCGGGAGACCATGGAGGAGGCCAGCGAAAGAGCTGTAAAAGCGGTCCTTTCGATCCTGGCGGACGGTGTGGACCGGGCAATGAACGAATATAACAGGTAAACGGGCAGACCGGTGTATGAATATAGCAGACCGGAGATCAAGTAGAGCAGGTAAGTGAGCGTGAAGGCATTTCTGGAGCCCTTAAAGGAACTGGGGCAGTTTGATGAGATAACTGAATATTTTCAAGATCCGTCCGGGACGATCGGTCTGACCGGCTGCGTGGATTCACAAAAGCTGAACCTGATCTACGGAATATCGCAGGGACTTCGTTATCGCGTGATCGTAACCTACAGCGAGGCCAGAGCCAGAGAACTGGAGGAGGACTGCAAGCTATACGAGCCTAATACGGTCATCTTCCCGGCGAAGGATCTGATCTTTTTCCAGGCGGATATTCATGGCAATGAGTTGACCAGGCAAAGGCTTCGGACACTGAAGATGCTTCTGGAAAAAGACAGTCTGACGGTGATCACGACCTTTGATGCATTGATGGCACCTCAGATCGCGCCGGAGCGGATCTGGGATCATATGTTGGAACTGGAAGTCGGAAGCCTGCTGGATCTGAAGGCGGCATCGATCCGTCTGGTGGAACTTGGCTATGAAAATGTTTATCAGGTGGAGTCGCCGGGGCAGTTCAGTATTCGAGGCGGTATTCTGGATATTTTTGATCTGACCGAAGAAAATCCCTGTCGTATCGAGCTGTGGGGAGATGAGATCGATTCGATCCGAACCTTTGATGTGACGACGCAGCGCTCCATTGAGATGCTGAAAAAAGCTGTGATCTATCCTGCAACCGAAATGATTCTCTCGGGACGGGAAATGGAAACCGGAATCGCCAAAATGGAAAAGGAAGTAAAAAAGCAGGCCGACAGGTTCCGCAAGAAGATGCAGACCGAAGAGGCCGCGAGAGTGGAGCGCCAATTCCGGGAACTTAGAGACAATGCGTTGGAGTTTGGAGTAAGTGCCTCCGCACTGAACCTGGAAGGGCACATTCGCTATTTTTATGATGACTTGACTTCTTTTTGTGAGTATTTTCCGGAAGAGGGGACCGGCTGGTTCGTGGAAGAACCGGGCCGTGTAGCGGAGTCTGCAGAGGTGATCTTTGCGGAATTTGCGGACAGTATGAAGCATCGTCTGGAAAAGAGGTATATCCTGCCCGGACAGATGAAACTTCTGTATACACCTCAGGAGACTGCGGTGCTGCTGTCACATCGCCGTCTGGCGCTTTTCTCTGCACTGGACCTAAAGCAGAGCCTGTTCCGACCGGATCACAAATATGACATTCAGGCCAGAAATATTGCGCCTTACAATAATCATTTTGATCATCTGTTAAAGGATCTGAAGCGCTTTCGAAAAGAGAATTATCGTGTGCTTTTAGTGTCCGGATCCAGAACCAGGGCAAAGCGTCTGGCAGAGGATCTGACGGAACTGGAACTCCCTGCATTTTACTCGGAGGATGAAAGCAGAGTGCTGGCCGAAGGGGAGATCATGACCTGCTATGGGGCCTTGGTGAAGGGATTTGAATATCCTTTGCTTCGTTTTGCCGTCATCGCGGAGAGCGATATCTTTGGATCGGAAAAAAAGAAAAAGATGCGTTTTGGCAAAAAGAAAGGGCAGGGAATCCGTGACTTCCATGAACTTTCGGTAGGAGATTATGTGGTTCATGAGACCCACGGGCTTGGTATCTATCAGGGAATCGAGCAGGTGGAAGTGGACCATGTGGTCAAGGATTATATGAAGATCGCATATCGGGATGGGGGGCATCTGTTTATTCCCGCTACCGGTGTGGACGTGATCCAAAAATATGCAGCTGCGGAGGGCGCGGTTCCCAAACTCAATAAGCTGGGCGGTCAGGAATGGAATCGGACCAAGAGCAAAGTCAAGGAAGCGGTCAACGAGGTTGCAGAGGATCTGGTAAAGCTGTATGCATCGAGATCCGTCAAGGAAGGTTTCCGTTACGGACCGGATACCGTATGGCAGCGCGAGTTCGAAGAACTGTTCCCCTACGAGGAGACCGAGGATCAGCTGGCGGCCATCGAAGCAGCGAAAGGAGACATGGAGAGCGGACGGATCATGGACCGTCTGATCTGCGGTGATGTAGGATACGGCAAGACAGAGGTAGCGATCCGTGCGGCATTTAAGGCAGTGCAGGACGGCAAGCAGGTTGCTTATCTCGTCCCGACGACGATTCTGGCTCAGCAGCACTACAACACGTTTGTACAGCGTATGAAGGATTACCCTGTCCGCGTGGAGCTTGTCAGCAGATTCCGAAGTGCGGCACAGAACAAAAAGACCATCGAGGGCCTAAAGACGGGGCAGGTCGACATTGCAATCGGTACTCACAGACTGCTTTCCAAGGACGTTGCCTTTAAGGACCTGGGCCTTTTAATCATTGATGAGGAGCAGCGGTTCGGTGTTTCGGACAAAGAGAAAATCAAGAAATTCAGGGAATGTGTGGACGTGCTGACCCTGACGGCGACGCCAATCCCGAGAACCCTTCATATGAGTCTCATCGGAATTCGCGATATGTCCCTTCTGGAGGAGGCTCCGCAGGAGCGTGTTCCGATTCAGACATACGTTATGGAGTACAACGATGAGATGGTTCGTGAAGCGATTGTACGTGAATTGTCGCGGAACGGACAGATTTACTATGTCTATAATCAGGTACGCGATATCGCGGATATGGCGGCCAAAATCCAGGCGCTGGTTCCCGAGGCTCATGTGGCTTATGCACACGGTCAGATGAGCGAAAGAGAACTGGAGGCCATGATGTGCAGGTTCATCGACGGCGAAGTGGATGTGCTGGTATCCACCACCATTATTGAAACAGGACTTGATATTTCCAATGTAAATACCATTATCATTCATCATTCCGACCGAATGGGACTGGCTCAGCTTTATCAGCTCAGAGGACGTGTAGGCCGTAGCAATCGTACGGCGTATGCTTTTCTTATGTATCAGAAGGACAAGATTCTTTCCGAAGTGGCCGAGAAACGTCTTGCGGCCATTCGTGAATTCACGGAGCTCGGAAGCGGCTTTAAGATTGCCATGAAGGACCTTGAAATCCGTGGCGCCGGCACGATGCTGGGAACCGTTCAGCACGGACACATGGAGGCGGTCGGCTATGATATGTACTGTAAGATGCTGAGCGAGGCGGTACGGCACTTAAAGGACGAGGATGCACCCGAGGACTTCAATACCTTTGTGGACATTGATACGGATGCCTATATTCCGACCGAATATATCCTGAACGAAGGGCAGAAGATGGATATTTACAAGCGTATTGCAGGCATTCAGACCAAGGCGGAAAGCAATGAAATCCGGGATGAGATGAAAGACCGCTTCGGCAAAGTTCCGGAGTCGGCAGAGAATCTTCTTCGGATTGCTCTTTTGCGTGCCCATGCACATAAGCTTTTTGTTACGGAGATTAAGGGAAAGGCCGGCAGTCTCAAGGTGTCTTTGCTTGCAACCGCACCGGTGAATGTGGACATGATTCCTTTGCTGCTTGCCGACTATTCCGGTACATTGTCTTTTGCACAGGGGAAAAATCCGACCTTCACATATAAATTTAAGAAGTATGATGTCGTGGAAAAAGACTCAAAAATGCTTCTGGAACGTTGTGAAAGATTGCTAAATGATTTCGAAAGGTTGTTCAAATCATAGAAATCGTGTATACTATAGGATGGAGTTTTGGGTAGGGAGGTATAAATATGTATTACAACATTACGTATGACATATGTGCTGTAATTGTAGCGGGCCTTGCGGTCAGCTTTTTTGCCACGCGTCAAAAATCAACGTTCCTCCATAATAAAGTCTTTCTCATCATGTGTATCGTTTCCGCGGTGTGCCCGGTATTCGATATTCTGGCATCCTACTTCCTGATGCATCCCGATCAGGGTTCCCTGCTTTTAATCAATTCCATGAACTACATGTACATGCTTACGCATAACCTTCTGGGCTTTTTGTATATGCTGTACATTTATACACTGGGTAACATGAACCTGCAGAATTTGAGTTGGAGCCGTCGGATTTCCCTGTTTGTTCCGATTACGGCAGCCATACTGATTGTATTGGCGAACCCGATAAGCCATGCGGTGTTCTATGTGGACTCGGATATGATTTATCATCGTGGAGATTCCATTCCTTTTCTTTATCTGATATCCGTTTACTACGCGACCTACGGTGTAATGTATTCCTTCAAAATTAAGGAACTTGTTTCGGGCCGGATTCGCATTACGCTGTGGATTTACTATGTGGTTGCGATGGGCTGCGTTATATTCCAGTTCTTCTATCCGGAGCAGTTGATTGAAAGCTTCGGTATTGCATGTTCCCTTTTGCTTATGCTTTTTGCATTTCAAAAGCCGGAGGATTATGTGGATGTCAGCATTGGAATCTTCGATCACAACGCCTTTGACAGATTCTTTGAGCTTCGTATGAAGTCCAAGATAGAGTACAGGCTGCTTTTGATCAGTATTAATGATATTCGTATGATTAAGCAGACGGTCGGAGTTACTTCTTCCTATCATATTTTACGATTGATGGGTGAATATTTCCGCTCGGTTGCCGGCAATGAAGTATTCCTGATTACGGAAGACTGCTTTGCACTGGCCATTGACAATCGGGAGGCCACGGCGGTCACCCAGCTCCGTGGTGCCATCAATACCCGTTTCCAGGAAGTTTGGGAATATAACGGCAAGGGCATTATGGCCGGCATTCGTATGTTAAGTCTTCAGATTCCGAACGATGCCGACGAAGTAGAGACCATTTACAATTACGTCGATTATATCCGTGATTTGGACAGCACCCGAAAGGACGAGCTGACCGCACGAGACATTAACCTTGAGGACGGCAAGAGACAGCGTCTTGTAGCACAGGCCGTACAGGAGGCAATTGAATACAACCGTTTCGAGGTATACTTCCAGCCGATTTACTCCAATGTGCAGGAACGTATCCGTTCGGCCGAGGCACTTCTTAGACTGAACGATCCCAATATCGGCGCGATTTCCCCCGGAGAGTTCATTCGAATCGCCGAGCAGAACGGCATGATTCACAAGGTCGGCGAGATTGTTCTTGACAAGGTTTGTGCGTTTATTGAGACTTCGGACATTATGGATTACGGCATTGAGTACATCGAAGTCAACCTTTCGGCAATCCAGTGTATGCAGGAGGATCTGTGTGAAAGAATCCTGAACATTTTAAATATTCACGGTGTGGATCCCAAGCGCATCAATCTGGAGATTACCGAGACGGCTACCACCAATACACCGCGACTTTTGTACTACAATATGAAACAGTTGAGCGACTGTGGAATTTCCTTTGCACTGGATGATTTCGGAACCGGTTATTCCAACATGAACTCCCTGATGGGACTTCCGCTTGAGCTTGTTAAGTTCGACAAGACCCTGATTGATATGGCGACCGAAAGCGATCGAGGTAAGATGATTCTCTTAAGCTCCGTAGCGATGGTTAAAAAGATGGGTCTGATGATTGTAGCCGAAGGTGTTGAAACCAAGGAACAGTTGGATTTCATCCTGGAGATGGGCATTGATTACGTGCAGGGTTACTACTTCTCCAAACCGCTTCCCGCTGCACAGTTTGAAGCATACGTTAAAAGATTTAATCAATAAGGATAGTGTGATTAGCTTCCCGGGATATCCGTTCCGGGGAGTTTTTCTTATTATTTAGCTTGTTACAATAAATTGTAGATGATACACTGTTTATGATGTGTTTTGCATTAATCTCGACCAACCCAGGAGGCAACTATGAAACACCCCAAGCGCTATCGTCGTTTTTGGCACAATGTTTATCCGTTTGCATCCCGTCTTTTACATCATAAGTTTGACATGTCTGCCGAGACTCTGAATCTTCCGGGTCCGGCGCTTATCATATGCAACCATGTATCCAATTGGGATCCGTTGTTTGTGGGACTTTGTTTCCCGCAGGATCAGCTCAGTTTTGTTGCGAGCGAACATTTGCTGCGTCAGGGACTCGTTACGAAGGTTCTTCAATCCATCGTTTCAATTATCGCGCGCCCCAAAGCTTCCGGCAGTACACAGACGGTCATTACCTGCATGAAGGAATTGAAAGCAGGTAATTCGGTGTGTCTTTTTGCCGAAGGCGATGCAACATGGAATGGTGTTACGCAGGAAGTTTTTCCTGCTACCGGCAAGATGGCACGGGCAACCGGCGCTTACCTGGTAACCATGCGCTCGGAGCGACTCTATCTGGCCGATCCGCGCTGGGCACACAACCTGCGAAAGGCTCCCTTTTCGATTGGACCGGTGCATGTGTACAGCCCGGAGGAACTGAAGGCGATGGAGCCCTCGGAAATCACAGATGCCATTAATCGTGACATTTTTTATGATATCTGGGAGGAACAACGACGCGAGCCCGTCAAAATATCGACGAAGAAGCGTGCCGACCGATTGGAAAGTGCACTGTTTATGTGCCCCGGTTGCCATGGAATCAGTACTCTGAAAGGTGAGGATGACCGAATTTCCTGCAGTTGCGGTTTTGAAACCCGGCTGAATGAATACGGATTCTTTGAGCCGGCAGAGCCCTTTGCAACCATAGCGGAGTGGGACACATTCCAGCATGAAGCCTTGAAAAAGGGCGATTTCAAACATGCCGGGGACAGCTGTTTTTCGGATAAGTCGGGCAAGTTGATTGAAATCCAGAACGGTCATCGTTCGCTCAGTCGTCAGCGGGGAGTGCTGACCTGCTACGAGGACCGAATCAGTGTGGGGAACAGAGAATTTCTTTTTTCCGATATCAGCGATATGTCCATGGTCAAAACGAATCGGCTTCTGTTTTCGGTGGGACATGAATATTATGAGATTAAGGTGCCCAAAAGCACCAACGTACGCAAGTATCTTGCGGTATGGCGGGAACGGCACGGAAATCCCATGTAACAGAAAGGCGATAAATTATGGACTATTCAGCAGCAAACTCCTCTCTGTGGAGCATCATTATTCTGCTTGGTACGATGGCAGGTTCCATTCTGCTGTCCAATGTGCTGATTCGTAAGCTCCCGGCAGTACGTAAAATGATGCTTCCGATTCCCGTATTGGCAGGATTTATCCTCCTGATTTTGAAACAATGCGGTGTCATTCATTTAAACGCGGAACTTCTCGAAATGCTGGTTTATCACTCGATTGCCATCGGCTTCATCGCAATGAGCCTTCGTGTGGTACCGCCCAAGAAGGGTGCATCCGGCAATCTTACCGGTGCCAAGTCCGGTGCAATCATCGTAGGCTCCTACCTGATTCAGGCTATCAGCGGTCTGCTTATTACAATTACGCTTGCACTTACCATAAAGCCGGGATTGTTTAAGGCAGCAGGTCTGCTTCTTCCCATGGGTTACGGACAGGGCCCCGGACAGGCCAATAATGTCGGTACCACCTACCAGAATCTGGGATTCACGGGCGGTCGTTCCTTCGGTCTGGCCATCGCGGCAGCAGGCTACCTGTGTGCCTGCATTGTAGGTGTTATCATCCTGAATGTTCTTGCCAAACGAGGCAAGGTCGCAAGCAATAAGAATCTTTCCGCCGGCGAGGATTTGTCGGTTGGATACTTCCAGGATAAAGACGAGATTCCCGTATCGTCTTCCGTGGACAAACTTTCCGTTCAGGTTGCTCTGATCGGTGGTGTTTATCTGCTGACGTATCTGTGCACCTGGGGCTTGACGAGCGGGCTTTCCGCTATCTCCGAAGGCGTTGGCAATACGGTGAATTCCCTGCTTTGGGGCTTCAACTTTATTATTGGCTCCGCCCTGGCTATGCTTGTACGTGTGCTTTTGACGAGTTGCCAGAAGAAGGGTATTATTAAACATCAGTATCAGAACAATTACCTTTTGAATCGTATTTCCGGTTTCTTCTTTGACATTATGATTGTGGCCGGAATTGCTTCCATCAATCTCGAGGACCTTACCGGTTTGTGGCTGCCGTTTGTGATTATGGCGGTTGTCGGTGGTGTGGTTACCTGGGTTTACCTGAAGATTGTATGCAAGAAGGTTTATCCCGATTACTATTACGAAGGACTTCTGTCCATGTACGGAATGGAGACCGGTACCATCAGCTCCGGTATTCTGCTCCTGCGTGAACTGGATCCGGACTATGATACTCCGGCTGCCAATAACCTGATTACAGGTTCCAGTTTCGGTATTATCATGGGTGCGCCCATGCTGGTGTTAGTTGGTCTTGCAAGTAAGTCCGACCTTATGTGCTACATTACGCTTGGCATTTGCGCAGTATACTTTACCGCTTTAATGTTGTTCATTTTCCTGGTTAAGCCCAAACAGAATAAAGAATAAACAAAATCAGGACAGAAAGAGATTTATGCAGTCGTCGCCCTCGGCAATGGGGGCGACGATTTTTTTGAATTAAGAGATTAATTTTGGTATTTACAACGAAACAAATGTTCGTTATAATACAAATTACCTTCTGTTGAGGAAACCTGAAGTTTGGAGGTGAGACCGCGTATGGAGGATTATGGGAATTTCCCGATACAGTTGTTCTGCGTGGTCTCCACGCAAGGGGAACTGACGCCGCTTCAGTTCCGTTATGAGGATGAGGAGCACACGATTCACACGGTTCGTATCCATCGTGTGCTTTCTCACAAAAGCGTGCAGCATGCAGGAAGTAAGGCGATACTGTATACCTGCACAGCCTGCCTTGAGAAAGAGCAGGAGACTTATTTTGAGATTAAGTATCTGATTGATATGCATAAGTGGATTTTTTCCGGACGATTGTCGTAGCGGCGTTTGTTACAGAGTGCGAGCCCGGCGTAGGGGGGATTATGGCGAGTCCTGTTATTTATCATGTGGATGTGAATTCAGCGTTCCTATCCTGGGAGGCAGCCTGCCGCATCAGTGAGGGATATATGGGCGAGGATCTGCGTACGATTCCGGCCGTTGTGGGTGGCAGTCAGGCCACCAGACACGGAATTGTTCTGGCGAAGTCGCTTCCGGCCAGAGCCTATGGAATTCAAACCGGGGAACCGCTGGTTTCCGCGCGCAGCAAGTGTCCGAACCTTGTCGTGGTTCCACCACGCTATGAGGTCTACGTGGACTACAGCCGTGCCCTGATGGAGCTGCTGCGACGCTATTCTCCCAAGGTAGAGCAGTACTCCATCGATGAAGCGTTCTGTGACATGACCGGTATGGAATATATAAACGGCCCTCCCATGGCTTTTGCGGAGGAACTTCGCGTCCTAATAAGGGAGGAACTCGGCTTTACGGTCAATATAGGTGTTTCGTCCAATAAGCTTCTGGCCAAGATGGCTTCCGATTTTAAGAAACCGGACCGGGTGCATTCCCTTTGGCCCGAGGAAGTACCGACCAAGATGTGGCCGCTGCCTGTGGGCGATTTGTTTTTCGTGGGACACAGAACGGAGGAGAAGCTCCATACGCTGGGCATTTTGACGATCGGGGACCTGGCCCGGGCGGATGAAAGTATGCTGGTTGCCGTCTTTAAAAGCTTTGGCAGGACGCTTCATAGTTTTTCGCAGGGCGTGGACGATGGCACCGCGGCCGCCATATGCCCGGTGAATAAGGGGTATGGGAATTCCATAACGGTTCCGTATGATATTAAGGATTGTGAGAGTGCGGCTCTGACGATTCTGTCTCTCACGGAAACGGTCGGAGCAAGGATTCGGGCGGATCATGCTTTTATTTCTGTGGTTGCAATCTCTATTGTGGACAACGATTTCCATTATATGTCGCATCAGATGACATTGCTTTCCGCGACGGATGTGACGGAGGTGATTTATAGGGCGGCCATGAAACTGTTTCGGGAGGCCTGGACCGGAATACCCATCCGCCAGATTGGGGTTCATACTTCCCGGGCTACGCAGAATGGCATGTATCAATACAATCTTTTGGACGGGAGCCGGTATGACAGACTTTCGGCACTCAGTCATGCAGTGGATGAGATTCGGGCGCGTTACGGCGACGATTCCGTGAAACGGGCCTGCTTTATCAACTCTCCGGTACATCATATGGGCGGCGGGGTGGCACCTTCCCGCAGAACTGCGATTACAGGCAAGGAAGTGTAGCTTCAAATCTTGACATGGAAATATGTGCTTTCTATAATTTTTTTTGTAGAAATCAGAACCATTCTGATGTGTGATTTTTCAGGGAGGATAGAGATGCGGATTGTACTTATTGTATTGGCTTATATCGGGCTTGCGATTGTCGGTTATCTGATAGGAAGCTTGCATCCGGCTTATCTGATTGGACGCAGCAAGGGAATTGATGTGCGCAATCATGGCTCCGGGAATTCCGGCGCTTCCAATGCAACCATTACCATGGGCTGGAAGGTAGGTGTCCTGGTGGGGGTTCTTGACATCCTGAAGGGATTTATTCCTGTGTACGTTATGCTTCAATGTGTACGATATATTCCTGTTTTCAGCAACATTGAACTTGCACCTGCAGTGATAGGCTTTGGCTGCGTAATCGGCCATCTGTATCCGTATCTGATGCATTTCCGTGGGGGTAAGGGCTTTGCAACATACCTTGGCATGGCTACGGCTTTGTGCCCGCAGTTTTTCGTATGTATCGGCATTGCCATTATTATCATTACAGTGGTTTCCGATTACATCGTACTGGCTACACTTACGACCATTATTTCTTTCCCCGTGATTATTTTCCTGCTGACCTTCAATGCCCTGATTGCGTTGATTGTGTTGGCGGCTTCCGTGCTGATTTTCCTAAAACATATTCCGAACCTGAAGCGTATAGCGGACGGTACCGAAATCGGATTACGCAGCAGCGGGAAGCATCGGGTTACCCCGGAACAGAAAGAATAGTACGAATTTTTTTGTGAAATTTTTTAGAGCGGGCCTCGATACAATTGAAATTTTTGTTATTTCTGAAACAGAAAATTTATTGAAACAGAAAAAATGATATGATAAAATCTATTGCGGCATAAGGCAGGGCTTTATGCGACACATATGTGAAAGAAGGAAAAATTCATGGAAAAAAAGGAAAGAAGAGTCGGTACTGTATCAAGAGGCATTCGTTGCCCGATTATTCGCGAAGGTGACGATCTTGCTGCAATCGTAACAGACAGTGTACTTGAAGCTGCTGCTTCAGAGGGATTTGAGATTCGAGACAGAGATGTTATTTCGATTACTGAATCCATCGTAGCAAGAGCTCAGGGTAATTACGCTACTGTAGCTGATATCTCAGCAGATGTTAAGGCTAAGCTTGGCGGTGAGACTGTCGGAGTTATTTTCCCGATTCTTTCCAGAAACCGTTTTGCTATCTGTCTGCGTGGTATCGCAGGCGGTGCACGTAAGGTAGTGCTTATGCTGTCTTATCCTTCCGATGAGGTTGGGAACCAGCTTGTAACGATGGACCAGATTGATGCTGCAGGCGTTAATCCTTACTCCGATGTTCTCACTCTTGAGAAGTATCGTGAGTTGTTCGGTTACAATAAGCATGAGTTCACCGGTGTTGATTATGTAGAGTACTACGGTGATCTGATTCGTGAATGCGGTGCTGAGGTTGAAATCATTTTTGCCAACCATGCAACAGAAATCCTTAAATATACAAAGAAGGTCATCAACTGCGACATTCATACCCGTAAGCGTACCAAACGTCTCTTAAAGGAGGCAGGTGCTGAGGTAGTATGTGGTCTTGATGACATTATGACATCCCCGATTAGCGGTGGTTACAATGAGAAATACGGTTTACTTGGTTCCAACAAGTCTACCGAGGACAAGATTAAGTTATTCCCTCGTGATTGCCAGCCTCTTGTAGAAGAGATTCAGGCAAGAATTCTGAAAGCAACCGGCAAGCATGTAGAAGTTATGGTTTACGGTGATGGTGCTTTCAAGGATCCCCAGGGAAAGATTTGGGAGCTTGCAGATCCCGTTGTTTCTCCTGCATTTACCGAAGGCCTTATCGGTACTCCGAACGAATTGAAACTGAAATACCTTGCAGATAATGATTTCGCTGACTTAAGCGGTGAAGCACTTAAGAATGCTATTTCCGAGAGCATTAAGGCAAAATCCGGCAGCTTAGTTGGTAATATGGCTTCTCAGGGTACAACCCCCAGACAGCTCACCGACTTAATTGGTTCACTTTGTGACCTTACCAGCGGTTCCGGTGACAAGGGTACTCCTGTCGTATTGGTACAGGGCTACTTCGACAACTATACAAACGCTTAAGAATAACAGTATATGATTTTTGGAGGTACATTATGAGTGACGTAAGACCTGAATCCATGAAACGTATTACGACTCCCGAACTTGCTCAGGCATTCATTGACGAGCAGGTAGCAGAAATTAGAGCTCAGGTAGGAGACAAGAAAGTTCTTCTTGCTCTTTCCGGCGGTGTAGACAGTTCCGTGGTAGCAGCACTTTTGATTAAAGCAATTGGCAAGCAACTTGTTTGTGTTCATGTTAATCATGGACTTCTTCGCAAGGGTGAGCCGGAGCAGGTTATTGAAGTATTCCGCAATCAGATGGATGCCAATCTTGTTTATGTAGATGCTACAGATCGTTTCCTTGATAAGCTTGCAGGCGTTGCTGAGCCTGAGACAAAGCGTAAAATCATTGGTAAAGAGTTTATCGATGTATTTGCAGAGGAAGCTTCCAAGCTTGAAGGAATTGCTTTCCTTGCACAGGGAACCATTTATCCTGATATCTTAGAGAGCCATGGTGTTAAGGCTCATCATAATGTAGGCGGTCTTCCCGAGGATTTACAGTTTGAACTTGTTGAGCCGGTTAAATTCCTGTATAAGGATGAGGTTCGTGTAGTTGGTAAGGAATTGGGTCTTCCCGATGGTATGGTTTACCGTCAGCCGTTCCCCGGCCCCGGCCTTGGAGTACGTTGCGTAGGTGCAATCACCAGAGATCGTCTGGAGGCACTTCGCGAGGCAGATGCTATTGTACGTGAGGAGATTGGCAAGTTAACTCCGACTCCCTGGCAGTACTTCTGTGCTATCCCGGATTTCCAGTCCGTTGGTATCAAGGACAACAAGCGTTATATGGGTTGGGCAGTTGTCATCCGTGCAGTCAACACCGTTGATGCCGTAACTGCTACCGTTCCGGAGATTCCGTTCTCCGTACTGTGCACCATGCGTGATCGAATTATCGCAACCGTTCCCGGTGTGAACCGTGTCCTTTGGGATATTTCCGAGAAACCCGTTTCCACTATCGAGTGGGAATAGAAAAAGCAAAACCGAGAGCCCTTTATTTACTGGGTTCTCGGTTTCTTTATGCCCTTTTCGAGTACGCAATGAGTACATAATATTTATTTCTTGTTCTCTTCATATGAACTACCACTTTTCATAAATGCTGTAGCTTACTAAGAATAAACAAAAGCGGAACCTAAGTTTGGGTTCCGCCATTTAACTAAATTATTCATAATGCCCCTTGCAAGACAGGATTTCGAGAATACCATTATTGGGTCGATATACCAATCGATTTTCTTCGTCGATGCGGCGGCTCCAGAAACCTGATAAGTCGCCTTTTAAGGGTTCGGGCTTTCCTATTCCATTGAAAGGATCTCTTTCTGTATCACGAATTAGCTGATTGATTCGTTTAAGAGTTTTCTTATCTTGGGATTGCCAGTAAAGGTAATCGTCCCAGGCTCTGTCGTACCAGATTTTATTCATTCAGAATCCTCCTCAATGAGCTCATGGGGAGTACCTTTGCCGGAATTCAGAGCAGAAATTCCTTCACGCAGAAAAGCCATGTTGCTTTCACTGTAGAAAGGATCACTTTCAATAGAAAATGGAATTCGTTGTTCTCTTATTACCTTTTTGACAAATACATTCAATAAT
>JAZLJD010000034.1:0-7147 GCA_045617725.1 Lachnospiraceae bacterium
AAGATAGCAGCTTTGAAAAATCATATCTGGGGTTTGTAAAAGAGGATAAAAAGAATATAATGGTGGAGAAATCTTTGATTCTAAAAACAGATCTTGGGGACACTCTGTCTATTAAATTCCTACAGTAAATTTACACGACCACTATATGACCCACGGTTGGACATATTATTTTTTTGTGATATAATGACGATACGAATAACCATCAAAAGAAAGGAAGTGTGCTTATGGATATTCCCGAATTATCAATGACCCTTTCCCAGCAAAACATCATGCAGAATGTCGGAACAGCGGTTCTCAGCAAGTCCATCGACATGGCAGAATCCACCGGCGCCCAGCTGACACAGATGATTGATGCCGCAGCCATGGAGCGGTCCGTGAATCCGAATGTCGGAGCCAACTTCGACATGTATGTATAGTCACTAAATCAAACGAATGCAATTTTCTCCGATTTCAATGCGTCCCTCTTTCAAAAGATGTCCTACGGCACGCTTGAATTCATTCTTACTCATCGATATCGCACGCTGTATCGTCTCGGGGCTTGCCTTGTCATTAAAGGGCAGGACGCCGCTGTATGCTTCCAGCTCCGCAAGGATACGCTGTGCATCCGCTTCTATCTGCTGATATGCCTTGTCACGCAGGGCCAGTGTCAGCTTGCCGTCCGGGCGCACCTCAATGATCCGGCAGGTCACTGAATCCCCCACATTCACCTTCGATACCAGCTCCCGTTTCGGAATCATGGCGGAATACTTGCCGTCTACTGCCACATACGCACCGAACCGGTCATTCAGTTCATATACAACGCCTTCCACACGCTCATCCCGCTCGTAAGGGGAATCCGTCCGAAGGTACTCATAAACCTTCATCGTTGCGGCGAGCCGGCCGGATTTGTCCACATAAAGAGCTACCGGATAGCTTTCCTCCGCACGCACCTTTACCGTCTGCTGCGCAAAAGGAAGAAGCAGGTCCTTCTCAAGGCCCCAGTCCAAAAAGGCACCGATCTTCGTTACCTCACGAACCTTTAATACTGCCGTTTCGTGCATCGTAATGTACGGGCTGGCAGTGGTTGCAATCAGACGATCCTGCGAATCGCGATAAATAAACACCGATATCTC
Source organism: Lachnospiraceae bacterium (assembly GCA_045617725.1). GTDB lineage: Bacteria > Bacillota > Clostridia > Lachnospirales > Lachnospiraceae > JAZLJD01. Next base: position 1,113 of record JAZLJD010000034.1, read on the forward strand.
ATCCCCCACCTCGCTTCCCTCGGGAAGCTGCTTTACGGGAAGCAGTACCTGCTGCGTCGCCGTAAGTTCTCCATCCGTCAGGTATACGCCGAAATCCACCTTGCGTGCGATGGTAAGTTTCTGAAATTCACCAATCTTAATCATAGTCTCTCCGTTCTCTTGTCAGTCTCTTGTATCAGTTTTGTTTTTGGCCAAAAACAATCGCACCGTTGTGCCCTCGCCCACCTTCGATTCAATGGAAATGCCGTGGCCGAGGCGGTCCATCGTGCACTTGCACAGGTACAGGCCGATGCCGGTTGCCTTTTTGTCCTCGCGGCCGTTATAGCCGGTGAAGCCGCTATCGAACACACGCGGCAGGTCGGACGGGTCAATGCCGATGCCGGTATCGGCGATGCAGAGCACGCCGGGCGCATCGGAATAAATGTGAATCGAGCCGGCCTTCGTGTATTTTAAGCTGTTGGACAGGATTTGTTCAACCACAAACTGTAACCATTTTTCATCGCTCACGGTCGTAATGTTGACTTCCTCGTAGTTTAAGGACAGATGCGCCGCAAAAAACTGTCTGGCACACTTCTTCAGGGTGTCCTTGACGATGCGGTCGACCGAAACCTTGCGGAATACGAAATCGTAATCGTCGTTGCCGAGCTTCAGATAAGTCAGAACCATATCCACATACTGCTCAATACGGATCAGTTCACTCTCCAGCTCCGGCCGTCCGCCCTCCGCCTGAAGCAGAAGTCGCATGGCCTGAATCGGCGTTTTAATCTGATGTGCCCAGGTCGTATAGTATGCGGACAGATTCTCGTACTGCGCCGCGTACTCGGAAACGCTCTTGCGACGGTCGTCATACAGAATCTCCAAAAGGCGGGTGTACTCCTCCTCCACATCCCCCTCGGGAATCGGAAGATTCGAAAGGTTGAAGGTAATGGTCTGTTCCATGTTCATAAGTACATTCAGCTTATTTCTGTACTTTAAAAAATCTGTGAGACCGAAACACACAATAAAGAAGGTGCACACGCACACGCTGTACGCACCTGTTGTGAATTCTCCTCCGCTTAAGAAATTGATGACAAGCACAATACCACCCAGCAGGATAAAAAGAAGAATCGTCATTTTTTTCTTACGAAGATAATTGATCAGCACGGCAATGTCCTCACTCCACGATGTATCCGAGGCCCTTCTTCGTTACAATGAAATCATTCAGTCCCACGGATTCCAGTTTCTTGCGAATACGCGTCATGTTGACCGAAAGTGTATTCTCATCCACGAAGGCCTCTCCCTGCCAAAGATAATTCATGATTTCGTCACGGCCGACGATATTGCCGTGTTTCTCAAGGAGAAGCTGCAAAATGCGATATTCGTTGCGTGTCAGTTCCAAATCGTTGCCGTCATACACGCAGCTCGCATTGTCAAGATTAAGCACAAGTCCCCTGTGTTCCATAAGGTGCGAATCGCCACCGAAGTCATAACTGCGTCGCAGCATCGCCTGCACCTTGGCGGTCAGGACCGTCATATCAAAGGGCTTGGGAATAAAATCATCGGCTCCCATGTTCATTGCCATGATGATATTCATATTGTCGGAAGCGGACGAAATAAAAATAATCGGAAGCTTCGATACCTTACGAATCTCCGTGCACCAGTAGTAGCCGTTATAAAACGGCAGGGTAATGTCCAAAAGGACGAGTTGCGGAGCAAACTCCGCAAACTCGCCCATAATACTTGTAAAATCCGTAGCCTTTCTGGCCTCATACCCCCATTGCTTAAGTCCCGTTTCCAGCGCACTTGCAATGGTGGAATCATCCTCCACGATAAACACCTTAAACATGCCGTATCTACTCTTTCCTTATTTACTCGTTACGATTCTGTAATACACCTTGGTCGTGATGGAATAAACCACGAAGTAGCACACGATATAGATGAGGACCGTAACTGCCGTTGTAATCACATACAACCCGGTATTGTAAAGGTTAAAGATTCGGAGGCACTGATTCAGCATCGGGAATGCCCCGAATGTATGGCAAATAGCAGCGCCCAGCGGCAAAAAGAACATCAGTCGTACCTGACTGCGAATGGTCTTATGCACTTCATCCTTATCCATACCGACCTTTTGCATTATCTCATACTTATTCTTATCTTCATAGCCCTCTATCATCTGTTTGTAATAAATAATCAGGACCGTGGCCACAAGGAAAAGAATGCCCAGGTAACTTCCCAGGAACAAAAAGCCGGAGGAAAGCTCAAAGAATGTTTCCTTTTCATACTCGCGGAAGGAAGGAACAACACGAATCTCGCCGTTTCGTGCCGCAGCACACAGCTCGCTCTCCGAGATACCGGTATCAAACAGCGCTGCCTTCTCCGCAGCGGTTCCGCTTACGTCAAAATCTATCCAGGTTTCCAGGTCGTTTTCCTCATCCTGCGCATATCTTAAATCAACCAGATGATTGAAGGTTTCGTGATCCGGCGTAACCAGCATGAAGGAATCGCTGGCAATAACGGAAAGCTCCCCGGTAAGTTTTGTATTCTCAATCGGAGTAATCTTAAATTCCTCGCCCATGAAAATGAGCGTATCCCGGACACGGCTGGCGGATTCCATGACACCGATGGTTCCGGGTGCGATATTTCCCGCTTTCTTGCCCGTCAGAGCCTCGAACTGATCCTCCTCAATGATGGTGACCACGCACATGTAATCGCCCATTTCATATTCGTCCGTGCTGATTTCGTTTCCATGGTTTACGGCCGTAAAGCCGCAGTAGGTATGTGCCGTGAAGTTTTCCACCTCAAGGCCCGCTTCACCTGCTTTTTGGCACAGGTACTGCTCCACGCCCTGCACATCAAAGTCGTCGCTCACGCCGAAAAACTTGTAGGAATACTCCGTCGGATAACGCATCCTGATAATGTCCTCGCTTCCGATGAAGAGGCTGGCGGTGGTGGACATCATGACCATAACCATCGTGGAAAGGATGCAGATGTTACCGAGACCGACCGCATTCTGTTTCATACGGTGAAGCATGCCGGAAACCGATGCAAAATGCGTCGCCTTATAGTAGTATTTTTTGTTTTTGCGAAGCCCCTTCAGAACCACAATGCTGAAAGCGATAAAGACCCAGTAGGTGCCGACGATGACCAGGGCCACCGCAAAGAAGCTGCGTTCGATTGCCATAATCGGGGTCTCGGTCGTCAGGGACAGGTAGTATCCGATGCCCAGGGTCAGAAGGCCAAGCACGGCGAGCAGCCACTTGGTTTTGGGTTCTTTTTCGCCGTGGTGGGAAGCTTTCAAAAGCTCAATCGGCTTCACTTTCGATACTTCCACGATATTCTTTAGCAGAATGGCTCCGAATATGGCGCCAAAAAGAACCAGCGTCACAAGGATGGATACCGGGCTGAATTCATAGTGAAAGCCATCCGTGAGGACAAAGTATTTGCGGACAAGGAGGAACATAAAGCGGCTGAACAAAATTCCCACAATCATACCGAGGCCGCAGCAGATTACGGCGGAAATCAGAGCCTCCAGAGAAACCAAGCCGACAATGTGGCGTTTCTCCATACCCAGGATGTTGTAAAGTCCAAGCTCCGTCTTGCGGCGCTTAATCAGGAAGCTGTTGGTGTAGAACAGGAAAATCGCGCAGAACAGTCCGACGATTACAGTTCCCAGGGCCATCATGATTTTGAAGGTGCTTCCGCCGGGTAGGCTTTGATTAATCAGAAGGCTTGCGATGTTGTAAAACATGGACACATCCAGTATGCCGGTAAAGATGTAGGGCGCATAGAATTTCGAGCTCTTGTGCATACCGGAAACAGCCAGTTTCAGATAGAAACCGAACTTATTCTTCATCCGTCTCACCTCCGTAGGTCAGGGCGGTCAGCGTTTCGGAAATCTGCTGGTACATGCGGTCGACGGACTTGTCGCCTTTGTAAATCTGGTGGAATACAAGGCCGTCTTTGATAAATAAAACCCTCTTGGCATGGCTGGCAGCCTTGACGGAGTGAGTAACCATCAGGATGGTCTGACCATGCTCGTTGATGCGCTCGAACATGTCCAAAAGAGCGTCCGAAGCCTTGGAATCCAACGCGCCGGTCGGTTCATCCGCAAGAATCAGCTTGGGATTCGTGATCAGAGCACGTGCCACGGCGACACGTTGTTTTTGGCCTCCCGATACTTCATAGGGATACTTGTCGAGGATGTCCGCGATGCCCAGCTCGCGTACAATCGGGCGCATCCGCTCGTTCATCTCCCGGTAGTCCCTGCCGGAGAGTACGAGGGGCAAAAAGATATTGTCGCGGTTTGTAAAATTGTCGAGAAGGTTGAAGTCCTGGAACACAAAGCCCAGATTCTCCCGGCGGAATGCCGCCAGTTTCTTCTCCGGGATGGAGACGATTTCGTTGCCCGAAAGCAGGACTTCGCCGCTCGTCGGCTTGTCGAGGGCCGCGAGTATGTTGAGGAGCGTGGTCTTTCCGGAGCCGGACTCGCCCATGATTGCCACATATTCGCCCTCCTCCACGGAAAAGCTCACGTTACGCAGCGCCATTACGTTATTGGCGCCCAAACGGGTTGTATATATTTTCTGAAGATTCTTAACTTCCAAAAGTGTCATTATTGTTCCTCCTGTAATAACTCAATGATTCCCTGAATGATTTCGGGGCTTTGATAGCCCTGATTATTCCTGCCGTCCAAACCGTAAGTCATCGCAAGGCTGAAGTTTTCGGCCATGCATTCCTCCGGGTCGATTACATAAGTGGTGTTGGTTCCGAATACGGCATCAAAGTTTTCGGCCTGCTCGGGGGTGTAATAAGTATCGCTGCCGTCCGTGGGGACAAGTGCGGGGATTTCTTTAAGGTCGGCACCCTCGGCAAAGTGACCGGATGAAATATCTGCAATGTAGCAGTCGATTTCTCTGCCGTCGATCACAAAGGTTGCATACGCGTCGTGATGCATGACATCGGGATTACTCAGTAAGTACTCGCGGATGCTTTTTGGCAACGCATAATCGGAATCCGTAACGGTGAAATGGATAAGAGAGTACATGTCGCTCCGGAATTCGGGATTATTTCTTGTAAGCACATGGAACATCTCATGCCAAAGCAGTTCCTCCATCAGCGCCTTCGTCTGGGAATTCATGCTAAGAAGTGTGTACATCGTTACCAGAGATGAATTTATGTAGATTTCCTTGCCGTGCGTATATCCGCTCGAGCCGAATTCCACATCCATATCGCAACTGATAAAAGTAATCTCGCCCACTTCCGGGAGTTCGTAGCCGCTCTTCTCGAGCTTTCTTGCCATTTTGGCGAGGATGCTGTCGACAAAAAGCTTCTCAAATATGCTAAAGCTCTTTACACCCTCCGTCGATTCCGTAAGCAGTTCGTCCAAAGTTGCGCCGGTCTTCTTCATTCGGAACTCAAGATCGTTCTCTGAATAATTATTATAGTATTCTGTGTTGGAAAGCAACTGCTCTCTTCCTTCCTGCGCGGAAGCAAAGTGATGCGGTATCCTGCTTGCAAAAATCACATCCAAACCAGCCTTTATTATAACAAACAGTAAAGCAGCAGCCAGAACTGCCAGAATCACTTTTCCTACGATTTTCTTTCTCTTTTTCATGTTTCGTACCAATCCTTTCGTTTCGATACATGTAATTTACCATATCGAGGCCGTCTCATCTATTCATTCGTCTTACAACTTCCGCCCCGTACCTTACAAAAATGTAAGATTTGGGGACGGGGGTTTTTAGCACATTAAAGCATTAGAGCACTGCCGGGCGTTGCATCGGGGCCGCTCCGTTCTGCATGAAAAAGCGGCTCCTGCCGGCACTGGCGAGAAGCAATTCCATATAGAGACGAATAACACTCCGAGGTATGGTTTTCTAAGTGTTTTGGGAAGCTTTTTGTTACTGACGCAACCTGCCTCTACGCGCCGTCCGTGTCGCGTATCGGCCTCGCCCGACCATCCGGGCCGGGCGTTGCTGCGTGCCTACAAAACACTAAGAAAACCTATCCCTCTCCGCGAATCGATTCGCCCTATATGAATTGCTTCTCGCCAGTGC
>JAZLJD010000035.1:0-8339 GCA_045617725.1 Lachnospiraceae bacterium
CGATTTGAGAAGCCCACTTGTTTGAACGAGCTCACATCAGTGAGCGAGTGAGTTGGGCTTCGGTGCGCGGAAGGTGATTTAGCGGCCATAGAAACTGTCTGCGCAGCGCCCCGCGACGTCAAACCGACATATTCGCAGCCTTCCGGATTCAACACCACATCACTTGATGCATTAGCGAGACAAAAGGAATGTCCCCGATGAGCAACTGAGCCTCGCTTCGGTGCGCGGAAGGCAATTTAGCGGCCATAGAAACTGTCTGCGCAGTGCCCCGCGACCGCAAACCGGCACATTCGCAGCCTGCCGGGTTCCCCGCGACGCCGCTTTAGCACTTTAATGTGCCAGAAACCCCCGTCCCCATTAGTACCCTAGGTAGCTCTCAACTAAGTCAAAGAGGCCGGACTGGCCCCCGATATTTCCCATGGCCGTGTACTGCCAGAACTGGTAGTCACTGCCCGCATAGGTCTCGGTGTCCGAATAATCATCAATGCAGAGATTATAGGCCGCAAGTGCTTCGATCGCAACGCGTTCCGACAGGGACGCCCTGCTGCCCTCCACGCCCGCACTGTAGCCCTCATTTTGGATGGTCTTAAGGAATGCCTCGCAGACCTCCGTCCGCTCCTGCATGGTAAGCTCATCCGCCCGGCCGCCACCGCCCGCAGGCTCCACATCCAAAAATACGGGATATGTAATGTCCAAATCCTCAATCACGGAAAGAACCAGGCTGGCTTCCTCCACGGCTTCCACACGGTCGATTGCCTGGGATTCAAAAACCACACCTACCTTGAGGCCTGCTGCCACAGCATCCTCCGCCCGTGCCAAAAACGACGAATCCTGATAAAGCACACCGTTTGAATAACCGCGATATCCGGCTCTTAAGATAACAAACTCCGCTCCGGCCTGCTTCAGAACCCTGAAATCCACTTTCGGATCCCGGCTTGATAGGCGTACGCCACTTCTTGCATTCTCAATGCCCACACGGAAGGGTTTGGTATCAAGATCCGTATCCGCTGAGAATTCGAGATTCTGTCGTCCGTCGCTCTGCACTCTGACAAGGTCGGTCTCCATAAACATGATGTCCTCAATGTCAGGAAGCTTCTTGTATTCAATCACGGAAGGAACCTTGACGGATACAAAGCGTGCATTTGTCCTATATCCTTCCGGTGGTTCAAGCGATACATAGTAATTACCGGGATCCACTCCCGTAATAAGCAAAATGCCGTCCCGGTCGAGGTCCTTGTACTCACCGACTCCCTCTACCGTAACAACCACATTCAAATCCTTCTTAAGTGCTCCTTCCGAATCGACCACCCGTACACGGATGTCCCGTTCGGCACTCGTTACCAAAAGCGAAAGCGTTTCCTGTGACAGAGCTTCGGTGGAGGAATACAGTGCATCCTCTTCGTCAAAGAAATCCTGCTTTCTCGTAAAGGCCTTAAGGTCGGAGCCCTCGATTCTGCCGTCCGCAGCGATGGCGGTTCCTGTCGGCAAAGAGGATGCGGCCGGCGAAGCAGCCGACTTACCGCCGTCTTCCGAAAGGATGTCCCGATTCAGGATCAAAACGATAAGCACCAAAAGGATAACAAACGCACTCATCCATGCAATTGTTTTTTTCCGAAGATTAGAGTCCATTGGCAACCTCGGTAAGATACTTGCCGTAATCCGTCTTCATAAGAGGTCCGGCCAGCTCAAGCAGTTGCTCGCGGTTAATGAAACCGCGCTTGTAAGCAATCTCCTCAATGCAGGAAATGTAAAGTCCCTGGCGTTTCTGGAAGGCAGCCACGAAATTGGCCGCATCCAAAAGGGAATCATGATTGCCTGTGTCGAGCCATGCAAAGCCACGGCCCATCGTCTCAACGCGAAGCTCACCGCGGGATAAGTATTCATTGTTGATGGAAGTGATTTCGATTTCACCGCGTGCGGAAGGTTTCACATGGGCTGCAATATCCGCAACATCGTTGTCGTAGAAATAAAGGCCGGGAACCGCATAATTGCTCTTCGGATTCTGGGGCTTCTCCTCAATGGAAATTGCCTTGCCCTCCGCATCGAATTCAACTACACCATACTCTCTCGGGTCGCGTACATAGTAACCGAAAATGGTAGCACCCTTCTCGCGCTGTGCAACCGTCTGTAAAAGGCGGGAAAAGCTCTGGCCGTAGAAGATATTGTCTCCGAGTACCAGCGCAACACGGTCGTTTCCTATAAATTCACGGCCGATGATAAAGGCGTCCGCAAGACCTCTCGGGTACTCCTGAACCGCATAGGAAATCTCCATACCAAGCTGATGTCCGTCCCCTAAAAGTTCCTTGAAAACAGGAACGTCCCTCGGGGTGGAAATAATCAGAATCTCACGGATTCCCGCAAGCATAAGGGTCGATAAGGGATAGTAAATCATGGGTTTATCGTAGACCGGCATAATCTGTTTGGAGATTGCCTTGGTCAGAGGATAAAGTCTGGTGCCGCTGCCACCTGCTAAAATAATACCTTTCATAAGTCACCTCTTAAAAACGCACCAAAAGGGAACGAGCCTTCGTTCCCTTTCAAATGCCTATTTATACATTTCGTTATAGTATTTCTGGTAATCACCGCTGGTTACGTTCTTCATCCAGTCCTCATGCTCAAAATACCACGCTATCGTCTTCTTAATTCCGTCCTTAAACATGGTCTCGGGATACCAGCCGATCTCACTCTTAATCTTGTCGGGAGCGATGGCGTATCGTCTGTCGTGACCCTTTCTATCTGCTACGTATGTGATCAGATCCTCTGTAATCGCAGCCTTTCGGGGATCGGAATCCGGAAGCATTTCGCGAAGTGTTTCAATAATAATCTTGATGATTTCGATATTTTTCTTTTCATTGTGGCCGCCTACATTGTAGGTTTCAAACAGCCGGCCCTGCTCCTGCACCATATCGATTGCCTTGGCGTGGTCTTCGACAAAAAGCCAGTCGCGCACATTCAGTCCGTCGCCGTATACAGGAAGCTTACGTCCGTTCAGCGCGTTGTTGATGATGAGGGGAATCAGTTTCTCGGGGAACTGATACGGTCCGTAGTTGTTCGAACAGTTCGTAATATTGGCCGGGAAATGATAGGTGTCCATATATGCCTTAACGAGGAAGTCCGAGGACGCCTTGCTGGCCGAATAGGGGCTGTGCGGTGCGTAGGGAGTAGTCTCGTAGAAGAACTCGTCGTCTTTTTCAAGGGAACCGTACACCTCATCCGTGGATACGTGAAGGAACTTGTGGTCGGGCTTGTAGCTTCCGTCGGGAAGTTCCCAGGAAGCCTTGGCCTGATTCAGCATAACCAGCGTTCCGAGGACATTGGTCTGTACGAATACCTCGGGATTTCGAATGGAGCGGTCTACGTGACTCTCTGCCGCAAAGTGTACCACTCTGTCGATATCGTTCTCGTCGAAAATCCGTCCGATTGTTTCCGCATCGCAGATATCCGCTTTCACAAAGCTGTAATTGGGAAGGTTCTCAATGTCCTTTAAGTTCTCGAGATTTCCTGCATAGGTCAGCTTGTCCACATTGATGATACGAATGGTATCGCCGTACTTACGGAACATGTAGTGGATGTAGTTGGACCCGATAAATCCGGCACCGCCGGTTACAAGATAAGTATGCATAAATGACTCCTTTATTAGTAATTCAGATAACTGATATTCATATCAACATTACCGCTGATACCACCGACGGTACCCTTGGAGGAATACTGCCAGATGTCATAACGGCCGCTGTAGTCCGGCTTGGTAGCATATTGTGCAAGCCATACCACATAACTGTTTAAGGTATTCATATCAAGCTTGCCGGTAAACCAGTTCTTGCTTGCGTAGATACCCGGGGTGTAGCCCGCATTCTTAATGGTTTCACAGAATGCCTTGGCGCAGGCCGTACGCTGAATGGCGTCGATATTGTCCGCACGTCCGGTATGCTTGTTGTTACCGTACTCACTGTCAAAGAAAATCGGGTAGGTAATGTACTTGCCCAGGCCGTATTTCTCAAGCAGGTTCACAACCATGGAAGCTTCCTCGATGGCTTCTGCCTCCGTAACTGCCTGTGAGAAGAAGTAAAGACCTACTTTGATGTTGTTCTGTGCGGCATAGTAAACGTTCTGGCCGAACCATGCATCCTCAACGAGTGTGCCCTCAGCACCGTAGCCACGGTAGCCGACACGCACCATGGCGTAGTTGACACCGGAATTCTTGACCTGTTCCCAGTTGATGGCGCCCTGCCAGAAGGATACATCGATGCCGATGGACTTGGAATCCATCTGGAGCCAGCCGTCCTTGGTAAAGTTATAAGTAACACCTTCGATGACCTGCTGGCCCGTTACAGCCTTGCCGTCCTTGTCGAAGTAGTAGGTATTGTTGTCTTCCAGAGTCTGCCAGCCCGTGTACTGCTGTTCCTTGATAAAGAACTTCGTACCGGCCTTAAAGTAATCCGCAAACACGGCCTTCTTGAAGGTCTTGCCACTCGTATCCTTGGGATCCTTGATATAAATCTGGCGTTCCTTGGTATCAAGCAGCAGGGATTCCTCGTCAAAGGCGGGATTATAAGGAATCGTAACCTTATATTCGGCGCTGACGTTCTTCTGCTCGCTCACCTTAAATGTCGCCTTGATGACTGCGGTTCCGTCATACAGTGCCGTAATCACACCGTCGGAAGAAACGGTCGCAATCTTCTCTTTGTCAACGCTCCAGGTCACCTTGTTATTCTCAAGGAGCTCACTCGTTCCGTCCGCATAGGTCGCATAAACCACCGGAGTAAAGGTTCCGGCCGGCGAGGTAAGCGTCATCTCACGGGAAGTCGATGCATCGGAAGCGGAAGTCTGTACCTTAAGCGCCGTAATAAGCTTCGGTACCACGGCTACCGTAAAGGTCTTCTCACCGCTTATGGTGGCCTTGTTTTGAGGCTCTCCTTCCGGAAGATCCGTCTGCGTAAGTTCCTGCGTAACCTTAAGCTTCAGGGCAAGCTCCTGTTTCTCGGTCGGATGTCCCGTTGCAACCAGCTTCACGCTGTTTTTATTTGTAGCACCGTCGATGGAAACATAATCATTCGGTGCCAAAGACCATTCATAAACAAATATACTTTCCTGCGTATGTGCCAAAGTATCCGCATCAAGATAAGCGGCCACACTCGCGGTAACGGTAGCCTTCTTCTGCGATTCTTCGGTGCTCTCGGGCAAAAGAGTAAGTTCTGCTCTATCAAACGAAATCGCCGTGGCCGGAATCGCGGTAGGATAAACAATCGGTACTACAGAAGGAGAAGGCGACGGTTCCTCGGAAGGTTCCACAGAGGGGTCCGTCGAAGGGTCCGTCGAAGGGTCCTCGGAAGGAGGAGTTGACGGTTCCTCGGAAGGAGGAGTCGTAGGATCCCCGGAAGGTTCCACAGACGGTTCCTCGGAAGGAGGGGTCGTAGGATCTTCGGAAGGTTCCGTCGAAGGTTCCGTCGAAGGTTCCGGATCGTCACGATCGGGAAGCGTTCCGCTCAAAGCCGTACGCTTCACGGGTTTCGTAATCGTGGAATACTCGATTTCCTTGTAAATCGTCTTGGCCGTGGAGGATACCCACTCTACCGTATCCTGCACCTGGGATTCCACCTCGATGACTTCCTGGGAATTGGTTGCCATAGCATCCTCTTCCTCCGGCTTAACCTGGTCGTAAGACTTGACCTCATCGAGGACATTGATTACCACGTATTCAATATGTTCTTTTACCGTAACGCGTTGTGCGGTCTCCGGGAAGGTGAAGCCGTACAGGGACTTAATCAGCAGTGAATACTCACCGCCTGCCAAATCCGTGATGTGGATAACACCGTCTTTGTCGGAGTCCGTGTAGGTTTTCTCGACGTTGTTTTTGTCCTTAAGGACTATTTCAAAGGCGTAGCCCGTAATACTTTCGTTCCGGTCGGCATCCGTGAATTTGACCTTCAGATCACGGTCCACGGAAACGCAGGAAACCGCAACATTGATGTCCTCCGGTTTGGAAGGTTCGGGGGACTTTGAAGGCTTTACGCTGGGAGATGCGGAAGGAATAACCGGTTCCTCCGGCTTGTCAGGTGTCGTAGTAACAGCGACCGGCACTTCCTGCACACCGGAAGCTTCCCGTAAGTATCCGGATACCTTCTCGATGCCGCCCTGTCCGACATTCTGCACACCGGCCAGTTTCGATCCCGAAGCTGCCAGGGCGTCATAAGCCTTTTGGGTAGACATGTAGCTGCCCCAGATAGCTCCTGCCACGATGACGATACAGGTAACGATGGAAATGGACGCAATTGCGAACCCCTCTCCCCCATGTAAATAGTCTCTGTTACGATTTTTCAAAACGCAAACCTCCGCGTATTATGTAAACTAATAGGCTATAAACAGCCACTTGATATTATACCATTTGGGGCCCTTTGGCGCAAGGCAAATGCACTACAGATAGAACACCAGGAAACCGCCGATAATAAGCGCAATTCCGAGGATTTTCCGAAGGCTGATGCGCTCCTTGAAAATCAAAATCCCCCAAATCAGCACGAATATGTTGCCGATGGGTTCAATGATGGCAACCTGCTTAAGTTCCAGCCCGCGATAGGACAGATGGGACAGGAAGAGGGAACCGAACATCATGATATAACCGAAAATTACGTATCCGTTTAAGTATTCCCGGATGAAGTTCGGATATTTCTTCTGTGCCGCCTTCTTAAGAAGAATCTGCGACAGGGAAGCTACAAATACGGAAGAAAAACTAATCAGGTAATACAGCATCTTTTGCCACCTCCGTTTCCGTGATTCCGTCATCGGAATTGACCAAAATGACTCCGGCGATTACCATAACGACGCCGATGATGTTTTGCAGGGAAATCGTCTCGCCAAAAATGAAAACCGACCAGATCATCGTCCACAAAATACTCATGGAACGATTCGCATAAGCCACCGAGAGCTTGAATTTTTTGATGATCTGCTGCCATAAAACGGCATACACTCCAAGGATAAAAACAACCAGCAACCAGAACAGGATGTAGGGCTTACTCATAACCTCCTGCTGGGCGGCTTTTTTATTGGCCACACTGGAGAACGTGTAGATGACAACCGCTGCCTGCATAAACAGAATGTTTAGAAGGAACCGGCCTTTCTTTTTTTCTTTCATCATAAACCTCCTAAAAATATTGATTATAATCAAAGCCGTGGGCTTTTAATCGCATACTCTCCAAAACCGCTTCGTACGTATCCTTAAAAAGCTCGTACCGCCCCTCGGCGATATAGGCAAGCTCGTCGTGGTTGACGGACGCGTCGTGGTGGCAGGTATCCACATAGTGGTCAAGGTCTTCGGACACTTCATCGGTCATAAAGTAGAACACGCGGACATTGTCATGCGAAAGGAACGCGTTAATCAAGTACTCCTGGGCGGCGATGACCGCATCCGTACGCTTTAGTATGATCTGTTCATCCCAGTAAAGCATGCTGTACACAGGGAAAAAAACAATGAATTCCGTCTCGGGGTGCTCCGTAAAGAAGGGCTCGATGGCCGAAAGACCGATCTTCGTGGATTCGATGTAGTAATCCGCCTTAAGCTCCTCTGCCTCCCTCTTAAGATACGTTTCACGGTCGAATAAATATGGCGTTACCACCGCATTTTTTCCGGTCGGATGCTCCCAGGTGTAGGAAAGGTCCGCCGAGGGAGTCGTTCCACGCACCTCCCCATACAGCTTCCTTACGCCTTCCCGTAAAACATCCAGGTTCCAAAGGTACGGTGCATCGTCCAGTATGCTCTTTGTATAGAGATACTCGGGCCGCGGGGCGTAGACACGGCTTTTTACCTGCTCGGGGGTGTCCATGAACATGTACATGTCCACACTCATGAGAACATGCTCCGGCTCGTGCGTATCAAAAATCTGCGTGAGCACCGCCTGCATGTCATCCGTCCAAAGCCCCGAATAGGAAAGCTTCAGCGTATCCCAGCCAAGCAGCGCGTCCGCGTCCGACGCGCGAAAATTCTCCGTCATGGAACTGCCCACAATGACATCCCGATAGTCAAAATTTCTGGCCGCACCCGCCGTTTCGTAGACCGCCTTTGACAGGTACTCCCCGTCCCCCCGCTTCCTGTATTGATGAAACGGGTCGGTAAACACCACAAACAGGGCACACAAAACAAGGGCGCCCACCGTGCCAAAAAGAATTCCGTATATAAACTTCATGCATTGTTTCCGGTTCATTTTTACACTAATCCCCGCATTTCGCAATCCGGTATATTTAGCCCTTCACTGTATTACAGCGAAACTGCTACGGATTGCGACACAAAGTGTCGCGTGAAAAATGCCTGCATTTTTCACACTAATCCCCGCATTTCGCAATCCGGTATA
>JAZLJD010000036.1:0-153632 GCA_045617725.1 Lachnospiraceae bacterium
TTATCGAGATCGAGAAATGAAGATGGGTGAGGAAGGATATATAGGTTATCGTGATGAAGTGCATTTGTATTTTAGGGCAGTAACCGATTCATACATTCCGCTATTAGAACTACCGATGGATTATTATTACGATGAAGAACATATCTGGCCAAGCGAAAGGTTGTACAGATATCTGGTAAAAACATTCTTTGAAGGAAAAAAGAAACTTCGTGGATGGGGACCAACTTATGGTGGCTTATCATTGTTCTTTTAGATAGGGGGGATATTTAATGCATAGAATGTATGCCGATTTTTCTGATGAAGCATATGAAGATATGGTCAATGGTGAAGCCAAGTCTAATAATGGATTTAGGAAGAATGATGGTTCTTTTCACCCCGATCAGCCAGATTTTGTAGAGATAGAAGATGATGGTGATTCGGATGATAATTCTTCTGAAGGAGATGCCACTGCCCAGATTATAGCACTTGCTATTGGTGTGGGAATTGCCATTGGAGCGGTTGCAGCTCCACATGTTAAAAGACTATGGAATGAAACTATCGTTCCAGGAGTAAAAAATATTTATTCTAAGATAACGGGAAAGAAATCAACTGACAAAGAGCAATTGGTTGAGAGTCATTCCACGAGTTTGTCTGTTGCAGAAAAGACAGGAGTGACCGCTAAAGAGTTCTCAAAGAATATAGACATTGCTGTTGAAGGATT
Source organism: Lachnospiraceae bacterium (assembly GCA_045617725.1). Classification (GTDB taxonomy): domain Bacteria; phylum Bacillota; class Clostridia; order Lachnospirales; family Lachnospiraceae; genus JAZLJD01. The sequence continues at coordinate 701 of JAZLJD010000036.1, forward strand.
CAAGAAAAATATGAGTAGCGAAGAGGCACAGATGCATATGTTAAATATCATGAAGCTGGCTGAACTGCTTGCTAATGAAATTAGGAGTTTATCAGGAACGGTCATAAATGATGATGAGAATTCGGGCGAATATCTTGAGTGGAAAGCAGCTATGGAAAAACTCACAACGCAACAGGTAACGGACAGTATAAATTATATGCTTGAAAATAATAGTGAGTTATTTCAAGGAAATCAATTACAAGAGTTATCATGGATTTGGGGTTGTAAGGAAATAAAGGAAGGTGTTTTACTACCTGTCGAAAACGAGCAAATAAAGAAAGCACTGAGTATATAAATGATGATTTTCTGCCATCTAAAATATGGCAGAAAAAATTGTTAGACCTATCTTGACATACGCTGACGAGTGTCACCATGCTACGGCGGAGACCTACAAGAAAATCATCGGGTACTTCGAGCCGGAATTTTTGCTCGGACTTACTGCAACTCCGGAACGTCTGGACAACCAGGATGTTTTTGAAATGTTTGACCATAATGTTCCGTATGAGCTCAGGCTCCGTGACGCGATCGCCAATGACCTTGTTGTTCCTTTCAAGTATTATGGTATCCGTGATCAACTCGTTGACTACGGCCTGTCAGGCAATGAAGAACGCCGCATGATTGCTCAGATGGCCCAAGAAGACCATTGTGACTTTATTGCGGAACAGATAGAGAAGCATCGCCCGCAGGGCAAGCTCAAATGTCTTGCTTTTTGTCGGAATGTGACGCATGCCCGTATGATGTGTGAAGCTCTGGGTGAGAGATACAAGACTGCGTACCTTACCGGACGCAATGATATCGGTGAGCGTGTTCGCGCCTATAATGATTTGCAGAATGATGCTCATGAGCTGGAGATTCTTTTTACCGTAGATATCCTGAACGAAGGTGTTGATATTCCCGGCGTCAACATGGTTCTTTTCCTAAGACCGACGGAGTCTACCACGATATTTATTCAGCAGCTCGGACGTGGCCTTCGTAAATACATGAACAAGGATTATGTTACGGTCCTCGACTTCATCGGTAACAGCTATAAGCGTAGCGTGCAGATTGCTTTTGCCCTGGGATCATTGTCCGAGAATTTTGTCATGGAAAAGCGGCTTATGGCATCGCTTGTAAAAGATGATTTCACAGCTCTTGGGCTTACGGATTATGGCGTTGAGATTCATATCGATGACCTGAGCAAGGAAGAAATTTTGGAGTACATCGATAAAGAAAACTTCAATGCAATCAAGTATCTGAAGCAGGACTATTTCAACTTTAAGAAATATATTGGCGCTGAATTCTATCCGCGTCATATGGACTATATTAATAATGATTGCGCTCCGGATTTGATTCGGTTTATGAGCGTTAAGACCCTGGGCAGGAAGAATTGCAGCTATTACAACTTCCTCCGCGGTATTGAAGAGGAGAATCTTCCGTTGTTTACCGATGCTCAGGTGGAAGTAGCGAATTATTTGTCCGGCCTTTTACCCCTTGTAAGGCCGCATGAATATCACATTGTGAAGTACTTGCTTTTTGGCGCCCAAAAGTATGATGCAGTAGGTGCGTATCTGGCAGAGAAGCTGCCGGAATATCAGCCGGAAGAGCTCGACCATGCATTAACGTACCTGAAGGTTGTGAAGCGCGATGGCGATATGCTGAGCCTTCCTGTAGCACTTGACGATCAGTTTAAAGAATACCTTGAGGATTTGATTGAATACGGCCTTACAAGATACTTGATTGACAACGGCGACGAGGCAGGCTTCAAGCTCTGGCAGAATTACCGCATGGATCAGGTGCAACTGAAGCTCCTCAAGAATCCTTCGAACAATCAGGTCGGAACATATTACTACGATGATTATGTTGTCATTTTTGCATCGCTCAAGAAAGATTTGGATGATGCTGACAAGCTGAACTATAAAGACAAGTTCCTTCAGGCAGACCTGTTCCAATGGGAGTCTATGACGAACCTGCCACAGTCGCATCTTGATAAGCTGGTGCATAGTAGCTTTACGCATGTGTTTATACGTAAGGTTTCTGAAGAGAATGGTCTGGTATTGCCTTTTACCTATGTGGGCAAAGGAAGGCTATCGAATCCACGCAAGACGGAAGGTGGCAATGGAACATATCTCTTTGACATTCACATGGAGAATGAGCTGCCGGAGTATTTACAGTATGACTTTGGATTAGCAAAGGAATGATAGTGTGAAAACGATACGTGTAGTTGCTGCGGTTATTCATGCCGATGGCAGGATATTTGCAACGCAGCGAGGTTATGGTGAATATAAGGACGGCTGGGAGTTCCCGGGCGGAAAGATTGAGGACGGCGAAACTCCGGAAGCTGCCATAAAGCGTGAAATCCGTGAGGAGCTGGACACGGAAATATCGGTCGGAGAACTGATCGATACGATTGAGTATGATTACCCGAACTTCCACTTATCGATGGACTGCTTCTGGTGTGAGATCGTAAGCGGGGATCTTGTACTGAAAGAACACGAAGCAGCGATGTGGCTTGATAAAGAATCGTTGTACAGCGTTGATTGGCTACCGGCGGACGTTTCGATTATTGAGAAGATAAAAGAAAAGCTTTGAGGGTAAAGAATGTCGCACCTTGCACGGCTGCAATACGGGAGAAGCCAAAATCACAAAGGGCTATAACCTTCCGGCGAAGTATGTGATTCATACGGTGGGCCCGATATACAGTGGCAGGAAAGAAGATGCAGAGAATCTTGCAAACTGCTATAAAAACAGCCTTTCCGTGGCCAAAGAGAATGACATTCACAGTATTGCTTTTTCCGCGATTTCTACCGGGGTGTACGGTTATCCGATTGAGGCTGCAACGGAGATTGCGGTTGCGACGGTGAAACAGTGGCTGGCGGAGAACAGGGAGTATTCTCTGGATGTAACATTCTGCTGCTTCGGGCAGGCGATTACGGAAGTATATAACAGAATTTTGAGCGTGAACAATTTTGAAGATTTTGCTACGCAGGAAAAATAATCTGCTGAAGAAAATTCAGATTGCAAGCATTGTTGGCGTTGATACTACGGATATAGAGGAAGGGTCGGTATACAGACTTGAATACACCAAATAAAAAAAAGCTGACTACCAGCGAGCTCGTCATTTTTGCCCTGCTGGGCGCCCTGATGTTCTGCTCGAAGGTAGTGATGGAGGCTCTGCCCAACATTCATCCGCTCGGCATGCTTACCATGACCTATACGATTGTGTATCGAAAGAAGGCACTGATTCCCATCTACGTTTACGTCCTTCTGAACGGGCTGTATTGCGGGTTCAATATGTGGTGGATTCCGTACCTCTACATCTGGACCATTCTGTGGGCGGTCACGATGGTACTGCCCCGTAACATGGGCAAAAAAGCAAAGTGCATCGTTTATCCGATTGTCTGCTGTCTGCACGGACTGGCTTTTGGCACCCTGTACGCTCCGGCGCAGGCGTTGATGATGGGACTTAATTTTAAGGGCATGATTGCGTGGATTGTAGCCGGGCTTCCGTGGGATGCGATTCACGGAGCCGGGAATCTCGTGATGGGCACATTGATTTATCCGCTTTCAGCTCTCTTAAGAAAGCTGACGAAAAATCAGGAGGTGTGTGGATGAAAAAGAAGAAAATCACCGAGGCCAAATTGTTTTTGGCGACGCTGCTTGCTGCCGCTTTGACGGTTACAATGCAGCCGGTTACGACATTCGCAGCCACTGATAACCCGGAATCCGTAACACTGGATGCGTTCCCGGCCGTGGGCGAGTCGCCGGATTCGATGAATGTGAATGCAGGAACCATCAATACGCTTTACGGTGGCGGAACCATAATCAATAACAACGGAACCATTACGGTTTCGCAAGGAAGTGTTACAGCCAATAACGGCTCCATTGGAACGTTGACGGCAGGACATGTAGGAACCAATTACGGTAGCATAACGAGCATCACAAACTCCGGCTCACTGGGCGTGAATGACGGGAGCGGAACGATTGGAACCGTGGGCATGGGTAACGAAATTGCCCGAAACGACGGGACAATTTCGGAGAATTCCGGAATTATTTACAGTAATTACGGAACCATCGGCGAGAACCGCGGTACGGTGACCATGCGAGACGGCGGGATTACGAAAAACTATCAGGGAGCAACGGTTAAGTTTGAAGCCCATACCGTTGGAGGCGAAACGATTCCTGCGAAAGGTTCGGTAGCTACGAACAACGGTAAAGTTGAGATTCACAGCGGAACGGTCACAATCGGCGAGAACACGGGCAACATTGAAATCGATAACGCGACCGTTACGGTACAGAAGAATTCGGGCAGCATCCGTCTCGGCAGTAATGCTACGCTGACCTGCACGGAGAATGCGGGCAGCGGAGTAATCACCAAGACAGAAAAAAGCGCCTTTGTTGCTTGCTACACAAACAACGGACGCATCGATGACGAAACGGTTGCCAAGTATAAGATTGTTTTTGCCGGAGACGACGGAAAAGCGGAAATCCTGGCATGTGATTACGAAAAAGACGGCGTACAATATACGGAAAGCCCGGGCAGCATAGTTTTTAGCCTCCCGGCGGAATACGGATGCGTGGATGCACAGGAAATGAATTATGATAACGCGAAGGTCTGGTTTTTGAGCGCATACCCCGAAGAGGGCAGCACGGAATTCACGGTCACCTGTCACAAGTGTTCGAGCAACAAGTACGAAAAGTCCGCGGACAAGCACTGGAAAATATGCTCTGTCTGCAACAGAAAAATCGCCGAGGAAACGCACAATTTCTGCAACTATGCATTGCACAAGGAGGCCACCTGTACGGAAAGTGCCACCTACTACATGCAGTGCGACGTTTGCGGTGCAATAGACAATTCCCATACCGTCCCGGTGGGCGACCCGCGGGGACACAGCTACGGTGCATGGGTAACGGTCAGGGACGCCACGGAAACCCAAACCGGAGTTAAAGAGCGCACCTGCTCCGTATGCAAGCACACGGAGACGAGTGACATTCCGGTCCTTCCGCCCACCCCTGAATCCCCGAAGCCGACGGAATCCCCAAAGCCTACAGAATCCCCGAAGCCGTCTGAGGCACCCGGTCCGTCCAAAACACCCGGGCCGTCCAAAACACCCGGTCCGTCCGAGAAACCATCCGAGAAACCGATCACTCCGGCGACCGAGAAACCCTCGCAGCAGCCCGAAACACCTGTGACGACGGAAGTACCTGAGCCGTCCGAGAAACCCGGTCCGTCCGAGAAACCGTCCGAGAAACCGGGCACTTCGGCGATCGAGAACCCCTCGCAGCAGCCCGAAACACCTGTGACGACGGAAGTACCTGAGCCGTCCGAGAAACCCGGTCTGTCCGAGGAGCCATCCGAGAAACCGGTCACTCCGGCGACCGAAAAAACCTCGCAGCAGCCCGAAATGCCTGTGCCGTCTGAAGAGCCCGGGACACCGGAAGCTACGTCCTCTGTTTCCGAAGAAAGTCCGGATAATCACAATCATCCGATCCTGTGGCTTGCCCTTACGGGAGCCGGCGCCGCTGTAATTGCAGGAACCATCGTATTTTTCAGAAGAAGAAAAAGAATCAAATAGCTTGGTCGAGATGTTTTGTGAGGAAGAATCGCAGGAAATGCCATGTGGAAGATAAAGAACATTTTTGAGAACTGTATGTACGGCTGCGAAGAGCGGCAGCCCGGGGAAAAGCTGAAGGTCCTGGTCGAGCTTGTGAATGAAGCCGGCGAGACGAAAACCATCGAAGCCTACGATGAATACCTTACCTGGAATCATATTGACGTGGGCAGCGTCTGGGAAGAACCGAGCGAAGAGAAGAAGGCGCTTTTCTTTAAGCAGAAGCATACGATGGACACCTTCCTGGCAACCGGAGCCCTTACCAAGGAGCAGTACGATTTCTCCCTGAGCGGCCTGATTGTGAAGATGGGATTTGATTTTGATATACTGGAGGAAACATGATAGTTAAATGCCTGATGGTGGGAATTGGCGCATTTGTTATTGGCCTCATAGTGGCACTGGCACTGAAGCGGCCTGAAATGAATCCGAAGACAACGCTCCTCCTAAAGACGGGGTTCTGCGGCGGTTTTACGACCTTCTCGACCTTCGCCCTCGAATCCTCGGACCTGATTGGCAAGGGGCAGTGGGGCGTGGCAACGGCCTATATGATACTGAGCGTTGTGGTGTGCGTCCTGGCAGTGTTGGCAGCAGAGGCAATAGTAGGAAAATAAAAAGGAAGCGGTATTGTCATCCGTGCAAGTGTATAAAGCAGTCAAACCTAAGGAACTGCGAAGACAGTATGAAATATTCAAGAGAATAAGGGAAAACGAGGTGTAAAGTAAGGTATGAAAACAAAAAAGGGATGGATTGTATTTGGAATTGTTCTGGCAGCAGTGCTTGTTGCAGGCATAGCATGTATCTGCATTCGAATGAGCAGGCCCAAGTACAGTTACAAGCAGATCAATGTGGCTTTTTTCGTCGCGAGTGGGGAAGAGGACGCTGACGCGTATATGAATGTTCGTGCCCATAGAACCCTCGAGTCACTGAAGCAGACGGTTCAGTACATTAATTTGTACAACGACATGCTGGATGCGAAGGGGAAGCCGGCCGACAGGCATCTTTCTCTGGAGGATGTGCTCGCGTTTTACGACAGCGAGTATGAAGCAGACGGCGAACCGCGCCTTATGCACCTTCCGAAGCAGATTGAAGGGTACCTCGATTGGTTTTGGCGCCATGGATTCTCGAAAAAGGGCCCGAAGCTGGACCAGGATACGTTTTACGAGGTAGGCTACATCACGACCGCCATGTATGAGCTGGGCTGCTATTCGGAAAAAAAGAACACGCAGCAGGTGGCGGATGTGGTCACGGCTGACCCCGTGAAATTCTACGTAGATCTGCATGTGTACAATGAAATCAATCCGACGCAGCCGGTTACGGAGGACGAAATAAAGGCGGCCATGGTGGGCGGCCCCGCGGAGCCCCTGGTACGGTTTGGAACCTGGTATACGGGCCTGGGCCTCTACGATTTGAAACGCTTTGACAACCGCTTGAGCAGTTACTACTACGATACGTATTACCCGGAGCACCCGGACGCACCGGTCATCGGGGAAATGGACCTCGCCGAGCTGCAGCAGCTGATTGCATGCATGGAAGGATGATCTCTCATGCCATTTTATTTACTTCATACTCCCATAACCCAACTGCATGTTGATGCCATTGTGATGCCTACCGCTTCCTCTACGGGAGCGGGGGAGGATTGCATTGCAACCTGGGACGTAGCAGGGGCGGATGCAGCTGCCCAGTATGTAATCTATGCTACCGGATTCCCTGGAAAGCATGTAATCCATGCCACCGGATTCCCCGGGAAGCATGTAATCCATGCTACCGAATTCCCTGGGAAGCATGCTTTTTTTGATGTGGAGAAGCGTGTACGGGAATGCTACCGGAGCATATTTAGGCTGGCACTTGAGAAGGAAGTACAGAGTTTGGCCATCCCGATACCGGCGACGGAGTCAAGAGGCACCCCGAAGGGAGCGGTCGTACGGGCTGCTTTGGCGGAAGCGGAGACGTTTATGTCGGAACGGAATGGGGATGTCTATCTCGTGGCTCCGGACGAATATTCCGGCATGCTTTCCGAGAAAGAGCGACGGGAGATTGAGAAATATTTAGACGATTGGGACTCCCCCGTGCAGACCCTGGCGATTCCGCAGTTCATAAGGGCAAGAAGGCTGGGTAGAAAGGACTGCGAGGAAGAACGCCTGGTTGAAAATGACGCGGAGGAATTCCTTTGTGCCATGCCCATGTCCGCGGAGCGTAGCCTGGAGGACGTGATTGGTAATCTCGACAAAACCTTCATGGAACTGGTGTTTACATTCGCGGATGCGAAGGAAATTTCGGATGTGGAACTTCAGAAACGGTCCAACATCGGCAGGAAGGCTTTCTCGAAGCTTAAGTGTGGCACGACGAAGAATCCGAGCAAGTCGACTGCCCTGGCGCTGGCCATCGGGCTTCGGCTGAATCTCGACGAAACGAAGGATCTGCTTTCGCGGGCCGGACTTGCACTTTCGCCGTGCAGCCGGCAGGACCTTATCGTCCGGTACTTTATTGAAAAAAAGAATTACAACATATATGAAATAAATATCGCACTCTTTGAGTATGGGGAAGACCTGCTCGGATCGCAGGCTCCGTAAATGTCGCCTGCCGGGCGACCGCACCACAGTCGATTTTCGTTATGATGACCTCAGAAACAGGCGAAAGCCATAATAGCAGGAGGTAATAGTGTGAAAAATGCAAAGCATTTTTCATGCGACACTTTGTGTCGCAATCCGTAGCAGCTTCGCTGCAATGCAGTGAAGGGCTAAATATACCGGATTGCGAAATGCGGGGATAGTGTGAAAAATGCAAAGCATTTTTCATGCGACACTTTGTGTCGCAATCCGTAGCAGTTTCGCTGTAATACAGTGAAGGGCTAAATATACCGGATTGCGAAATGCGGGGATTATTATGAACGAAAATTTGACGGAACTTGTTTTTATCCTTGATCGGAGCGGCTCGATGAGCGGGCTTGAGTCCGATACAATCGGCGGGTTCAACTCGATGATTGAGAAGCAGCAGAAGGTCGAGGGCGAAGTCCTTGTGTCGACGATACTGTTTGATGACCGATGTGAGGTACTTCATGACCGCGTAAGGATTTCCGAAGTGCCAAAAATGACAGAGGACGACTATAGCGTGCGAGGCTGTACGGCGCTTCTGGACGCTGTGGGCGGGGCGATTCATCATATCGGGAACGTGCACAAATATGTGCGTGAGGAGGATTGCCCGGCCAAAACGCTTTTTGTCATCACGACGGACGGTTTGGAGAATGCAAGCAAGGAGTACAGATACGAAGATGTCAAGAAGTTGGTTGAGAAGCAGAAGGAGAAGTACAATTGGGAATTCCTTTTCCTGGGCGCCAATATTGATGCAATAGAAGTAGCCTCACACATGGGAATCAGCCGGGAACGTGCTACGAACTTTAACTGTGATTCGAAGGGAATTGCCTTAACTTTTGATAGCCTTTCTGTTGCGATTCCTCAGTTCACGCGCTGCAAGAGTTCGGAGGTGGATGCACTAATGGCCGGCGAGAGCTGGAAGAAGAAAATCTCCGAGGATTACGAGCAAAGAAGTGCCTCCCACTGACCTCTGTTCATATCCAAAACATGTCACTCCATTAATGAACGCCTGAGGGAATCAAACTATTTGCAAAAAACCAGTATGAGCGTTTCTAAATAACCGGACCTTTTACGAAGGATGTTTTCGTGAGAACGAGTTTCAAAAACGTAGGCGTAGCAGGCTACGTCGAGGCTTTTGAAACGAAGTAATCGCGGAAACAGCCGAGCAATAAAGTCTGGTTAATTTAAAACGTGAATACTAGGGCCGAGAAATAATTCTCAGCCCATACAAAAACGATGTTTTTGAGTTCATGTATAAATGCTAGTTGTCCATATTCGGATTCCAGTCATCCGATTTCTGATATGTCAGTTTCCATCCGGTTCCGTTTAAATCCATGGAAATTATGTCATGGGCTTCATATAAATGATGACATAAATAAGGAAGGCTAAATCATTGTATGCTTTGTTCTTCATTGCCTGTTTCCTCTGCGTGTCGGATCTGTTTCGGGATTAGCAACAAATTGTAAATGACATGAACAGTATATTGAACTAATCGTAAATATAGTGATTCTGAAAATTCACATCGGGAATCGTGCGGTTACGCGATTCCCGATGTGAATTTTCGCGTATTTTGGAGGTTTTTTCATCGGGATTTTGAGAGGATGGATTTTCCGATGTCGCGGAGGGCAGGAATCCGGGCGAAAATACATCGAGAAAGATGGGTTGGGGGGTGTCCCGATGCCCGGAGCGCAGGAACCCAATCAGAAATACATCGAGAAAGATGGGTTTGGGGGTATCCCGATGCCCGGAGAGCCGAAGAGTGCAGGGGGAGTGCAGGAGGAGTGCAGGAATCCAGTCAGAAATACATCGAGAAAGATGGGTTGGGGGTATCCCGATGCCCGGAGAGCCTAGAGGAGAGCCGGAGGTGGCCCAGAGGAGAGCCGAAGGGGGCCGGAGGAGAGCCGAAGAGTGCAGGGGGAGAGCCGGGGGAGTGCAGGAATCCAGTCAGAAATACATCGAGAAAGAAGGGTTGGGGGTATTCCGATGCCCGGAGAGCCGAAGAGAACCGGGGGAGAGCCGAGGAGAGCAGGAGGAGTGCCCGGATGCCCGGGACTTAACCAAAAATTAGCAATGTCCACAAACCGGACTTGATGTGCTATAATCCAACTCTGTATGGCTTGTACTATAAGCAAAATCAATTTTGTTAGGAGAATGTTGTATGCGAAAGAGACTATCCAGAATATTTGCTTTGTTTTTGGCGGCAGTATTGTGCTTCACTTCCATCGACGTGGAAGCGTTTGCGGCAATCGGAAGTACGCCGGCATTTTCAGAGGAAATGCTCACGGAGATGGAGAAAATCACCGGAGACAGAAGCGAGGCTGAGTTTATACTTCAGACCTTGTACGAAAACGGTATCGTAGACCGGAAAGGAATGCCCGTAGACGGTGGAAACTTCGATGTAAACGGAGTGACCATGACCCCGGACGAGCTGCGTTTGGTGGCTGCGTCCCATGTTGAGGACGCGGACGAGGCGGTTTGGGTCGACGGAACGAAGGTATCATGGCGGTTTTTGCAGAGCTTATATGCAATTAAGGACATGCAGGATGCCATGAATGAGGCCACGGTGCACCAGTATACCCTGAGCAAGGACCAGGTAGCCGACTTTACGAAGAGCCTACTTTTGGGCGATGTGAATATTTCCGGAGACTCCGGAATGCTCATGAGCCTGCTTTCGGCGCCGGTTCCCGGAACGGATACACCCGCAGAAGGCATGAGCAGAATCTACCTTACCGAGACCGAAACGGACGGTATTTACAAGGTAAATGTTGTCCTGACCACGGAGAAGTTCGGCGGTCAGATCTTAAGCGATTACAACATGGATACACATGCAGATATGACCTATTCCTTCAAGGACATGCACGTCATGAAGGATTCTTTGGGCAACCTGTACATCGATGTTAAGCCCCTTTCCGGAGCCAAAAAGGAAGAGGCGTCCCGTGTTACGATTAACCTCGGTATTGACGGAGTCTACGGAACAGGCGGAAACTTCAATAACTCGGACTCTGTGAACTTCGAGTATAACAGTGGTCAAATAACCACAAAGGAAAAAGGAAAAGAGATTATCCAGTTTAGTATCGATGCCATTCGAGATACAACGGTCGGAGCCTGCTCTGTAGAATTTACCGTTCAGAACGGTGCACTTGACCCCACCAAGAAGGTTTTGATTTCGACGGCCGATGTCATTGATTCCCAATATGATCCGGCGACTGCACAGGACACTATCACAATCTCTTTTGCAGACGGCCAGGACCGCGTTCATATCAATTACCTTTATGCGAACCTGACGGATTGCTGGGACAAGGATGTTCTTTACAAGTGTGAGGACTGGGATACCGTTGAAATGGTAACCTACGCTACTTTTACGAATTGTAAGAACTGTGTTGTAGGTCTTGAACATCATAAAAGCGGAGAGAATTCCTATGTGGATTATGTAAATAATTACGGAACCTATGTTACATATCCGCTTGCTTTTGCCCGCAAGGACAATGAAGCTATTTATTTCACGGGAGAAGATAACAGCATTACAAATCGTGTTGATTTCTTCTCAGATCCCACACAGGGAATTCACCCTGAGGTTGTAATACCGGCAGGTACGTATCACAAAGGTGACCGTATTCCGGTTATGATTAAGCTCAATACCTGGATTGTGAATGATACAACCGGTATTGGAGCAACGGTTGACTTAAATTCCTATCCGGGCGCAGGCACTTCCGCACAGGTGCACTCCCACAGAAATCTTCTCAATACACATAAAGTGGACCGACTTTATTTCGATTATGTGGCAGCCAGCAATTTGAATTCCTTTACCATTAATGCGTCTACACTGAACATCGTAGGAAATGACGGGGATACCGAGCACTTCCATTACTGGGAGGATAGCGAGTACCCGACCCAGATTACGAAACTGGAATACGCGAATGCTGAGTTTAACGCGGACGGAACGGATGCGAATGCACACATCAGTACACCCGATAAGCTCTTAACCTTTGATGCAACGCAGGCATCTTATGTTTTGAAAGAGGACGGAGAGTATTATTTACGTATTCCCGTAGCCGATGTCAGCCTGGATTATCTGGCATGGCTTTGTGCAGATATTGGAACCGAAAGCGGAACCGACCGAAGCTATGTTAAGAGCATTTTGAGCAAGGTGACCGATTCCGAAGGCAATGCTTCCTACAACAAAGTATATGTGGAAGTAAGCCCGGATGTAGTTGAATATGACGATCAGTTTACGGGACAGCATGTTAAATATAACGAGAAACCCGTAGCAATCTATACCAAGGCCGAGCTGGACGCTTCCAACGAAGTGAACATGGGCGGAACCATCGAATTCATCGGTATTCGTGATATCGGAGGAAGCGAGGACCTTTCGACCTGGCAGAATTCCGTCGTTACGGAGAAACTGAGCAGAGGTGAACTGTGCAGATTCATCAATATTGCCGCACTTTACGATGGATATATTGACAAATACGACTCTTCCTTCAACAACGTACTTATTAACAATCGTGATCGTTCGGTTAGTAAGTACTGGATTTTCCCCTGCTTTGATTTTGCCAAGGCATATGTAAAAGAAGAGAATGTAAAAGTTGCTTACGATTCAATCTGGCAGCATTATTTGGATACTACGGATACGAATCCGGCGACCATGAACAACATTCCCAAGCTTGTGCTGAACCAGTACAGTGCCTATACCGAGGGACGTGGCCCGCTTACTCTTTCCTACATTGCAGATGAAAAGAACGCAGCAGGCCTTACGCTTGAGAACAATTCCGCAGAATATTATTCCTGGGAATCCAGCAATACGGATATTGCAACCATAGCAAACACGGAACAGGACGGCATTCAGACCGGTGTGATTTCCTTTACCGGCAATACCGGTGACGTTTATTTCACCCTGAAGCATCAGGACTGCGAGACCGGCTGGAAGTCCGCAACCATTACGGTAGCGGAAGCAACCGAGCCGTATATTTACGTGCCCGTTACTTCAAACCCCATCGTGGCATTGAAGGGTGACGGCGCCAATGTTTATTTTGTATCAAACATTCCCTCTTACAATGAGGCTGTGAATGCAGGCAGCAAGACCGAGTATTTCTTACAGCTTTACAAGTGTGGCACGGACGGTAAGAAGACAGGCGACGGAATTCTGGAGAATCCCATAAAGCTCGAAGCTACCGTAGCAGCGCCTCAGAATTTCTTTACGATTCCGGCAAATATTCTGAATGATGTTTCCGAATCCGGTGAATTCAGTTATGTGGCTGAGATTACCGCCAAATACACAGGCCGTGCATATGAAGTAAACAAGGATATGCCTGCGGACCTTTTGAAGAATAACGGAGACAATACCTTCGACTTCTATGCAACCGCCCAAATCAAGGTTAAGAATGCACCTGTTCGGGCCGAAATGAACAAGCTCACAAGCAACTATCTCCTGGATAATGCGCCTATCAATGTAAGCTGGCTCGTCAAAGGAGAGGTTTCCGATACGGCGACGTGGAACCTTACGGTTACGGATGAGAACGGTACCGAGGTTTACAAAACCAGTGGCACGGGCTCCGATGGCAGACCTTCCCAGTATACCATTCCCGCCGGAATTATTTCCGAGGACAATGCGCTTAAAAATAATACGCTAAAGAAAATCTACACCATCAGCTTTGCAATCAGCAACGACCCTGAAAACGAAGGTTACTCCGTTGCTTCGACCATGGTGTATGTATATAACAGCAAGGCACTCGACATTCTGGTACAAACCAATCATCACTCCACCACAGTGAGTGCGGATGGCAATAAAGTAAAGCTCGATAATGAGCCCTATGTACAGAGTGAGGCAGATGACAAGGGTGTTCTTGATATCGCTCTTGCAACCCTTCAGACCGATATTACCTTAAAGGCTGCCGTAAGTATCAACTACGGTGATTACGTCTGGGGTCTTGTTTCCGACCAGCTGGAGTGGCAGGCAACGGATGTCGACCCGGAAATAGATGCTGCAAACCTTTATTATTCGCAGGGCGGAATTTATACAAATATTGATTATTCTCTTTTGCCTTCCTATATGCCCATAAGCTCCTTCGCACTGGTTGGTGAGGTAGAAGGTAAGAGTATCATTACGGCAAAACATGCCAAAACCAACCTTACCACGAGCATCGAAGTAGATGTTAAGAGACTGGAGAACAAGTTCTATCTGTTCCAGTTCTATCCTCTTTACAAGACCTCGTTTACTTATACCGACGGTAAGGGCGAAGAGAAGACGGTTACCTCCGACGACAACGGACAGCTTGCACTGTACGAGCCCGACGGAATCGATCCTAACAGCCTTATGTACTATAACTCCAACCGGACGGTGGGCGGGAGAACCTTATATTACTCGGGTATTTCTTCAGCCGTATACCTCTTAAGCGGTGAGCGAAACAGTGCTCTGGGCGAGACCTATCCTGTAAACGTTCTCGAGCTTACCAAGATGGAAGAGGCAGATATCTTCATCAAGACTCCGGACGGAAAGCCGCTTGCCAATACGGACGTTACCGTACATGGTGGTATCTTCTTTAAGAAAGACTATAACGATCATGCTGATAAGTATGAGGACGGAAAGCTTGTCAAGATTTCCGGATACGAGTACCAGCCTCAGATCGACCTTCTTACTCCGGAACAGGCAGCAGATTCGGAAGAAAACGAACAGGGCGATCCCGCTACCTCAAACGGACTTGAGGCGCTTACCTTTAAGACCGATGCCAACGGTATGATTTCCGTTGTTCTTAACATGCAGCAGCTTAAGGACAGCTTCCAACAGTTGTATCCCGGCGAGGATATTATGTTCGTGCTCCAGATGGAGTTCGCAGACGATGAATATAAACCCGTTGTTGTCAGCCATACCCTTTTGGATTCGGACGGCAACGCTTCCGCCGCTTCGGTAGTTACTCTGGAATCCACGAAGGACAAAATCCTTGAGAACAAGGGCGGTATGTACTACCCCAAGGAAATCAAGAGAGTAGAGCCGTATATCACAAGCATTACGGAAACAAGAGAAGTATCTGCAGGCAGATGGGTTCCTATGACCATCGATAAGGACGTTACGGCTCTGGGCTCCGATCAGGAGAACCCCGTAAGACGCCTCAGCTTCCGCACCATGCTGTGGAGCTATGACAACCTTATCAACGAATCAACCACAGATACACAGAGCTCCAAGAAGACTGATTTTGACAAATACAGTGTTTACCTTTCCGACGTTCTGAAGGGTACCGAGCACAACAAGAGTCTCGGCCAGAACGAAGCACAGCAGTCTTCCAAACTTTGGTACTATCCGTTCTCGACGATTGCATTCGCCGATACGGTTATGGACTTAAACGAAAATAACTACTACAAGAAGAGCAAGATCGGCGACCTCTGGCTTCCGTACGAATCCTCGGTTTCTGTAGACTTTGCAGTATTCTGCGATTATGGAACGAGTGGCCAAAAAATATCATTCCGTACGAAGTTCCCTTACAAGATTGCCAATAACCTTAAGGCTCCGAAGATTTCGGAGGACGCTAACTTCAGCGCGAATGTGCTGGCTTACCTGGAAGGCCTTAAAGGAAATGAAGAGTTCAAACTGAACGATGTCGTTCCCGGCGGTGATATGCTTGCCACTTCCATGGCCTATATCTCCGGCCTGTGCACAGGCGGCGATTATCAGGTCAACATGATGATCTGTCCTTCCGCAGACCCCGGCGTGTACAAAGTATTAGTCACTCTGGGCGACGAGAGCGGTATCTTTACGTGGGACGATGCCAATGAAGGCGAGGAAATCGAGGAAGGCGTTATGACCCACTTCGGAAACCTCGACCCGAAAGACCTCAACGAAGCCATGGATGAATTCATGGGCGTCGAAAAAGAGGAAGACGATGATGATAAAGTGAAGGTTAAGTTCGCAGGTGCGTTAATCGGTGAAGCAAGACTTCAGGACGATCATAAATCCTGGGACTACACCATCACAGGCGGTAGCATTTCCATGGGCGTTGAGTTTAAGCCCCTTGAAACTACGGAGAACTTCCTGGTAGGTCCTGTACCCGTAACGATTTCTTTTGCCGCAAGTGCAAGCCTTATGAAGTCCTTTACGGTTGATCAGATTTATCTTCAGAGATACATCGACAGCGAAGGAAAGCTCGTATACGAAGAAAAAGACGAGACCGGCTACGCTGTAAATGAAAAATATGATGTTGAAAAAACGTATGGCTTCCTGACCGACTCGACGCTTACAGGCGAGGTTGAGGCCTTTGCCGGTATCGGTTTCGACTATTCGGTCATCGCACTTAAGATTGGTATTTCAGGAAAGCTTACGGCCAAAGGATATTACGCAATTGGTATTACCGGAGCGACCGGACCTATGTTTGGCGCCGGAATCCAGCTTGAAGGTGGTATTGCCCTTCAGTTCAAGGCATCCATTCTGTTCGTAGATTACGTGGAAGAATTCGCGTCCGTTCAGTTTGGCGCCGGAATCCAGTCAGATTCCTATCAGAAGCTGGCAAGTATGTTCCACAGCCCGACCATGCAGGACGACACCTATGCGGGTGGTTTTGCAAGCGGTACGGCAACCTTCATGAACAAGGAAGCATCGGCCGATACCGGAGACCCGATGCTGATGGCAAGAGGCGAAAGCATCTTCAAGAAATTTACACAGGAATCGGGTAACTTCGGAGAGATTTCCCTTTCGGATGATGGTAAGTTTATTTTCTTCTCCGATAACTATACGGCCAGCTACGCAAGCAATACCGGTTCCAACAACGGCCCTATCATTGATACAACACGCCCGGATGCGGTAAGTGGCAATGATAAAGGCGATTTCGGACATTTCTATCTGGATGGCTCCGGAAGTGACGGCAATTATTTTGCAGCATGGACCGTACAGACGCAGCAGGGAGCAGAAGGAACCGTTCCTGCAGCAGACAGCTTGGCAGAGCTTGCCATTGCACTAAACTCTACGGAAATTGATGCCGCAGTTTACAATCCGACAACGGAAGAATGGACCGCAACCCGACTTACCGACAATACGGCTCCGGATATGTCCCCTGCCGTAGCTTCTTACGGAAACAAGGCAATTGTTGCTTGGAGAAGCTTGTACGGATCGGATACAACGAACCCGCTTAACTTCAACGTTGACGATAATATCGTATTTAAGACTTATGATGGCAGCAACTGGTCTTCCAAGGCTACAATCGCTTACAACGGTACCGCCAATGGCAAGGTACAGGCACTCGATGCTTGTATGCTTTCCGATGGTACGGCTGTAATCGCATTTACCGTTCAGACCGATCCCGAAGGCAAGACCGAAGGACTTGAGACCTACTACTCGGTTGTTAACCCGGACGGAACCGTATTGACTGCCAATGCTTCGAGTGCAGCCGATCGTGCAGATGATAACGTTAAGGTTATTTCCGTAGGAGATGAGGCAATCATCGCCTGGTATACCGACGAATGTGCAGACGGCAGAGAAGGAAACGACATCCGACTTCTGGGCGTTAAGGCCGGCGGTCAGCTCGACGTAGAACTTCCCGAAAGCGTAACGGCAATTGATGCTACGTTACGTGTAACGAATAACTTTGCACTTACGGGTGCTTCGAAGGCAGACCTTACCATCGGCTGGTCCGTTCCGTATGTAACGACGAACGAAGAGGGCGAGAATGAGACCCGAAGCATCGTATATGTATCGAAACTTTGCCGCGAACCTGAATCCGGCAAGTATACACTTACCACCCCTTCCGAGATGTATGTGACGAGTGCGGGAATCAGTGTCGACAGCTTCCTTCTTTTTGGCGAAGCCGGCACGAACAAGGTATCCGCATATCTTTCAGAAACCGCATACACCGGCAGCCTGACGAAGGTAGGAACGCTCACGGCCGAGCAGGTAATCGTGCGCAGTGACTATGCAGCCGGCGCAGAAGGCGATGCAGCTTACCAGAAGGATTTGGATACCTTTAAGGAGCTCTATCCGGATGGAATCGACGTGAACAGAATCCCCGGATTCTTCAAGTTTGAGAAGAAGACGGTAACCTTAAAGGATGAACTGACGCTGGTTAACGTATATTACGACCAGGCGACGGTTATTCCGGGCATCACGATTCCGGTAATTTATACACTTAAGAACACAGGTATCGGCAAGATTGTGAACGTTCAGATTGACGAACAGGTCGAGCCCATTAACCTGGAGCCCAACCAGCAGACCACGGTTACGGTGCTCACCACGATTGCTGTTCCCGCTGTGGATCATGAATTTACGATTTCCGATCCTTCCGGCTCGAACAAGTTTGAGAAGACGACCGGCGTACTGCGATTTGATATTCCGCAGGTTAACATCGAAGAAGCTTCCGTAGTCAATGAAGGCGAAGGCGTGAGAACCGTATCCGTCCTTCTTCAGAACGATTCGTATGTTCCGCTGGAAACCAGTGAGAAGAAGCTGGAAATTGAATTGTATACCGACCTGGGCATGAGAACGCAGCTCGGCGAGACGATCGTCGTAGATGAGAAAGAGCTGGTCGATCTGGACGCTGAAACCGTTTCGTTCGACATTAAGATCAGCGATTATGTAAATGCTTACAATGCACAGACGGAGGACAAGATTAAGGTAGGTACCGAGGACGAAATTCCCGACGGTGGTCTGGGTCTCGTTGCAATCGCACGAGTTAAGGAAGACAAGGCCGACGGACGTGTTCTCTATGAGAATTACAAGCCGGTAACCCTTAAGTCCATGATTCGTGATCCCGAAACACCGATTGTTACGAACATCAGCAACCCTGTAATTACGCCCGCTGATGCAAGTAAGCCCGGCGAAAAAGGAACTATAACCGGCACAGGATTGATTCGCAACGATTCAATCATTGACCGCGGAACGAAGTATTATTGGATTACCCTTACCGATCAGGAAGACAAGGTAATTGCAAGAGAGCTTGTTACGGCTGCTCTGACTCCTGAGCATGAAGTACAGTTCGAGTATGGTTTTGAACTGGATAATCTTTCCGCTTACAAGGAAATGAAGTTCGAAGAGGCTACCGTAAACGGTCTCGGCACACCCGAATCGGATGCATATGATTTTGGTGGCTGGTATACGACGGCAGCTCTTACCACCGGCGTTGCTACCGGCGCTTGTGTCGGATATGCAAAATGGGTATCCACCGTATATGTTGACTTTGACATAAACGGCGAGTCTACGCCCGTTCTGTACGGTGTGGACATGACCATCCCGGAGGCACCTTCCGTTACCGGTTATGAGTATGACGGCTGGAGGCTGGATGATGTTCTTTATGAGACGGATGCAGCACTGCTGGAAGCACTTATATCCAAGGAAAAAGAAAACGGTGACCATATTGACGTAACGGCAGTTTATACAAGACTTTATGACATTGAAGTATATATCAATGATGTGAAGAATACAGACAAGTCGGGAACTTACCGCGATGGTGCAAGCCTGAGCCTTACGGCACCCGACATAGATGATTATGAATTTACGGCATGGAAAGATGATGATGATACACTGATCAGTGAGGATGCGACCTTTACCTACACGGTAACCGGGGAACGAATCATTAAGGCATGCTACAAGGAGGAAGAACCGCCTTCACCCAAGCCTTCATCGAAACCTTCGCAGAAACCTTCACCCGAGCCTTCATCGAAACCTTCGCAGAAGCCTTCGCCTGTGCCTTCCTCGGCGCCTTCGCCGCAGCCGGCACCTGCGCCCACTCCTTCGAGTGTGCCCGGCACGGCTCCTACGCCCGTGACTACACCGGGCACCGAACCCGAGCCTATAGTGATCGTAACTCCGGCTCCTTCGGTGAAGCCGCAGGCAGAAAAGACGAAAGAACCTGAACCTGTTATCGTGGAACCCGGCAAGGAACCCGAAACAACACCTGAAGCAGAGAAGACTCCGGATATTGAACCTGTTGTGAATAATGATACGGATACGAAGCAAGGCGGATCGGTAGTGGAACCTCCGGTTGTAATGCCTTCGGAAATCACGGACGACAAATCCGACGACCGTAAGGGCCTGAGCCCCATCGCATGGGTCGGAATCGGAATCGGCACTGCGGCCGTAGCCGCAGGCGGAGCAGTCTTTGGAATCAGAAGAAGACGTAGAAGAATGAAGTAAGAGGCGGGGTGACATCGAGAATCCATCTTTCTCGGAAATCCCGATGCAAACACGACTCAAAATACAATAAAGAGGTATCCCCTGAATTTACCGGACCTAATCCGGACCAACTCAGGGGATGCCTCTTATTTTTTGGCACACAAAAAGCGACTAATCCAGTATTGACTTTAGATTAGTCGCCATGGCAGGTCATTTATTTACGCAATTCCCCCAACCCCGTACCCTACCAATATGCCGATGGCGGCGGAGAGGCAGATGATGAGGATCGGGTGGACCTTCTTGAAGGCCAGGACGGCCATGAGGACGAAGAGGGCGAGCGAGAGGTACAGGGGAGCGGCGCGGAAGACCGCGGCGTCCACACCGGCGGGGAAGAACACGGTTTCGCCGACGGAGATGATGGCGGCACCGATCAGGCCCACGACGGCGGGCTTGAGGCCCGACATGCAGCCGGAGACGAAGCGGGAGGAGCGGAATTTCTCGAAGCAGCGGGCGACGATCAGGATGATGACGAAGGACGGGAGAACCACGCCCAGAGTAGCGCAGACCGAGCCGAACACGCCGCCCACCATCATGCCCACGTAGGTGGAGATGTTCACCGCGAAGGGGCCGGGCGTGCTTTCGCTGACCGCTATGAAGTTGATGAGCTCCTCGCTTGAGAGCCAGCCGTGTGCTGCGACCTCGGCCTGGATTAACGGCAACATGGCGTAGCCACCGCCGAACGTAAATGCCCCGATTTTAAAGAATGTCCAAAACAATTCAAGAAATATCATTTCTGTACCCTCCGTGCCCAAAACGAACTCACAAGTCCCACCAAAGCACATCCGATAATCACCCAAAGCACGTTGATATCAAAGATCGCGACCGCTACAAAAGCCAGCGCCATTATGATGTAGGACATGAGGCCGTTGCGGCTCTGTTTGTACATGGACCACAGGGCCTTGACGATCAGCGCGAGAACACCGGCGCGGATGCCCCAGAACGCATACTTCACGGCGGCCAGATTCTGAAATTCCCTGAGGACAAAAGAAATAGCGATGATGATGGAGAAGGACGGCAGGACCACGCCGAGCGTAGCCAGCAGAGCGCCCCAAAAACCGGCCGTTTTATAGCCGACAAAGGTGGCAGCGTTGATGGCAATGGGTCCCGGAGTGGACTCCGCGATGGCTACGATTTCGAGAATATCCTCGTCCGTCAGCCATTTCTTTTTGGCCACGACCTCCTTCTGGATGAGCGGAATCATCGCATAGCCGCCGCCAAAAGTGAACGCCCCAATCTTCATAAATGTCATAAATAGTGAAAAAAGCACCATATTGCACCTCGAAACATTATCACTTTATTATATGCCTTGACGGGGCGAATGAAAACATTCTACTATTTATTGTAGAAAAAAAGAAAGGCGGCGATGCACATGTCTGTCGGCGAAATAGTGAAGGTTTCGGCACTGACGAATCTGGCGAAGCTTCTGCCGATGTTCGTGAACCTGATTGTAATTGAATACCTGAGCAGGATTCTGTTCCTGCAGCCGGACCTTCGGAATATAGGCAAAAAAACAATTCGCTTCATGGGAATCGTAACGCTTGTTTTTTTCCCGCTTGATATAGCGATTGATTGCATCAGCTACAGGTCTGCATTCAGTTTTGTGCTGACGGGCCTCTATACGGGGGTGTACGTGGGCAGCGTCATCTTTTGCCTCGTGAAAAACCGTAAGCACCACAAGTGGCTGGGCGTTTTCAGCATCATTCCGCTGGTCGGAATTTCCGATGCGTTCTTCGGCATTTGGAACGTGCCCCTAAAGCTGATGGGCCTGAATGAAGAGCAGGGCGACGTTTATCAGATTATCACGCTGTTTCTGATGCTGGCGGTTTTCGCGATATTGAAAAAAAGAAAACCGTCGTTTTTTGCGCATCTTGAGGAGGATATTGAGGAACGTACGCTGTCACTCGCGGAGGAGGCAGGCATCTGGCTTGTGGGCATCTGGCTCCTTCTGTTTGATGTGTACACTTCGGTGCGACCTGAGGAATCCGCATTTCTGTACTATATTATCATTTCGAACTTTATGGTGGCAGTCGTCATTCTGATACTGATTCTCGATTCCAACTACCGGCGGTACTACTACCTGCAGAACCTGAACCTGCAGAAGGTGCTTATTTCCACCATGGCGGACCTGGTCGAAAACCGCGACGAGAACACCGGCGGCCATATTCAGCGTACGGCGCGATACGTCGAGATTATTGCCCGGCGGCTGCGGGACGAAGGCAAGTATACGGATATCCTGACGGACGAGTACATCAAGAATATGGTTGTGGCGGCGCCGCTGCATGATGTGGGCAAGATCAACATTCCCGACGCCATCCTCAACAAGCCCGGCCGGCTTACGGCGGACGAGTTCGAAATCATGAAAAAGCATACGACGGCCGGTGCCGCGATTATCGAAAAGGTCATCGAAGAGGCCGGCAGAATCAAATACCTCGAAGTCGCTGAGGAGATGGCCGAGTTCCACCACGAGAAGCTCGACGGAACGGGCTACCCTCACGGCGCCGGCGGCGCCGAGAT
This sequence comes from Lachnospiraceae bacterium, assembly GCA_045617725.1. Taxonomy (GTDB): domain Bacteria; phylum Bacillota; class Clostridia; order Lachnospirales; family Lachnospiraceae; genus JAZLJD01. The sequence goes on from JAZLJD010000036.1 coordinate 23,581, forward strand.
TCCTCTGTGCGCCCGTATCATGGCGGTCTCCGACGTCTTCGACGCGCTTGTCTCCAAGCGCTGCTACAAGGAGCCGATGTCCCTCGACGAAGCCTTTGGCATCATCGCCGACGAGTCCGGCACCCACTTCGACCCGGATGTCGCCACCGCGTTCCTTCTGGCCCGCGACGCCGTGGAAACGGTACTTAAACAGCACTAGCACAGCCGGGCGGCGCCCGAAAGGGGCGAGATACGGGGATTTGCGTTATACTTCTTTTTGGAGTGTTGTAATTCCGCTTATTTTTGACGAGTTACCGAGGTAAGGATTAAGAAGAATGATAGTATACGATGGATTAAAAACTGATTTTTTGCGAAGTGTTGAAGAAGACAGCATTGCCATTCAGATAGAAGAGAACATACTTGCCAAGATGGGGCGGCATACGGGCAAGCCGGAGTTTCGCTCCTGGGAGAATTCCCTGTCGTACATGTATAAAGTGCTTAACGATGCAGATATCCCGGAAGATGCCGGCATCGCAATAGAATACAATATTCCGCAGACAGCGAAAAGAATCGATTTTATGATTACCGGTTACGACAGTCACGATGCATCCAACATGGTCATTGTGGAATTGAAGCAATGGGAAGAATTGGACATGGTGGAATCTGTTGAAGGGGCCGATGCTCTTGTTGACACCTTTACCGGCGGAGCCAAACGCCGTGTAGTGCATCCCTCATACCAGGTATGGTCTTATGCTCAGCTTATTCGCGATTACAATTCATCCGTGCAGGATTGCAGTGTCAATATCGCTCCGTGTGCATGCCTTCATAACTATATCAGACATGAAAACGACCCACTGGATGCAGAGCAGTACAGAGATTATCTAGAGGATGCACCGGCCTTTACCAAGGGACAACTGCATAGCCTTAGAGATTTCATTAAAAAATCCATACGAAAGGGCGACCGGGAAGAGGTACTTTACCTTGTTGACAAAGGAAAAATCAGACCCTCCAAAAGCCTGCAGAATACGATTGCATCTATGCTAAAGGGCAATCGTGAATTTGTTATGATTGATGACCAAAAGGTTGTGTACGAAGAGATACTTCGTCTTTCGCAGATCAGCATGCATGACTTTAAGAAAAGAACCATAATTGTGCAGGGCGGTCCCGGTACCGGAAAAACCGTTGTTGCAATAAATCTTCTTATCGAGCTTACGCAACGAGACCAGATGGTTCAGTATGTTTCGAAGAACAGCGCACCGAGACAGGTTTATCTTCAAAAACTCAAGGGTCAGATGAAAAAAAGCAGTGTCGATAACATGTTCAAGGGCTCGGGAACCTATACGGAATGTGGCGCGAATGTTATTCATACTCTGTTGGTTGATGAGGCACATCGCCTTAACGAGAAGTCTGGCATGTTTCACAATTTGGGCGAAAACCAGATTAAGGAGATTATAAATGCTGCGTTCTGCTCCGTCTTTTTTATCGATGAAAGTCAGCGTGTAACTATGGAGGATATCGGTTCCGTCGCAGAAATTGAGAAATGGGCAAGTGAACTGGGTTCCGAGGTATATCACATGGAACTTGTATCACAGTTCCGTTGTAATGGCTCCGATGGATATCTGGCTTGGATTGATAATGTTCTCGAAATCAAAGAGACTGCCAATTACGACCTGGAGGGCGTCGATTATGATATTAAAATTTGTGATACGCCCAATGAGGTGAGAAATATCATCATAGAACGTAACAGACCACACAATTCTGCGCGTATTTTGGCGGGCTATTGTTGGAACTGGATTAAGGAAGGCAAAAAATCAACGACATGCCACGACATAAAAATTGGTGATTTCGAAATGAGCTGGAATCTGGCTGACGGAACACCGTATGCAGTTTCCGAGACATCCGTAAACGAAGCCGGCTGCATTCATACCTCCCAGGGCCTTGAATTTGATTATGTCGGTGTAATTATTGGCGATGATATGCGTTTCGAGGATGGTCACATCGTTACTGATTATACAAAGCGGGCAAGCACGGATCTGTCATTGAAGGGCATCAAGACGCTCGCAAAAGAGAACCCGGAAGAAGCCCGTCGTCGAGCGGATGAAATCATAAAAAATACATATCGAACCTTAATGACCAGAGGTATGAAGGGATGCTATGTGTATTGTACTGACAAGGGGCTGGCGGACTATTTAAGGGAGGCAGTAGAACATGCAAAAAGACACAATTGATAGAATCAGAAAGTTTTCGGAGGACAGAAACTGGGATCAGTTTCACTCCCCCGCCAATCTCGCCAAGTCTATTTCCATAGAAGCGAATGAACTCCTGGAGTGCTTCCAGTGGAGCGATGACGGTTATGACCTTTCCGAAGTTCGTGAGGAACTGGCCGATGTAATCGTATATTGCCAGAACATGTTGGACAAGCTGGGCCTTGATGTTGACGAAATCGTCAACGCAAAAATGGACCAAAACGAGGCTAAATACCCGGTCGAGAAAGCCCGCGGCGTTGCCACGAAATATGATAAGCTGTAGAACGAAAAACACGGATTCAGGGTACTAAACACGAATTTTGTAAAAAAATAATACCCTGAATCGCCATTTAACTACAGAAATGACGAGGTATGTTACCCCATACCGAAAGAAAATAAACAAAACAAACCAAGGCCTTGGAGTAACCATGAACGACGAATACGGAATTTATGATATGTGCGAAGCAGTTTTCATTAAGGGAATTTGCGCGGGACCGGAGCAGCACGGCGTTCGGGTTTACAGGGAAGGCGAGAGACGCCGCCGCTCTTAGCGGCACAAGAGAGATTTTTGCTTCTTCTAATGTGTCACACTTGCATAACATTCACTTGCATAATAAAATGAATTTGTGCGAAATTATTTGGCTTATCTAACGTGTCACACATGGGCATACAATGAGCCGGAAGAGGTGGAAATATATGAACAATACAAACCGCAAAATTTCAGAGAAGTCGAAGAAACGGATGGCGAACGCACTCTTCACCATCATGGAGCAGTACGATTTACGGGATATCACGATTACACAGATTGCCCAGGCATCCGGGCTTACACGGAGGACGTTTTATCGCCTTTTCGACGCGAAAGAGGATGTCTTGCAGTATCAGTACGAGCTGTGGTTTACGGAAATCTACGAACGAGTGAAGGCGGAGAATCGCCATAGCTACTGGGATGTGGTGCAGTGCTATTTTGATTTTTGCGAGAAGAACCGGGAGGTGCTTCTCCTGATGAAGAAGCAGAATATCATCGGGGACTTTTTCAGTTACATTGAGTCGAACGCGCTTCAGGTGTTCGAATCGGTGCACTCGAAGGAAATCACACAGCGGAACCCCACGGAGCTCCCGTACCTTATGGCCTACAGCGTGGGTGGCATGTTCAGCATGCTGAACAAGTGGATTGACAATGACATGGACATCCCTTTTAACGACCTGATTCGAATCCTGAAGAACGCGTACAAATCAACCGAACTATAGGTTTTCGACAAACGAGGAGGACAGAATGGAAACAATCAGCGTACATGATTTACCGTTTAAGCCGCTTCCGGCCCAGAGAGAGGCGGAACTTAAGTACAGCAAGGGTCTTTTTGGCGGCGCCAAAAAGAAATTCGCCCAGAGCCTTTTAGAGGGCAAGGTCTCGGTCTGCGAGGTCCGGGTTATCGACTGGAAAATACCTCTGTTCCGAAGCACAAGCACGTATTACGAATACCCCTTCTGTCGCATGACGACACGCGATGGCGAAGCGGTCTGCAGGGAATGGTGCATCGTGGCGTCGGAAGCCTATTTCTACGGATCCGCAGAATGGACCGAGGCGGATGCGTATGACGAGGCGGAAACGGAGGCCCTGAACCGGAAGAAGCGCATTGCTTACATCATGAAGTACTATCTGGGCAAAGAGGAACGCTACATTTTGATGGACAAGAAGGGCTACAAGGACCTGAACCTTGTGATGGATAGCATCGAGCCCGCTTTCGGCTACTACGCGGACTACACCGCCTGCCTGCAGGAATATAAGGATTGAGCATGCCCCGGCATCTTCGGATGCCGGTTTTTTTATGGGGACGGGGGTTTCTGACACATTAAAGCGGTGAAGCGGCTCCACCCAGGCCTTGCTCGAACAATTCCATATAGAGACGAATCACACTCCGAACTATGGTTTTCTAAGTGTTTTGGTAAGTCTTTCGTTCCTGACGCAACCGGCCTCTACGCGCCGTCCATGTCGCGTATCGGCCTCGCCCGACCATCCGGGTCGGCCGTTGCTGCGTACTTACAAAACACTAAGAAAACCGATAGTTCTCCGTGAATTGATTCGTCCTATATGAATTGCTTCTCGCCTCGGCCGCCGGAGCCACTTCACCGCTTTAATGTGTCAGAAACCCCCGTCCCCCATCACTTAACGAAAAATTAATAGTGGGGATAAAGGATTACTCCGTGTCACAAATGTGCTATTCTTAATTCTGGCCGTATGGCGTGAAAGGAGAAAAATAATGAAGAAGATGAAGAAATGGATTTCAGCTATCTTGTCGATAGCAATGGTTGCAGGATTGGTTGGCAGTCCTGCACTTGAGGCACAGGCTGCGATACCGGACATCGTGGATGCGGACGGATGGTCTATTACGGTTGATTACGATGCAATCGGAGAATTGTTCGAACTGGATGACCAAGGTTATGTAAATACCGGAGTATTTGAAGGCGACAATTATACGTGTGATTGGAACATAATTGGGGATTGCGTGACGGTAACAGGGTTGGATTTTAATGAAATCGGTTATTATCAATTGTCTTTTACAGGTTATAACTGGATGGAGGACGAATGGTTCTTCTCGGATGAGCCTGAGTACGTATATTACACTAATCAGCTTGGAATGATGCTTACTTTTATTACAGAACCGGATTCGGATAAGCAATTTTATGAAGCTACATACTTAGACAAACTGACTGCAAATGCAACGATTGAAGAAGACGAGTGCGGCAGTGGCTATGTTGCTGGTGAGAACTATTACTATGCAGATATTTTTCTGGATTTAGGCTGTGTCTTTGACGTTCTCCCGGATATTGTATCTAATGATGGTTGGGGTATTAATGTCGACAAAGCCGGTATTGCCGCATTACTTAAGGGAAAAGAAAATACCCATTTATTTGGAGAAAATGAAAACTGGTGCTATGACTCGGATACATATAATGAATATCTTGAAATAACAGGAATAGACCCCGACTATATCGCTAGAGACGAATGCGATTTCGGTATCCTTGTTTATGACGAAGAAGCACATTATCTTGAGTGGAGTGAAACAGATATAGATGAAGACAGTATTATTGTCTTACAAGTTGAAGTTGAGCTGGCTTATCCGTATGAGAAATATTTTCATCATCGTTCTTACCTTACAAAGTTTACTACGAATGCGTCTGTTTTTACGGGTCCGGAAACTAACTTTACCGGCGGATACTATGCCGATGTTTTCCTGAACCTGGGCAGACTGGGTGATCTTTTGAATCCCAATCCGAACCCGAATCCTGATCCTGCTCCTGATCCTACCTACATCGAGTGGAACACGGATGACCCGAACGTAACCAAACTTATGTGGCACGGCGGTAAGTCTACCTATGCAACCATCACCGAAACCAAGGACAGCACCGAAGTTAAGTTCACCGGAATCGGCTGGTTCTCCATTCCCGACTTATTGGACTACAAATTCCAGCAATCCGGCAAGGATACCAATGTTACCTACCCGTACAAGGGTTACACCGTAAGCGTTAAGATACCTGTAGATAAAGTAAAGCGTACCGGTGTTGCATGGTACGGCCCTGAGTACTTCCCTTCCCTTTACATGGAGGAAGGCTACGTAACCGTAACGGATTGCTTTGGCCGCAAAGTAGATCCTCAGGTAATCATTACCAAGAAGAACTAAATAGTTTTTGGCGAAAGCTTGCGCCCCCGGCATCTTCGGATGCCGGGTTTTTTAGTGGGGACGGGGGTTTCTGACACATTAAAGCGGTAAAGCGGCTCCGGCGGGCCGAGGCGAGAATCAATTCATATAGGACGAATCAATTCACGGAGAACTATCGGTTTTCTTAGTGTTTTGTAAGTACGCAGCAACGGCCGACCCGGATGGTCGGGCGAGGCCGATACGCGACATGGACGGCGCGTAGAGGCTGGTTGCGTCAGGAACGATAGACTTACCAAAACACTTAGAAAACCATAGTTCGGAGTGTGATTCGTCTCTATATGGAATTGTTCGAGCAAGGCCTGGGTGGAGCCGCTTTCGCGCTTTAATGTGTCAGAACCCCCCGTCCCCAAGAGTTTGAAAGTGTATGCGTATGAGGTTATAATCGTAGTAGCAACAAGAAAAAGACTATGCCTTTAGGCAACAATAGGAGCTACCATGGGATTATTTAAGAGCAAGTACGAGCGGGAACTGGAGACCTACATCGACCGCATCAACATGAATATGTCGAATAACTACAAGGACAACGCCCAGGCTGCGCTTAAGGAGCTTGAGGCGCGATATGAGGAACTGAAGGCAGCGGGAGCCCTTAAGGCCAAGGACGCGGCGATGTTTGAGACGCAGATCGGCATTTACAGGAATCGGCTTAAGGGCTACACCCACAAGGACCAGAAGCCGTACTGGACGTAGTTTTTGGCGAAGCTTTTGGAAGTTCATCAGCCACGGCAGATTATGCCAATTCTCTTAGAACCCCAGTAATAGCAAGGCTTTGCGGTGATGTGATAGAGGGAGAGGAGCAGTGGGAGCTGGTCCTTTTTCATTGGGGGCAATTATACACATATCGAGTATGTAATCGGGGGTATGGGAAAGAATACTATTAAGGTCTGAAGGATAAACTTATTTAAGTAATATGTCATAAACAAGTTTGTGGACAAAAAATACAAAACGCAAATTGTCAAAACGGATTGATATTTTGCGAGAAAAACTGCGATAGTTTAAAATTACAGCAATTCAACATCCTCACAAACCATAGTGAAAAGAAAATAAACTTGACTAAATAAAATTATGATAGTATATTAGGTTTAAAATAATTACAAAATAGTTTATACATAACCCAAGTTGATTTGCATAACATGGAGGTGGTGATCTTGAATTTGTATTTTGAACTATTGAAAACTCCTGTATTTACTGTGGAGGATGTAAATAAATATTACAATAATAATGATAGTGCTCGATCTGCAATCAAACGACTGATGAAAGAGGGAATGGTAGCAAAAATCCGCAACAATATGTATACCTGCATCAGTGGCGAGACTGGAGCTCCTGTCGCCAATCGATTTCAGATAGCAAGTAAGATTACGCCAACATCTTATGTGTCTCACCATACAGCTATGGAATATTACGGGATAACTGACCAGGTGTATTATGACGTCTATGTTGCTTCAGAAACTAGCTTTCGAGAATTTGATTTTGACGGATATACTTATCGATATGTGGCTTCTAAGGACATGGAAGGAGTGGAAACGCCAGCTTTAAGTGGTGGAATTCGTATAACCAATTTGGAGCGAACCTTGGTAGACAGTGTAAAGGATATGGACAAGATTGCCGGAATTGAGGAAGTGCTTCAGGATATTGGAAGCATGAAACGAATGCAGGAGAAAAGAGTGTTGAAATATTTAGAACTCTTGTCTAATCAGTTCCTATATCAGAAGATGGTGTTCTTGCTCTCGGAACACAAGGAACAGATGGGATTGTCAGATGAATTCTTTGAGGCTTGTAAAAGCCAGATTGGAAAGAGTAAACGTTACCTGACAAAGGATATGTCTGATGGACGATATGTTGATGAGTGGAAGCTTGTGATTCCAGAGAATATTCATAATTTGAAAAATGGGGTGATGGGTGATGCCACAATATAATAGAGCTGAACTTGGAAGAATGGCCACAGAAAGTGGCTTTGTGAGAGATACCTTTGAGAAAGTGCTTCGATTAAAAGAAATACTTAAATTCTTGAATGAGGACGAGTTCCTAAGGGAGCATTTGCTCTTAAAGGGCGGTACAGCAATTAACCTTACCGTGTTTAATCTGCCAAGATTATCTGTAGATATTGATATGGATTACACGCCTAATGATAGCAGAGAAGATATGCTTGAATGCCGCGCCAAAATAACTGACGCGATTAAAGCATATATGGAATCTGAAGGGTATCAGATATCAGATGCATCTAGATTCAGTCATAGCTTGGATGCATTTCGCTATAATTATCAGAATGCCGGTGGCAATCGGGATATGATAAAAATCGAGCTAAATTATTCTCTTCGAGCACATATTTTTGAACCAGTGTATAGAAATATATTGCCTGAGACTTTTGATGATGGATTGCAGATACGAATGGTGAATCCAATAGAAATATTCGCAGCCAAAGGAAATGCCCTAATTACAAGAGCAGCAGCCAGAGATTTGTATGATTGGTGTAATATGATGTCAGAAGGCTTATTTGAGGACCAGAGAGATTTGTTTAGAAAATGCTTTGTATTCTATATGTCAATTTCAGCAGATTCGTTTAATAAATCGTTTGATACATCAGCAATTAATACGCTTGATTTCAATAAAATTAGGCGAGATTTATTTCCAGTGCTCAATAAGAAAGACAATTTTCAGTTAGATGAGAGAAAAAAGCTAGCAAAGGATTACATAGAAAGCCTTATGGTCTTAACTGCTGGGGAGCAGGAATATCTAAATAAATTTGAACAGAAAAAGTATATGCCAGAGTTACTTTTTGAAGATGCAGAGATAGTTGAAAGAGTGAAGAATCATCCAATGGCATTGTGGAAATGTAAGGAGTAGACAACTGGATTAGGAGGTGCACCGGGGACGTTCCTTTTGTCACGAGGAGTGTCCCTTGTCACGGTATAACAAAATCGGCTCCCCGGGGCCGAAGAAAAGCAATTCATATAGGGCGAATCGATTCATGGAGAGTTATAGGTTTTCTTAGTGTTTTGTGAGTACGCAGCAACGGCCGACCCGGATGGTCGGGCGAGGCCGATACGCGACACGGACGGCGCGTAGAGGCCGGTTGCGTCACTTACCGAAATACTACTCAAAACACTTAGAAAACCATAACTCGGAATGTGATTCGTCTCTATATGGAATTGTTTCTCTAAGGCCCAAGGAACCGTACGATTTACTTGATTACGCTTCCACAATTCTGCTCAAACGCATAACGCGGAGCGCAATTCGTCTCTATATGAAATTGTTCTCGCTCGGCCCGCAGGAGCCGATTTTTCTTTTAAGATGGCGTTGCCTCGGACAAAAGACATGCCCCGTGCAGAAGTACGCATCCATGTGCAAAAGGGACCGGGCCAAAAAGCAAAAGCGCCCTCATTGCCTCGAACGCTTTACTGCTTTCATGTGCTAAAAACCCCCGTCCCCTAGAGTCTCCCCTAGAGTCGATGTTGCGGGCGACAAGGATTTCGGCTATAATTTAATGATATGGTATTCTACACGGAGGTGTTATTTATCATGCAATTATTTACTGAAATACTTTTATTTGTTATAGGGCTTGTTTTACTGATTTTCGGCGGTGACTGGTTTGTGGACGGAGCATCCAAAATCGCACATCGCTTCCATATGCCCGAAATTCTGATTGGAGCAACGGTCGTGTCAATCGGCACTACCATTCCGGAGGTTATGGTTTCCGCTGGTGGCGCCCTCGCAGGCGGCGACGGCGGCTCCGCAATCGCTTACGGCAATGCAATCGGCTCGATTATCTGCAACACATCCCTGATTGCGGCCATTACGATGACCTTCAATCCGAGCATTGTTCCCAGAAAGAGTATCATAAAGCCCATACTCTGCTTTTTTGCCGCAGCGGCATTTTATGTGGGAATTGCTTATACGACCGGTTATTTCAGCCGCACGACCGGTATCATCCTGCTTCTTGGCTTTTTGACCTATATGACCTTATGCGTCCTGGACGCCAAAAAGGAAATGAGGGCCGGAACCAAACAGGATGCAGACGCCCCCAAGGAGACGACTGAGCAACCCAAACGCTTCCTCGGCATCCGCCGCGACACCATCGCATTTGAAATCGGCATGCTTGTTGTTGGCGCAGCCATCGTGGCAGTCGGTGCGGATTTACTTGTAGACAACGGAACCTTAATCGCCGAGGCACTGGGCGTTCCGCACACGGTCATCGCATTGACCTTTGTAGCACTCGGCACCAGCCTTCCCGAGCTTGTGACCGCAATCACTTCCCTCGTGAAGGGCCACAGCGATTTGTCGCTGGGCAACATCATCGGAGCCAATCTGTTCAATCTCGTGCTCGTGAGCGGTGTTGCAACCACGATTGCACCCTTCAAGGTACCCTGTGAGAAGCTGTTCATGGGCTACAACACATCCTTTGTCATCGAAATTCCGGTTATGCTGGCAGTCATGCTTCTTATGTGCTTACCCGCACTGAGCAAGGGCCGCGTTTACCGCTGGCAGGGCATCACGTTGCTCCTGATTTACGCAGCCTTCTGTGCCTTCCAGTTCATTTAACAAAGTAGGAGATTACCATGAGCGACATTTTTATTACGGGACATCGAAATCCGGATTTGGACAGCGTGTGCAGTGCGTATGCATTCGCCGTGCTGAAAAATAAAATCGACTCTGAAAATAATTATGTCGCAGTACGATGCGGACATCTGAGTCAGACGGCCCGCAAGGTGTTGGAATCTTTGAACATTCAGATTCCACCTTATATGCGTGACATTTATCCCAAGGTCAGTGATGTTATGTTAACCAAAGATTCCCATATTGAACTGACCACACCGCTTTCGGAACTGGCACTTACCTATGATGATTCGAATCCATCCGTGACGCCGGTTTACGACGGCGACCGATTCGTGGGGCTTCTGAGTGTCGATGATATTTCCCACTGGGCCATGAAGACACTCTCGGAGCATGGCGTAATCGATGCGGTTCCGCTGGTTCGCGACATCATGCGGGATCAGGAGGCACCCTGCATGGACACCGATATGTTCGAGGATGCCAAGTCCCAGCTTTCGTCTTCCCAAAAGCGTGGTCTGGCCGTTATGAGCGAGCAGGGCTATGTCGGCTATGTCACACGCCGTTGCTTTTTGAAAACGCCGAAGCACAAGGTGATTCTGGTGGATCACAACGAACCGAAACAGAGTATCCGCGGCATCGAAACCGCTGAGATTGTGGAAATTCTGGATCATCATCGCTTGGACGCCGTCAAGACGGACCTGCCCATATATATCGATGCCGAACCACTGGGCTCGACCTGCACCATTGTGTATCGTCAGTTCATGCAGCACGGCCTTACACCGGATGCATGTACCGCCCGTGTTCTTTTGACCGGCATCATCGCCGATACCCTGATTTTGCGTAGCCCTACGACCACAGACATGGATGTGGAAGCAGCGCATCGCTGTGCCACACTGTGCGGCGAGGAGATGCAGGAGTTTGGCATCAGCATGTTCTCCGGCGTGGAAGGCTTGAAGGCACGCGACCCGTTCGATGCAATCTCTTCGGACTTCAAGAGCTACACCGAGCACGGCATTCGTTTTGGCATCGCCCAATGCGAAGTCACCACGCTGCATGATATGGAGGATTACCGCGAGTCCTACTTAAAGGCACTCGACGAGTATCGTACCCACGGCACGCTGGATTTGGCGGTCCTGATGGTAACGGATGTCCTCACCGAGCACAGCGTTCTTCTTTGCACACGCCATCGGTGCCTCAAGCACCTGCAATACACTCTGATTTCCGAGCTGACCTATGATATGCCCGGCGTCATGAGCCGCAAAAAACAACTTCTTCCCGAGATTATCAGCGCACTGGGCATGTAGAGCTGGCTGCGTGAAATAAAATGCTGCCGCCAAAGCGCGGAGAATGGAGTAGAAATGGTAAGACACATTATTTTATGGCAACTTAAGGACGAGTATTCCGGCGCAAAATGCGACGAAATCAAGAAAGGAATCAAGGAAGGCCTTGAAGGTCTGAAAGGACGGATTCCGGGCCTTATCGATATCAAAGTATTTACAAACGGGCTTTCAAGTTCGAATGCGGATGTCATGCTGGAATCCTCCTTCGAAAGCGTAGAGGCCCTTAAGGGCTACTCGGGACATCCCGAGCACGTGGCAGTGGCCGACAGTGCGGTCCGCCCCTTTACAAAGAGCCGTGTATGCCTCGATTTTGAAGTTTAGTGAAATATAAAGGATTAGTATGAAAAATAAGGGTTTATACAGAAAAATGCTGGCCATGGCGGTGTTCCCGGTACTGCTTATAGGCCTCATCATCACGATATTCTGCTATTTCCGCCTTCGGAATACTCTGTGCGATTCCTACCGGGAGGAGATGCAGCGTACGGCGGGACTGCTTTTACAGGAATATGAAGAGTGTGCACCGGGTGATTTCCGCCTTGTCAAGACAGGAAGCGGAACCTATGATTTGTATAAGGGCGATGCGGACATTATGTGGGAATATTCCATCGTGGATCAAATCGCCGCTGCGACCGAAACCGAGATTTCGCTCCTCTATAAGGATATGCGTGTGTTCACCACATTTAAGAATGAATGGGGAGAGAAAATCACCGGCACGGGCATCAATGCAGCAACGGTCGAAACCGTACTGAATGCGGGCACGGAAGCTTTTTACCGCGACATCCGAATCAGCAACGGAGAGTATCTTGTGCTCTATGAGCCCATCACGGATAGCACGGGCGGTGTGATTGGTATGGTTGAGGTTGCAAGGGAAGTTTCGGATTTGACGACGTCCTTGTGGCGTGGAATATGGCCCATCCTTGTTTTGGCCGCCCTGGGCGTGGGTATCGCAATCTGGTACACCTACCGCAAGACCAAACTGATTACAAATGACTTAAAAAAGATACAGCAATTCATGAATCACGTTGCCGAAGGCAATCTGCAGACTGACCTGGATGTGAGTCTGTTTAAGCGGCATGATGAGCTTTCCGATATCGGCCGTTCGGCGGTTTCCATGCAAAAAAGTATCCGGGCCTCCGTGGAAACGGATCCGCTTACGGGACTATATAACCGTCGTTACACGGTACCTGCCATCGAACGGATCGTAGAGCGCAGGAAGGACACCGGCGAGATATTCAGCGTCGTAATCGGCGATATTGATTTTTTCAAAAAGGTAAACGATACGTACGGACACAATGCCGGGGACGATGTTCTTAAGGCAGTGGCAGCAGTCCTAAAAAAGCATATGCAGGGCAACGGCTTTGCGGCCCGCTGGGGTGGCGAGGAGTTCCTTCTTGTCTTCGACAAAAAGAATCTTTCGGCGACGGCGTCCGAAACGGAGAGCATCCTTTCGGAAATACGGGACATGACCATTTGCTCGGAGGACCAGACCATTCGGGTTACCATGTCCTTCGGTGTTTCGGAGGGAGAGGGCGAGAATGCCCAGGAAATCGTGAATTGTGCGGACGGACGCCTGTATTACGCCAAGCAACACGGCCGTAACCGGATTATTTCAGAAGATCTACCAAGCAATACGTAACATAAGAGGTAAGAAACATGTACAAGTATGAGAGAAAATTCATAGAATGGGCGGAGAAAAACGCAACCGTGCTGTTGATGATTATCATCAGCCTGCTGTCACTTCTCGCAAGATATAAGCTGCGCAATTTTGAGAGCACGGATGCCATATACTTCATCGAACCCTGGTTTGATACCATAAGGTACCGGGGCGGTCTTAAGGCCCTCGGAGAGCAGGTGGGCGATTACGGAATTCCGTACCAGACCCTGATTGCTTTTTGCACATATCTGCCGTTCAAAGGACTCAACTCCTGCAAGTTCATCTCGGTGTTTTTTGACTTTGTACTTGCCATCGGCTGCTACAAAATCACAAAGCTGCTTACGAACCGCCGCTATGTATCCTGCATCGTATACATGGTGGTTCTGCTTGCTCCTACGGTCATTTTTGACAGTTCCATGTGGGGACAGTGTGATTCCATTTACGCATCATTCTGCGTGTTTACGATTTACTTTTTGATGAAGGATCAGGACATAGCCGCCTTTATCTGTTACGGTTTTGCTTTTGCCTTCAAGCTTCAGTCCATTTTTATTCTTCCGTTTATTATCCTGCTTTATGTGAAGAATAAAAAGATTTCACTCCTTGACTTTATTTACATTCCGCTTGTGATGTTTGTATCTTCTCTGGGCGGTATTTTACAGGGACGTCCCATCAGGGATGTGTTCCTTATCTATGTGAACCAGACCAATACCTACGCCAATCGTCTTACGCTGAATTATCCGAGCATTTATGGCCTTTGGACGCAGAATTCCAATGATAACCTGATTCCGAATTCTTCCGCAGGCTCCGTTATGGCTATCTGTGGTTTTGGCATCTGTTTCCTGTATTGCCTTCGTAAGATTAAGAAGCTGAGTGCAACGGATATGCTTACGTTCGCATTCCTGAGTACCTATTTCGCAACCCTGACCATGCCCAACATGCATGAACGTTACAGTTATCTGTTCGTGGTACTTTCAATTGTACTGGCAGCCCTCAACAAAAAGCTGATTCTTCCCTGCATCGGCCTTTTGTGTATTGATATGATGACCTACGGCTACTATCTGACGGATGACGGCTACGATTTGAAGCTGTTGACCATGTTCAATATCGCGCTTTTCTGCTACTACGCGTACTTCATTTTCAAAAACCGTACAGAGCCCGAAGAGAAGCCCATCGAGAAACAGGCAGAGCCCGCAGAACCTGCCGGGAAATAAAGGAGAAAGAACTTGAATACAAAGAAACCGCACATTACGAAAAAGGACCTGATTCTGCTGGCCTGCTTCACGGTTCTTTTTGGCGTCCTGCTGTTTGTTCGGCTTGGAAGCCATGAGGCCCCGGAGACCCACATAAATTTAGATGTGAATGCGTCCAGAGATATTGTACTTGAGTTTGACGAGTATGTGGATGTCGGCAAGGTATGGATGTTCCTCGGGTACAAGGGAGACTGTGAGTTCAGCTTCTTCCGTTATGATGCTGACCTGCAGGAGTGGGAGACGATTCTTGAAAAAGAGGCATTTCATTCCTGCATGACCTGGAACAGCGTGGATGTGAATACGAACCTGTACTGCCTGGGCATGGTACTGCAGAACGAAAACTGCGAGGCCAATGAGCTTGTGATTACCGATGTGAACGGCAATCCGCTCCTGCCTGCAAATGCGAGCGAGTATCCCGAACTGTTCGATGAACAGGAACTGTTTTCGGGCTATCCGACCTGCTACGACGGGTCCATGTTTGATGAGGTTTATCATGGCCGTACCGCTTATGAGTTCGTGCATGACCTCCCGATTTACGAAAACACGCATCCGCCTCTCGGAAAGTCCCTGATTGGCATCGGAATCCGGCTGTTTGGCATGAATCCGTTCGGCTGGCGATTTACCTGTGCGTTGTTCGGTACGCTGATGGTACCGCTGTTCTATGTGTTCGCACTTATGATGTTTAAGCGCACGGAATACGCGGTTTATGCGACGCTGCTTATGTGCACGGGCTTTATGAACTTCACCCTGGCACGTATTTCCACCATCGATATTATCGTTGCTTTCTTCGTCCTGTGCATGTTCTTCTGCATGTACATGTACCTGATTACGGAACGCAGTGAGGGATGGAAGGTGGAATACACCTGGCTGGGCCTCGGAGGTATTTCGAGCGGCCTCGCCATGGCGACCAAATGGACCGGTATCTATGCAATCCTGGGCATGGCAATTTTGTTTTTTGCAGGCTTTATGCGGAAGATAGGCGGTCTGTCCGCGGTAGGAAAGGAACGTCGCTATGTAAGAATTACCGCTTTAGTGTGCGTGATTTCGTTCGTGGTTGTGCCGCTTACCATCTACGTTCTCAGCTATATTCCCTTTGTACAGGTATATCCGGACAAGAGTCTCCTGCAGCATTGCATCAAGAACTCGCAGGACATGCTGAGCTATCATAAGGGCGTCACTCAGTCGCACCCGTATTCTTCCCGCTGGTATCAGTGGCTGATTGACTATAAGCCGCTGGTGGATGCTTACGACACGGATGCACGGGGCATGATTTACTGCGTCATTACGTTTATGAATCCTTTTACCGCAATTGCCGGACTGGCAGCACTTATTTACCAGTGCTTCCGCTTCGTGGCCAAAAAGGATCGCGGTGCAGGCTTCCTTCTGACCTGCTTTTTCACGATGTATGTTCCCTGGATGTTCATTTCGCGAACCACCTTTATCTACCAGTACTTCGTACCGTCACTGTTTTTGCCGCTTCTGATTACGCGCAGCAGTCTCGATATTAAGGATATAAAGGACAAACGGTTCTGGATGTATTTCCTGTTGATACCGGCCGTACTTGTTTTTGGCATTTATTACCCGTATCTGGCAGGAACACCCATAGGCGGCGAGTACGTTTCTAAGATGCTTTTACACTACGGATGGCCTTATTAAGACTTGCTACACATTCCGTAGTTTGCTATAATATTATTTGTATTTGTGAATATTTAAATATATATTGGAGGATACGAACATGGCCAATGCAGCAGCTAAAATGTTTATTGCACAGCTTGAAGCTGAAAATATCCGTTACAAGTTCAACGACAGTGCGACCGTACTTGTTTCTTGGAATCTGGAAGGAACCGATCTCGATGTTTATTTCGAATTCGGTGAGGATTGTGAGGACGTCCATGTAGAGGGACGTGACTTCTGCAAGGTTCCGGAAGGCAAGGAAGATTGCCTTTACAAGGCTTGTAATGAAATGAATAAGGAATATCGTTGGATTAAGTTTGACGTTGATACCTCGGAGCACGAAATTGTCGGCGAGGTAGATGCTGTGATTCAGCTTGATTCCTGCGCAGCAGAGTGCATGGAACTTATGGGACGTATGAACCGTATTGTTTCCGGCGCTTATCCTACTTTTATGAAAGCAATGTGGACCTAGGAGGGAATTGGTTATGGCAAATGCAGCAGCAAAGATGTTTGTCGCTCAGCTTGAGAGCGAGAATTTGAACTATAAGCTTATGGGAGATAACGACGAGTGCGTTTTTGCTTCCTGGAGACTTGACAATACCCGCATCGAGATTTATTTCTCCTTCGGGGATGACTGCGAGGATGTACATATCGAGGGCCGTGAGTTCTTAAAGGTTCCCGAGAACAAGTTCGAGGCAATGTACAAGGCATGTAGCGAGATGAACCGCAAGTATCGTTGGATTAAGTTTGATGTCAATGAGAAAGACGGCGAGATTGTAGCTGAGTGCGATGCAGTAATTCAGCTTGATTCCTGCGCAGCAGAAGTATATGAACTGATGATTCGTACTACGAACATCGTAGACGATGTATATCCTGAGTTCATGAAGATTATGTGGTCTTAATAATAACGACCTTTACATGGCGGGTATACGGAAGTTCTTTTCCGTGTGCCCGCCATGCTGTGTTTTTATCCCTGTTAGTATGTGAGGTATATGCATTATGGCTGTAAAAGACAAAAACACCTTAAGCACTGCGTTGAGCTTTGTCCGCGGTGCCGGTGACAAAAAGGAAGCTCCCGAATCCGTTATATACGGCTATGTAAAGCTCCTTCTTATGGACGAAACCGCTCTGGGCAATCTGTTCAGTTCGCAGGAAATGAAAGAAATTGCCGAAGTCAGAAAGAGTGCCGAGAAGTCCAAACTGAATCTTCAGCTTTTGAAGGATTATCTGCAGGTCCTGATTCCCCTTATTTATCCCGGGGACGAAAGACCTTCGGCTTATAGAAAGTTCGAGAGCTTTATTGAGGGAGTTACCGAGAAGACCAAGTCGGTAGAAATCTTCGAACAGGCAATCGGACTGGCTTCCATCGACATCAAGCGTATCTTTGCCGAGGGCAAGGTTGCGGATGATGTATTTGAAATCAAAGAGAAGTTAAAAGCGCATTTTGACGAAGTCATGAGTAGCAAGAAGGAGACGGAATCGAAGGCGGAACAGAAATCTGAATCCGAGCCTAAGCCTTCCCATTCCGAGGAAGCTCCCAAGGAAGAACCCGAGAAACCGGAATCTAAGTCTGAGGAACAATCGGGCGAAGAAGAATCCTCGGATGAAGAGGATCCTGCGGACTGGTTCTCCTTAACCGAGAAGTACCGTTCCTTAACGGCTTCCCTCCTTGACGTAATCAAAGGACAGGACCAGGCAGTTTTGAAATTCGTTCGTGGTCTTTTCCAGGGCGAGGTATTTAAGAACAACGAGAAGAAGAAAGGCCCCAGAACCTACTACTTCTTTTTTGGCCCTCCCGGAGTAGGAAAGACACTGCTTGCTGAAACCGCAGCAGAGGAAATCGGCCGCCCGTTCCGCGTGTTCAACATGAGTGAGTACGCAGGACACCAGAGCCATGAGGAACTCATCGGTACCTCCAAGATTTACACGAATGCCAAGGAAGGTGATCTTGTTAAGTTTGTACGCGAGAATCCCGAGTGTATCCTTGTTTTCGACGAAATCGAGAAGGCACATATCAACGTCATTCGTCTGTTTTTGCAGATTTTGTCCTCAGGTGTTTTGAAGAACGTGTACCGCGATGTGGATACTTCCTTTAAGGACACGATTATTATCTTTACCTCGAACCTCGGCAAGGATTTGTACGAGGACCGCAGCGTGAACTTAACGACGCTTCCCGAGCGAGTGATTGTGGATGCCATCCAGAGCGAGAAGGATTCCTCCGGCGACCCGAAGCTGCCCAGCGAAATCTGTTCCCGTATTGCAAGCGGCAATACCATACTGTTTAACCATTTGAGTGTCCGTTTCCTGACGGAGCTTGTGAATAATTCCTTCCGCAATGTGGTTGATTCCATGAATGATGCGTATCAGTGTCACATCACCTATGCGGAACAGCTGCCTCTGCTCTTTATCTACAACCGCGGCGGTGAGATGGATGCCCGTATCGCAACGCACCAGAGCGGCAATTTCTTAAAGAACGAGCTGTACGATTTGATGCGTCTTTTGGATCGCGGCAAGGTTGAGAGTGGACTTAAGAGCATTCATTTTGATATTGACTGGTCGACTCTGGCTCCCGAGCTTAAGCGCCTCTTTGTGAACCAAAGCAAGACGGAGGTTCTCTTCTTCGTAGGACCCGAACTGAAAGAGCATCTCAAGATTGACGAGAGTAAATACAAGATTTACTGGGCTGAGGATATCGAGCAGGCCAAAAAGTACATGGACCAGGATGTAACGGCAGTATTCATCGATCCGTTCTACAGAGCACTTGAGACGGACAGCCAGAACATCCTTTCCATTTCCGATTTTGCAACCGAAGGTGTGAAGTTCTTCCACACGGTGGCCGAAACGGAAACCGGTATGCCGCTGTACCTTATAGAGTACGGCAACCAGATTCCGGATATGGACCGCAAGACCTTCATTCAGGATGGTGCAGCGGATTGCATCGACGTGAACGAACGTGATGCGGATTCCTTCGGCCGTATTTTCGACTCCATTATGAACGAGCTCTACATGCAGAAGGAAAGCTGCAATTTCAGCCAGCAGGGCTTTGTAATCAGCTACAAGACCCGCCAGCAGATCGGCGAGAACGGACGCATTACCGTTTACTTCTATGACCTTAAGAAGCGTCTGGCCGTTGATGTGGAGAGCCGTGATGTCCTTGTAAGTGAGGCGGAACGTCCGAATGTACACTTCGATGATGTCATCGGTGCTACGAAGGCCAAAGAAGAACTTGCATACTTCATAGATTATCTTAAGAACCCGAAGAAATTCCTTGTCAGCGGTGGTAAGCCTCCGAAGGGAGTCCTTCTTTACGGACCTCCCGGAACCGGAAAGACCATGCTCGCGAGAGCCATGGCCGGTGAATCGGATGTTACCTTTATTTCCACAAGTGCTTCCGAGTTCAAGAATATGTGGGTCGGCGAGAGTGAGGCCAATATTCGTCGTCTCTTTAAGCGGGCCAAGCGTTATGCCCCTGCCATCATCTTCATTGATGAGATTGATGCCATCGGTAAGCAACGTAACGGAAGCGATCCGCACAGTGAAAGCATGCTGAATGCACTCCTTACGGAGCTGGATGGTTTCGGTACCGATAATCGTAAGCCGGTATTCGTTTTGGCCGCCACCAACTACGGCGTCGGCAGTGATTACGAAGGCATTGCGAATCTGGACGAAGCACTCATGCGTCGTTTTGACAATAAAATCAAGGTGGATCTTCCCGACCAGGCAGACCGTGAGAGATATATCAGCATGATGCTTGCCAAGAGACACTTCGAAGTAAGCGAAGCAACCATCAAAAATGTTGCGGAACGTACACCCGGACAGTCCCTTGCAATACTGCAGAACATCATTGCACTGGCAGACCGTAATGCTTCCAAGGAAGGACATCCGGTCGGTGATCATGACCTTCTGAATGCGCTTGAGGAATATCAGTACGGCGAGAAGCACGAGAGCAAGCCGGATTACTACAAGAGCGTGGCCATCCACGAGACGGGTCATGCAGTAGTATCGTATTTGTGCGGCGATTGCCCTTCCTATATCACAATCGAGTCCCGCGGCAATTTCGGCGGTTATATGCAGCATTCGAATTCGGAGGATGTTCCCAACTACAGCAAGGAAGAGCTCCTCGGCAAGATTCGTACCAGCCTTGCGGGCCGTGCGGCGGAAACAGTATTTTTTGGCACCGAGAAGGCCAATAATACGGGCGCTTCCAGCGACCTTGAGCACGCTACACATTATGCATTCTCGATTCTGTGCACCTATGGTATGATTGACGGACACCTCATGACCTTAAAGCAGGATGAGGTACTTAAGTCCAATATTGCCGGTGAGTACGTGGAGCGGGTAAACGGCATTTTGGAAGAAGAGATGCAGTATACTTTGAAATTAATCGAAGAACATAAGGATATTATTACAAAGGTTTCCGAGGCTCTGCTGGCAGCCAACCACTTGACCGGCGAGGAGTTTAAGCAACTGATGGAATCAGAGAAGGAGGAATAGTATGTCACTGTTTGATTCATTAAAAGGCGCACTTGGGAATGTAGTTTCCAATACTGTCAGCAGCGCAACCCGTAATGCAGTCAGCTCTGCACAGAGATCGGCGAGCCGGGCTGCAAACCAGGCCGTAAATAACCTGGGGAACAGCATAAGTCATGCTGTGAATACCCAAACGAAGAGCTTTACGTTTCAGGCAGTTCCGAAGACCTTAGAGGAACTGCAGGCACTTCCGGAGGCTTCCATGAAGGATTATTTCGGAGTAGCGGCTCTTTCCATGCTGGTACTGCTGGGTTATAAGGACAATAAAGAGGAGTCCCTTAAGATGTACGATTTTCTGATGGGACCCGGAGCGATGTCCAATCTTGACATCTCCCGTATCGATGAGCACATGCTTCGCGGGCGCGATTACATCGCACGTTCCTATTTCGAGGGTGCTACGGTGGACAATAACTATACACCTTCCATGCCCCTTACCATCAAGATTATTGAGGGTGCACATTCCAAGGACTGCATCGCAGAGGGACGTATCAATCTGTTCGTTCACTCCAGCGGTGCCGATTCCGACCGTTACATGACATTCCGCACGAAGCCTTCAACCGGTGAGTGGTTTTTAACGGAACTTGCAGGCGTTCTTCCGGACATTCGTGTCCCGAAGGCAGAAGATCCGTGGGCATAAGCGTATGAAGAGATATGTATTTTTAATGTTAGGTCTGTTGCTTCTGATTGTGGACGTCAAGATGGGATACTTTTTCTATCCTGCCTTTGAGGAATTCCATTCGGAAGCACCGGAGACCGTTAATATGGTAATAAATCATGTGGTTACAGACGAATGGCAGATGGACCTGTTTTCCGATATTGCAGGTTTCATTTTAATCATGTATGCCTCCAAGTGGTTCCGTGAGAGATTTCCCGAACATACAAAGAGCAATGCACGCATGAAGAGTGTCTTCAAATGGTGCATTATCGGTATCATAACCCGTTTGATGAATGCGTGGATGCCGTTCTTCTTAAACGGAAATCTGCGCTACAGACTGGCCTACGGCTTCTACTTTTTGGCACTGATTGCGGAAGTTACCACCATGATAAAGACGATGATGGCGTTAGATTCGTATCTTGAGACGCCTGAGAATCATGATTACAACAACCGTTCCGCAATTCTGGCGCTGATTACGACCGGAGCCGGCACGGTTTCCATGATTATGTGGTTTTATGATTTGTATTTTGGCTATGCGATTTATTTTGTAGTCGAGCTCCTTGTTTTCATGTGGTACGCCCTTCGCATCATGGTCGACTCCCTGGTGCAGAAGGATCTCGAAACGACCTACGAAGCCTAGTGGGGACGGGGGTTTTTAGCACAGGAAAGCAGTAAAGCGCTCGGGCGCGTGCCCGAACGCTTTACTGCTTTCCTGTGCTAAAAACCCCCGTCCCCAAAAGTTACATCAGCTTCTCGAACTCTTCGACTGGCATGGGTTTGGCGTACAGGTAACCCTGTATGATATCGCAACCCGTGTGATTTAAGTAATCAGCCTGACTTGTTTCCTCAACGCCTTCCGCGATGAGGTCATATCCTAAGGAACGTCCCATCTTGACGATGTAATCAATAATTGTATGAGAACGTTCGGTGTTGTGATTGTCTCTAAAGAAGCCCATATCCAGTTTCAGGATATCGATGGGCAGGTTCTTTAAGGAATTCAGGGAAGAATAACCGCTTCCGAAGTCATCCATGGCAATCATAAAGCCCAAATCACGTAATTTCTGTATACGGTCCGCAATCGTTTCCTGAGAAGCATCCACATAAGCGGATTCCGTAATCTCAAAATGCAAAAGGGACTTGTCTATCTGATATTTGTCCTGCAGCTTCTGAATGACATCAATAAACTCATCGTCAACCAGTGACAGTCTCGAAATATTGACGGAAAGAGGAATGATGGCACGGCCTTCATCCATCCAACGCTTTATAAGCGCAAAGGAAGCCTTCCACATGTAATGATCCAGGTTTCGAATGAAACCGTTCTTCTCAAAAATGGGAATGAAGACACCGGGGGAAATAATGACGCCGTCGCTTCGTACCCAACGACACAATATTTCGGCACCCGTCATAACACCGGTTGCATGATGATACTGCGGCTGCAGGTAAAGAACAAACTCGCTGCTCGACATGGCACGATGCATTTCGGAAGTGATTTCTGCCTCCGTGTCCAGTTCCTTCAACATATCATCCGTGAAGAGAATGTAGGAGTTTCGGTATCGGTCCATACACTTGGTAGAGGCATGGGCCGCCATGTTTGTGCTGTTGTTCAGGTTGCCGGCTCCTTCGCAGAGGCACAGGCCAAAACGAACCGTAATCGGAGCATTCAGCATAAGTTCGGGGAAGTTGAAGTACTGGATGGATTCCAACTTGTCCATATTCTCTTTGGTATATTCAAAACACATACAGAAGATACCGCCACCGAACCGGGCCACAACGGAGCGGTCCTCCGGGAACAGCGAACGGAGTTCCTCGGCCAGACGCATAATAACGGCGTTGCCCTTGAAATTACCGTAGAGCTCATTGATGATTCCCAGTTTATTGATATTTCCATAAGCAATCACATACTTCGTGGTGGGTGTCCTCTTTAAGAGCTCATCGGCATGTATATAATAACCAAGCGTATTGGAAAGAGGCGTCAGGGTATCGCGGAAACTGCTTGCCATGAGGTCATCATTCATGTAGTGAATGCAACTCGTCATCTTGGAATAGCCGTTGGCCACCGCGATTGCCATATCACGACAGGATGCATAACCGCAGGAACCACAGTCTACATGCTGCTTCTCGGGTGTGTCCTTGTGCATATCGTGGAAGATGGACTCAATGGTAGCATCCGGAATCAGGTACGGCTGCACATAGGAATCCGTGAAATCACACAGAAAATCCTCATAATGGAGATTCTCATAACGCGCGCACAATTCTTCATAGAGTGCATCATAGGAGTTCTCGCTGTTAATCCGTGTGTAGGCCTTGTTACGTGCTTCGTTGTAGGACTGGAAAAAGTCCTTTTCATAGTCATTCAAATCATTTCCGGGGCCGCTGATACAGCCACCCTTACACAGATTCACGGTGGTGAACAGGGGGTGCGAAGAATCATCCGTCATGTTTCCTATCTGATGCAATAAGTCAGAGAAATCATTGTATTGCGTAATAACGCAGCTCTTGGGGAAGAAGAGGGAAACATAGTCCTTGAATGCTCCGGCAAAGGTAATGAGGCTGCCGGGGCCATCCGAAGCAAGGTCTGCCGCTGCGTTATAATAATCAAGCTCCATATCCTCAAGCTTCTTAAGCAGGTGCGAAAGAGTAACATTGTAGGATACGATATTCTGCGAATCTCCGTGCACTTCGTCATATTCGGCAACGCAGGTATTCAGATAAGCAAAAGAAGCAGTGTCCCCGAGGTACTTGGAAGCATAGGTTGCGGTACACATCATGGGAGACTGTACGGGGATAATACGTTTCAAAAGACCCGGCATACAGGACTCTGCATAACCGGTAACGGCAGCACAGGTGTGCGCGATGAAGGCCTTCGGATATTCTCCGGTATTCACGTACCCCTTCAGGTACCGTACATGCGCCCAGGCACAGATATCGCTGCCGAAGCTGACATCGTAAATATGCTGCACGCCGCAGAATTTAAGGTATCCCAAAATCTTGTGAATCTTTGAACCGAGCGAAAAATAAACGGCAGAATCCACCAAAAGCGAAATGGCCTTACCCGCTTTCAAATCCTCGAAGAAGCGGTCGGTGTCATCCTTATAACCACGGGCGTTGTGGGAACAGGTACTGATACAGAGGCCGCAGTGCGTACACTTTTTGTCATTTACTTCGATGTGGCGCTGCACGAGTCCGGGAATGTTTCCGGCTACGCCCAAAGCAATATTGGCGCCCGAAGCCGGGCAGAAGGAGATGCACTTGTTGCATCCGATGCACGCGTCATTTGTGAATATTATGCCGTTATTAAATCTTGCCATTAGAAATCCTCTTTGAAAAAAATCATTCAAACACTGCCAGCAGCATAGTCTGATTCAGGTGGGTATAGTCACTTTGCTCTCCGTAACCCGACAGACCGATGAAGCTTGTGTAGGAGGAGAGTACATTGTTGAACTCTTCAAAACGATTCTCTTTCAAAAAATAACGCGAGCGGGAAAGACAATTCACTACCAGCATGAAGGAAGGAGAAGGCATCGCAGTCTTTATGATGCCCTGGGTCCGTGCCCATACCATATTCAAATCTTCCATTTCAAGCTGTACGCAACGCGTCTGATTGTAAATCCTGGAGTAGTAGGTAATGTGTCCGTCGGGGTGAATCCTGTCAACCTCCGTGATACTGATTCGGTCCCCTTCGATTCGTCCGATGGGATGCATGTTGAGCTCACTCTGCAAATCATTCAGAGGAATGCGGAGTGCCTCGGCAATCACACTGGCAGCGGAACGATGGTTGTATTCGTAAACGGCACGATCGTCACAATCCACATCGGTTGCAGTAAACACATGCGGGGTGGGCTTAAACATATTCTCACGATAAATAAGAATACGGCCGTGCAGGTTTCGAATAAAAACAAACACGCAGGCTTCCTCGTAAATCTCGCCGTTCAGGGAAACATAGGTCGTAGTCTGGTCCCTTCCGGCACCTGCGGTGCCGCCGAATACGGGTACATTGAATTCATTCAGGACAGATTTGAAAGTATCCTGTACGAGCTCCTCACTGCCGGAAAATGCGGTCGTAAACTCGACGCAGCAGGTATTGCCGGTACTGGAGAGCGAATGCAGTGACTTAAAAATCGTGTCGCTGTACGCCATGGGATTCCTTCGTATATTCTTAATAACACCGCAGGAGCATTCCACATTATTCATAATGGCGGATACGGAAATTGCGGTTTTACTGAACCCTTTATTGGAAAAACCGATGTAGGAAGTGGAACCGCAGACAATGGAATCCGGATACTTTCCATAGAGCAGTTTCGAGAATTCTTCAAAAGAAGAAACAGGTGCTGTGAAGAAAATAACTTCGGGGACCTGTCCCTGGGATGCGGAAAAAATCTGATCTGTGATTTCCTCAAATGCAGCGAAGGCAGATGCCTGCTCGCTGTAAGCAATGATATTACGATTCATAAGGATACCTCCTGTAGTAAAGAGTCTCCCCCACCTCCCAAATAATACCAAAAAATGCCTTTTTTTTCAATGGAAAGGCATGGAAAGCGGCGTTTTTAATTTTTCGTTGCCTACCAATATGATATGATGTGCGTAATTAACATAGAGTTGTTGGGTGAGTTTGTGTATAGGCGTTTTTGAAAGCGTTGGAGAATTGATGTATGGAGCAATACGAAATCTTTGACTCAATCGGAAAGGTTATGAATCTTTCAAATATTGGTGTCTGGGCGATGGAACTTGATAAAGGGAAACCGCCTCGTTTTTATGCGGACAGCATCATGAAAAAGACGCTCATGATTTATGATATTTCCGATCCCTGTGAGTTCTACGAGGCCTGGCATTCCAGAATTGTGGAAGAACAGGTGGACCTTGTCGCAGACGGTATTAACCGAATGATTGAAGGCCAGAACATAGAGCTTCAGTATTCCTGGAATCATCCTTCCGGAAAGATTGTGGAAATCCGTCTTTCGGGCACCAAAAACGACAGCTATACAAACGGAATTCGTCTGGAAGGCTATCAGCAGGACGTAACCGGCGTGCATTCCATCCGTTACAATGTCGGAGTTGACATGGAGGAAGTAGAACGTACAAGGGCCTTCTCCGAACTGTTCATGGGTACGTATACCCTGGCTTATTACGTCAATGTTACGGACTCTACCCGTATTATCTGCCATACCAACGATTTCTTTGACTATAAGTACGACATCTATACAAATTATTACGATGGCTTAAGCAAATACATTGATACCGATGTGGATCCGGAAGACCGTGAAACCGCCAAAATGATGATTCAGCCCTTCTACATTAAGATGCGACTGATGGAGTCGGCGGAATATTCGGTGGTAATCCGCGATATTTCCGAGGGCGAAGCCGTATATTATTCTTTGCAGGTGCAGCGTGGCCTGGACAGTGACCATGCGGTTGTGGGTCTTTTGAACATCAATCACGAGATGCATATAAAGCAGGAACAGGAAACCAAGAACCGCGTTCTGGAAGCCCTGGCCAGCAATTATGATGAGGTGGAGTATGTAGTTGTGAACAGTGACAGTGCGCTTGATAAATCCATCAGTTACCGTTCCAACCCGATTTTCAAAAGCCTGATCCCGAACTGGGATTCCATGCAGACATTTTCCGAGCGATTAATTGCAATCGGCCGGTATTTTTGCTTTGAAGACGACCGGGAATACTTCATGAAAGCAATCCACAGGGAACTTGTATTCTCGGAACTTGAAAAAAACAGCGCTTACTATATCACCTTCAGAGCCGTGATTGGAGATGAAATTCAGTACTACCAGATGAAGTTTATCGGCGAGAGAAAGACGGAAGACGGTCCGATTGATGCCATGATTGTCGGCTGGCGCAGTATCGACAGCGAGGTCCGCATGAAGAAGGCCCAGGAGGAAGCTCTTACAAAGCAGACGCGGGCCTATAAGATGCTGCACGACATCATACGGTCCGGCATGTGGGTCGTGAATTATGATGCGGAAGGAAAAATGCTGGGCGTAACCTGGTCGGAGGAATTCCGTAAGATGCTGGGCTATCAGTCCGAAGAGGAATTCCCGAACACCTTTGATGCCGTAACGGAGATTCTGCATCCCGAAGATCGGGGCTTCATCTTCCCCGAAATGCACAGGACGGTTTCCGATGTTACCGGAAAGTACATATTTGACGTACGTGCAAGGCTAAAAACAAAGAATCGTGATTACCGCTGGTTCCGTGCAACCGGCAGCGTCATGCGTGATGAAAACGGCATGCCGATGCAGTTCTTCGGAATTTTCGTTGATATCAATGACGCAGAGGAGCTGGAGCAGATGACACTCGAACGTATTAAGACGCTTGAGGAACAGGTCATGCTGCAGAATCAGTTGGACAAAGAAAAAGAGCATGTCAAGATGCTCCATGATATTATCCATTCCGCCATGTGGCAGATGGAACTTGGAAAAAATGAAACGATTCGTTCCGTAACCTGGTCGGAGGAATTCCGTAAGATGCTGGGTTACCAGACGGAGAGTGAGTTCCCGAATGAGCTGGATACCATTAAGAGCTGTATTCATCCGGAAGAGTATGAAAGAGTGGCCAAACACTTCAGGGATACCATTGCGGAGGGCAGTGAAGTTACGGAGTATGATGCCGAGTTCCGTATGTTCCTTAAGAACAACGATGTGAACTGGTTCCATGCTTCCGGTCGTATTGTAAGGGATCCTATGAGCCGTACGGGAAGCTTCTACGGAACTCTTGTCAATACAACGGATGCCCATAACAGTGCCCAGATGCAGTCGGTTCTTTCCGCCATGGCCGGTGAATTCGCCTGCGTATGCTACATCGATACGAAAAACGATGAGGACATAGTATATCACTGTGAGGACTACGTGAAGCAGTATCTGCCGGGCTTTGACCAGATTAAGAATTTTGGCGATCGTCTCCGCCTGATTGAGACCCGGTTTGTGGCCCCCGAGGAGCGGGATGAGTTTATAAAGGCGGTCAGCCTTAAGACTGTTCGGGCAAACCTTGAAAATAAAGATATTTATCTGTATAACTGTCGGTTTATCATGAACAGACATGAGGAATACTGGCAGATTAAGTTCAGCTACGGCGGCAGCGATTCGTCCCATATCGTAGCCGGTTTCCGAAATGTGGACGCCGAACTTAAGAGTGAGAAGGAATACCAGAAGCAGTTGATGGATGCCCGTAGCAAGGCGGAAGAAGCCAATGCGGCTAAATCGGTATTCCTGTTCAATATGTCGCATGATATCCGAACACCCATGAATGCCATCATCGGCTTTTGCGGTATGGCACAAAAATACATACAGGATACCGAGAAGGTGCAGGATTGCCTCGAAAAAGTAAGCGTTGCAAGCAATCATCTTTTGCAGCTTATCAATGATGTGCTCGATATGGCACGCATCGAAAACGGCAAGATTGAAATCGAGGAAACGGAAGCGGACATCTCCCAATGCGTGGATGACCTTGTCAACATCGTAAAAGCGGGCGCGGACGTCAATCAGCTTAATTTCACGGTGGTGAAGGAGAACCTTCAGAACCGAATCGTTTACGCGGATGTCCTGCATGTAAACCGAATTTTCTTAAATATCCTCAGTAATGCCATAAAATATACCAAAGCCGGCGGCAGTGTGACCTGGACCATCCGGGAAGTGGAGGCCCAAAGGAAGAACTACGGTGCCTATGATTTCACCGTAGAGGATACCGGAATCGGCATGAGCGAGGAGTTTGTGGAGCATGTCTTTGATGCGTTTGCCCGGGCGGAATCTTCCACCGTGAGCGGCAAGGAAGGAACCGGCCTCGGAATGGCCATCGCCAAGCAGCTGTGTGACCGAATGGGCGGTACCATTACCGTTCAGTCGGAACTGGGTGTCGGCACCAAGGTTATGATTCACTTGGAATTCAGACCGGTGGAAAGTACGCTGAAGTCGGATGATACGCTTCCGGGAATCGTGGAGGCCAAAATAAAACTTGCCGGCCGCAGGGTTCTTCTTGTCGAGGACAACGAATTAAACCGTGAAATCGCCGTGGATATTCTGGAGGACGAAGGTCTTTTGGTGGATCAGGCGGACGACGGTTCCGTAGCGGTAGAAATGGTAAAGAAGGAGGGACCGGATTATTACGATATCGTGCTGATGGATATTCAGATGCCTTACATGGACGGCTACAAGGCAACACAGGCCATAAGATCCCTGCAAAATGCGGATTATTCGCATCTCCCGATTATTGCCATGACGGCCAATGCTTTTGAAGAGGACAAAAAACAGGCTCTGGCAGCAGGCATGAATGCACACTTGCCAAAGCCCGTTAAGTCAGCGGATTTGATGGAGATTCTGAATACCTTTATTAAAATGCAGGATTGAATTCTTTAAATTCCGAAAATGTACCGAGGAACACGGGAAGTCCGGTGTCTTCGTTCACGATTGCAAATACAAAAGGGCGATCGAGGACGACGACACGGGCTTTCTTTTTTTGTACGGAAGTGGAATCACATTTGGTGATTACCGCCGTCACGGCAGCAGCTTTGGTGCCGTCCGTTTCCACCGCAATATGGGTTTTGTGGAGAATTTGGTCCACATACAGCTTATCCCCTGCTGTTTCGCCGTCCACCATATCAAAGAGGTCAGCCTCGTCCGGATTAAATGCGCTCGTTACACCAAACTTCTTAAGAACACCGCACAGGTCGGTATCGTAGTCAAAGGAGAAGGGCGGCAGCTCAATCTGCACGGCTTCGTTGCTTGCGCTTTGGCAGAACGCCGAAAAAGCGGCGGCATCAAAGTCCGTAAGGAAGGCATCGGGGCTTACGGTTTCGTCCTTCGGAAGAATGCCGACAAAGGAGTATCTGCGGTCCTTATAATACTTCTTAAAGCCCGTGGCGAGGTCGCTTTCCAGATAGGTATACTCCGTGGAACGCATGCGGGGCAGATGTGCGATGGTTCCGTCCCAATTGGTGAATACGGTATCCTGCAGCATCAGGTCACTTAGGAAAGGCTCCTCCCAGGGCGCATCGAAAGTGAGTGCGTTCAAAAGAATCAGCAGTTCGTCGCCGTCGAAGCCTTCAATCAGCTTGTCAATCATGCCGTCGGTCTTCTCTTTTACATAGTCATTGATTTGTTTTTGGCCATCCGTATTGAAGGGAAGGAACTTAGCTTCCGCCCCAAAGTATGTGGACAGGGTATCCTCAAAGGCCGGGGAGAGGGACAGGTGATTCGTTCCGATTCCGGATGTGTTAAACCAGATGGAATTGACGCTTCGGAGCGCGTCATCATTAAGCAGTTCGTTGAGACGCATGTTGTAGGAAAGCAGTGCTTCCTTCGAGGCGGAACCTGCCAAAATGGTACGCAGTTCGCCTTCCGTATCGCCTCCTGCGCCCATGTCCGTCATACTGAGGGCCGTGAAGATGGAGGCCGGGGAAATCAGAACGTTGGGATTCTCGGGATACAGCTCCGAAAGGAGCTTAAAGGACAAATCCAGATAGGCCGTATCGATGGCCTGCTCATCGTCTGCGGTCAGCTCGCAGGGCGTGATGGGGAACGGGGCGGGCTCTATAGGGGAGCCGGGGGCTTCGGTGGAACCGGTTGCCTCAGCGTCCTGTACGGGGGCGACAGCCGGGGTGCCCTGTTCATCACTCGCGGGGAGCTCCTTACTACAGGAAACACAGGTAAAAAGCAGAACGATGACTGCTGTAAAAATCACTCTTTTCATGGAAATCCTCCCTTGGTTTGCATGTCTGTTTACAAAGATACGGATTCGGGCGCATTT
The DNA here is from genome assembly GCA_045617725.1 of Lachnospiraceae bacterium. GTDB lineage: Bacteria > Bacillota > Clostridia > Lachnospirales > Lachnospiraceae > JAZLJD01. The sequence goes on from JAZLJD010000036.1 coordinate 54,926, forward strand.
TTTGTGGAGAATGTTGGAAATCTTTATGGCTGTGTGGTACTATGCATAAGGTGAGGTGTGACATGAAGAAGCAGACTGTTCTAGTAATACATAATATGTACGGAACCATAAGCGGCGAGGACGTAGTGTTTCAAAATGAATGTGAGATGCTTCGCAAAAGAGGACATAAGGTGATAACCTACACGCTCACGACGAAGAATGTGAAGTCGAAGGCCGCTATGGTAAAGCGGGCGTTCACCACATTTTGGTCGCTTAAGTCCTATCGCACCGTCAAAAAACTAATCCGGGAGAATGACGTGGACATTGTTCACTGCCATAATCTTTATCCCCTGATATCCCCGTCGGTCTATTACGCGGCGAGAGCCATGAAAGTGCCGGCGATTGAAGTGATACACAATTTCAGACCGCTGTGTGCCAATGCCCTGTTCTTTCGAAATGGTGCGACTTGTGAGGAGTGTGTGCACGGCGGGCTTTTTTGCGCCGTTCGGCACAGATGCTACTGCAACAGCCGCTTTGAGTCGCTGTTGACGGTGACGGTTATGGCCTTCCAGCGGCTTTTCCGTATGTATGCGGTTCCGTATTACATCTGCCTTACGGAATTTAATAAAGAAAAACTGACGCTTCTTCCTCAGATCAAGCCGGAGCGCGTATTCGTCAAAGGAAACTATGTGGTCCAAAGGTGTACATCCCCGGTTCCCGGAAGCAATCGAAGGGACTGCTTTGTTTTTGGCGGCCGCCTGGAAGAAAATAAAGGAATTCGGGTTCTTCTTGCAGCGTGGGAAGCCATGGGCGAGAGTGCACCGCACCTTATAATATGCGGAAACGGACCGCTTCTTTCGTTGTGCCGCGAGTACGTGGACGGCGGAAGAGTGAAAAATGCAGAGCTTATGGGGCAGGTTGCTCACGATGATTTTATGGACCTCGTGGCCCGGGCCAGGGCGCTCGTTGTGCCGTCTCAGTGGTACGAGGGCTTCCCCATGACCATCACAGAAGCCTGTGCGGTGGGAACCCCGGTTGTGACCGGCGATATCGGCAATTCCGCGGCGCTCGTTTCGGAGGGCGTGAACGGCGTTCATTTTCACTATGACTCTGCGGAGGATTTGGCGCGCGTGATTTTGGAGACGGATTTTTCCGGAATGTGTGACAGCACATTTGCTTTATACAATGATTTATGGACTGAGGACAAAAACTATGAAACTCTCCTCTCAATTTATGAACGACTTTAGTTTTCTCTTTTTCCTAAACAGTATACTTTTTGGCGTAGGCCTTGCGATGGATGCGTTCTCGGTGTCCCTCGGAAACGGCCTTTCAAAGCCTGATATGAAGCGTAAGCAGATGGTCGGCATAGCCGGAACCTTCAGCGGATTTCAGATTGCAATGCCGCTCATCGGCTGGATTTGCGTGCATACCATTGCGACGATCTTTGTTTCTTTTCAGAAGTTTATTCCCTGGATTGCACTTGTTCTGCTTCTTTACATCGGCGGCAAGATGCTTTGGGAAGGAATTCGCGGCACGGAGGCTGCCGAGGCCGGGGCGGAAATCGGCTTTTGGACCCTGATGCTTCAGGGCATTGCAACCTCCATCGATGCACTTTCCGTGGGCTTTACGATTGCGGATTTATCCTTTTTCATGGCACTGATTGAGGCTCTTATTATCGGTGTGGTAACCTTTTTTATCTGCATCGGCGGCCTTTATATAGGTAGAAAGTTCGGAACCCGTCTGGCCGGCAAGGCCACGATTCTGGGCGGCGTGATCCTTGTTGGAATCGGAATAGAAATTTTTGTAAGCAGTTTCTTTTAATGCGGAAGGAGAAGCGATGTTATTAACGATTATTTCGCTGATGGGTGGCCTTGCCATGTTTTTGTACGGCATGCGTCTTATGGGTGATTCCCTGAAGGAAGGGAATTCCGGAACGCTGAAGGTAGCCATGGAGAAGGTAACGAACAATGTGTTCAAGGCCTTCCTGCTTGGTATGGCGATTACGGCCATTATTCAGTCGTCCACCGCGACCATAGTGATTACCTCGGGCCTTGTTGCTGCGGGGGTTATACGACTCGACCAGTCGCTCGGTATCATCGTGGGTGCCAATGTCGGTACCACGGTAACCGGTCAGATTACGAGACTTCTGGATGTGGAGGAAGAAGCTTCCGGCTTTTTACAGTATCTTCGGCCGACGACTCTTGCGCCCATAGCTTTGGTGCTCGGAATCGTGCTGATTATGTTCTTTAAGTTTAAGAAGTCGGACAATATTGGAAATATTGCGGTCGGCTTCGGTATTCTTTTTAGCGGACTGATCAATATGACACAGGCTGTGGAGGGGCTTAAGTCAAGCGGTGTTCTGGACTCCCTGTTTTTACACCTTGGTGAGAATCCGTTCATTGCGTACGGAATCGGTAGCGGCGTCGCTTTTATCCTGCAGTCCTCGAGTGCGACGATTTCCATCCTGCAGGCCTTCTCTCTGAGTGCGGACATTCCGTTTAAGGCACTGTTCGTGGTGGTTGTCGGTATCTATCTGGGCGACTGCGTTACAACCGCAATCGTCTGCTCCATCGGTTCGAAGCCGGATGCTAAAAGGGTCGGTATCGTAAATATCCTTTTTAACTTAAGTGAAACCATTTTGGTTTTGGTGGTTATGAATATTCTGCATGCCTGCGGCCTTTTTGACAATCTTTGGAACGAACCGCTTCGTGCCGGCGGCATTGCCAATATGAATACCATATTCAACCTGGGCTGTGCCATTCTTCTGCTTCCCATGGTTAAGGTTTATGCGAAATTGTCCAAGAAAATTGTAAAGGATGAACCCGAGGAACAGGACAAGTACGCGGACAAAATCAATGCACTGTCTCCGGTATTCTTTGCAACACCGGCGCTGGCTTTCAGGGGCTGCTACGAAGCGCTGGATGTCATGCTTCATCTTTCCTGCGATTCCATCAACAAAGCCTTTGGCACGCTGTACAAATATGATGCCGGGGTTGTAGCCGAAATTGAGGCGGATGAGAAGCACATCGATCACCTTACGGACTGCGTGGATACGTATCTTGTGAAGCTTTCCCCACATATCAGCGAGGACCTGCATGTGCGTATTCTGGAACAGTATCATAAGATGGTTACGGAGTTCGAACGCCTTGGCGACCATGCCGTGAATATTGCCGAGGAAGCCACCAAGCTTTCCGAGGAGGATTTCACCTTTACACAGTCCGCTCTTGCCGAACTGACGGTTGCACAGTCTCTTCTTAATAAAATCATGAGCTATACCGTTATGTCGTTTGAACATCGTGATGCGGTGGCGGCCCGCCATATTGAACCCCTGGAAGAGGTTATGGATGATATGGTGAACACGTTGCACGACAATCATCTGATGCGACTTCGCGAAGGCAAGTGTACGATTCGTGCCGGCGTTATCTTTATGGAAATATTGAATAACCTTGAGCGTATTTCGGATACCTGTTCGAATGTCGGCGTCGCGATTCTGGCACGTGTCAATCCCGAAACGGCCAGTCTTGCTCATGACTATATTTCCTCCCTGCATCAGGGACATGATACGGCTTATAATGAGGAATATCTGTCTGCACATGATGAGTATTTCGGAAGATTGGAAGTTATTACGCCGCAAGAAAAGAATTCCATTACGGAATAGTACTTTTTGGCCTCCCACATACTTGCATTTATTTTCAGAACCTTTTAATATATGTAGTGTGGCTTTTTGTTTTATCATACAATAGATTGACATGGCCCCGATTATGCAAGGTGGAGGGATTCTGATGAGACCGGAATCTTTGGAGGAAACGATAGAATTGTTTGTACCGGGTAGACTGTGCCTTTTGGGAGAGCATTCCGATTGGGCCAGCTATTATCGTAATATCAATGCGGATATTATACCCGGACGGGCACTTGTTACCGGTATTGAGCAGGGAATTTATGCCCGGATTCGCAAGTCGGATCGTTTCGTAATGTACAGCAATCTCGAATCTTATAAGGGACAGAGATTCGAATGTGAAATGGATATGGAGAAGCTTCTTGCGGCAGCAGGTGAAGGTGGCTTCTTTTCCTATGTGGCCGGCGTGGCCAGTTATATTAAGGAACATTATAATGTTGGCGGCATTGAGGTCGAGATTACGGACATGGATCTTCCGATTAAGTCCGGACTTTCTTCCAGTGCCGCTATTTGCGTGCTTGTAGCAAGGGCATTTAACCAGCTCTACAAGCTGAATCTGAGCACGGTCGGTGAGATGCGTGTTGCATATTTAGGGGAGATGCGTACCCCCAGCCGTTGCGGGCGTCTGGATCAGGCCTGTGCGTACGGAACGAATCCGGTTGTCATGCAGTTTGACGGTGCGGATATTCGTGTAAAGCCGCTCCAGATTAAGAAACCGCTTTACTATGTCATTGCGGATTTAAAGGCAGGCAAGGATACGGTCAAAATCCTTGCGGATTTGAATAAATGCTATCCCTTTGCATCAAGTCCGATTGATAGGACAGTACAAGAGGCGCTCGGAGCGGATAATGAGAAGTATGTACTGAAAGCGGTCGAGCTGATTGAAAGCGGCAAGGTTGAGGAGCTGGGCGCCCTGATGGAGGACTATCAGCGTAACTTTGATTTGAAGGTCGCTCCGGCCTGCCCGGAACAGCTGACGGCCCCGGTTCTGCACTCCGTGTTTGCGGATGAGGGAATTCGCGAGTTTGTTTTTGGCATGAAGGGTGTAGGCTCTCAGGGAGACGGTACCGTGCAGTTCCTCTGTAAGGATGAGGAGAGTCAGGAACGCCTGATTGCGTATTTGAAAGAGACGCGTGGCATGGAGGGAGTTGCCTTAACCCTGCGCCCGCATAACAAGATTAAGAAAGCCGTGATTCCCGTTGCGGGCTTTGGAACCCGTGTGTTCCCTGCAACCAAGGTGGTCAAAAAGGATTTCCTGCCTGTACTCGATACGGATGGCAACTTAAAGCCGATGCTGCTCATACTGCTGGAACAGCTTGTGGAAGCCGGCATTACGGAGATCTGCCTGATTATCGGGGAAGAGGAACACGCGATTTACGAGCAGTTCTTTACGCCGGTTACGCCGGAGAATTACATAAAGCTCCCGGAGGGTAAGAAACGTATTGAGGATACCATCTGTCGCATTGCAAGGCATGTGAAGTTTGTGTATCAGACGGAACGCAAGGGCTTCGGACATGCGGTATATCTGAGCCGTGATTTTGCGGACGGTGAGCCCGTGCTGCTTCTTTTGGGCGACATGATTTATCACTCCAATCGCGAGGAGAACTGCATGAAGCAGATGATGAATGTATACGACCATTGCGGCAAGCCGGTCGTTTCCCTTCACACGGTGGCACTTGAGGATGTTCCGCATTACGGCATTCTGCACGGCGCCTGGGAGAACGAGTCCGAGACCATTATGCACGTCGACGCCATCTGCGAGAAACCGGATGTGGCTTATGCCAGCGAGTTCCTTGCTACGGAGAATCGCAATTCCAAGGAGAATTATTATGCCGTATTCGGGCAGTATGTACTTACGGACACGGTATATGAGGTACTCCATGAGCATGTTATGAACGATGTGTATGAGAACGGTGAAATTCAGCTCACCGGCGCACTCGAAGAGGCACGCCGCCGGGGAGGACTTTTTGGCTACGTTGTGGATGGAACCAGCTATGACCTGGGACTTCCGGAGAAATATATAGAAACGATTTCGCAATACTATAAGAAAGAACAGTAATTTTTTGGAGTAATGATGTATCAGAAGGATGAGCAAGTAACTGAATTGAATCGTTACCGCATCGGCAGGAGCCTCTCGGAAATCAAGGCCGAGGACGGACCACAGGGCGATATTTCAGCGCGCGTGAATCGAAATAAGTGCTACTTCTTTTTTAAGCGCCTGACGGATATTGTTGTTTCCCTGTTCGGCTTGATTGTGCTGTTTCCTCTTTTTCTTGTTATTTCCTGTTTGATTTTCTTTGAGGATTTTGGGCCGATTCTATATAAGCAGAAGAGAACCGGTCTGAACGGCGAGCATTTTACCATGTACAAATTCCGTACCATGAAGCGTGGTGCCGATAAACAACAGGCGGAGATGCGTAAGTTAAATGAAATGAACGGACCTGCCTTTAAATGTAAAAACGATCCGCGTGTTACAAAATTCGGACATTTCCTTCGGAAGTCTTCGCTGGATGAACTGCCGCAGCTTATGAACTGCCTGATTGGTAATATGAGTCTGGTGGGTCCCAGACCGCTCCCGTGTGAGGAACAGGAGGCCTGCAACGCATATCAGGCTCAGCGTCTTTTGATTAAGCCCGGTATCACCTGTACCTGGCAGGCTACCGGAAGATCGGATATACACTTTGATGAGTGGATGGAGATGGACCTTAAGTATGTCCAGAATTGCGGTTTCTTTACGGATTGGGGCATTATGATTATGACCGTAGGCGCAGTTTTGGGTGAGAAGGGCGCTTACTGATTCTGAATCCATTCCTTTATAAAGCTTGTGAATTGCTCCACTTCGGGACGCAAGGGCGTGTTTTGCGGGTATACAAGGCCGATGGTACGATAGCTGTGAGGGTCGAGCGGCAGGGCTGCGATATCACGATTGCGATTCGTATCAAGCATGAGCTTTGGTACGATGGAGATTCCGAGTCCCTTACCGACCATGGCGATGAGCGCGTAGTCATCCTCCACGGTGTAGCGTGTATTCGGAATGATTCCTCCGGCCTCATAGACACTGCGGGCATCCCGGTCGATGGCCGGCACAAGAGAAATTACATCTTCGGTTTCAAAAGCTGTCAGCGGGCAGCTTTTTTGTTTGCTTAAAGGGTGATTTTTTGGAACGATGGCAAGAAGTTCATCCTGCAAAAGAGGATTCGTCCGGCACTTCACGGAAAGCGGAAGCGGGGCAAAAGCGAAATCCGCCCGCATCCTAAGAATCATTTCCTCCAGCTCATTGTAACCGCAGTCAACAACTTCAAAGCGAACGGTGGAATCGATTTTCTGATATGCACGGAAGATGGCGGGGAGCCAGGATACGGCGACCGAAGTGAAGGCACCGACGCGGATGGTTTTGTAAGGGGGTGTTTTGAGCCTGCGGGCCTCCTCCGAAAGGAGCTCGTCCTTTTTTACAACATCCTCTATATAAGGAAGAAGCGCACGTCCTTCCTCTGTAAGTGTGATACCGGTGCGGTTTCTTATAAGAAGCTTGTGTCCCAAATCCTCTTCCAGGGCATTAAGAAGCTGCGTTACACTGGACTGCGTATGTCCAAGGAGCGCTGCGGCTTTTGTGATGGAACCGGTTTCCACAACCTTTATGAATGCATTGTACTTACGGATGCTCATGTTTTGGCCTCTTTTTCGTGAAATCCTCTTGCTTTTTGTGAATCTACTCTGTACAATATGCAAAGTACATTAGCAAATTCGATTATATCATAAGAAAAACTAATGTAAACAATAAAATGCGATTTTCGCAGATGGGAGACATATTATGGCAGAGACAATAGCATTTATTGTGTATCTTGCATTAGTCCTGGCAGTAGGCGTTTACTTCTTCATCAAAGGAAGAAAGTCAGACGGCGGTGACAAGGACTATTTCTTAGGTGGCCGTCAGATGAACGGCTGGGTAGCAGCTCTTTCCGCAGGTGCTTCCGATATGAGCGCTTGGGTACTTATGGGACTTCCCGGATCCATTTACTTCTTCGGTATGGGTCAGGTATGGATTTCCGTAGGTTTGTTAATCGGTACGATTTGTGCGTGGATCTTCGTAGCACCCCGCCTTCGTCGTATGTCCATTGCAGCCAATGACGCCATCACGGTTCCTCAGTATTTAACACAGCGTTTCAAATCTACAAGCCCCGTGCTTCAGATTGTTTGCGCTATTATTTTTATCGCAGCGTACTGCGTATATTCCGCATCCTCCATCGTAGCCTGCGGTGATCTCTTCGCAACCATCTTCGGTGATACCTTTGCTGTAGATGCTTCCGAAATCAAGACCTACGCTATGATCGGTGCAACCATCATCATTCTGATTTATACCTTCCTGGGCGGCTTCAACGCCGTATGCTGGACCGACTTCTTCCAGGGCATGCTGATGCTGATTGCTCTGATGGCAGTTCCTCTGATTGCAAGCCGCAGCATGAGCAATGAAAGCTTTGTAGCACTGGCACCGGTTGTAACTCCGGACAACTACTACAATCCTTTGTCTTCCGGTAAGTTTGACTGGAAGTCCGTTTCCGACATTCTGAGCGGTCTCGGCTGGGGTCTCGGTTACTTCGGTATGCCGCACATTATTGTTCGTTACATGTCCATCCGTTCCGAGAAGGAAATGAAGAAGTCCCGTATCATTGGTTCCTTCTGGACCACATTGATTCTTCTGATGGCTACCGTAGTTGCTCTGGTTGGTCATAAGTATTTGGGATCCTACCTCGCAGAGGGTGACAAGTCCATGATTTTTGTTGTTATGGTTCGTAATCTTGTACCGCCCCTTATTTCCGGTATTCTGTTGTCCGCTATTTTGGCAGCATCCATGAGTACTGCAGATTCCCAGCTCCTTACCTCCTCTTCTGCGTTTGCATCCGATGTTTACAAGCCGGTGCTTCGCAAAAAAGCAGGCAACAAAGAGATGCTGTGGGCAGGTCGTATCGTAGTAGCAATTATTTCGGTTATCGCTTTGTTTATCGCAATGAGCCCGAAGTGCGGTGGTATCATGGCACTTGTTGAGTGTGCATGGGGTGCATTCGGTGCTGCATTCGGTCCTGCAATTATTCTTTCCCTTTACTGGAAACGCTTCACCTATAAGGGCTGCGTAGCAGGTATTGTTGCAGGTTTTGCTACGGATGCTCTTTGGTATGCATTCCTCTCAGGACCTACCGGTCTTTATGAGATTATCCCCGGTTTCATCGTTGCCATGCTGGTATCCGTAATCGTTACCCTGTGTGACAAAGAGCCTTCTGCAGAGATTCAGGAACTCTTTGAGAAGGGCCTTAAAGAGACTGAATAACTCATACATTAACGGAAAATTAAACTTTAGCAATTTACTTTATTAAAATACTCCATTCGTGTAATATATAACTCGTTGAGAGAGAAATCTATTAACGAATGGGGTATAAATAATAAGTGTATAAAGGAATAATCAGAGTCGTGGTTGCGGCTCTGATTTTTTTTCGCTTTGATGTGGCAAAGTGCCTTTGAGTGTGCTAAAGTTATAGGGTATAGTTATTCCTAAAGAGGAGGGTAATAAAGTGAGATTAGTTACACGTTCTGACTTTGACGGTCTGGTATGCGGCGCACTCTTGCTGGAAGTAGGAGTAGTCGATAACTGGAAGTTTGCGCATCCGAAGGATTTGCAGGATGGCCTTGTTGAGATTACGGAGGATGACTGCCTGGCCAATGTACCTTTTGTCGAGGGGTGCGGTCTTTGGTTCGATCATCACTCTTCGGAATATGAGAGACAGGAGCTGGCCGGCAAGTACAAGGGCGAGAGCCGTATTACTCCGTCCTGTGCGCGTATCATATATGAGTATTACGGAGGTAAGGAGCGGTTTCCGCAGTTCGATGATATCATGGAAGCGGTAGACAAGGTCGATTCCGGTAACCTTACCATCGATGAAGTAATGAACCCGACGGGCTGGATTCTTGTTGGCTTCCTGATGGATCCCAGAACCGGCTTGGGACGTTGGAGACAGTTTACGATTTCCAACTATCAGCTGATGGAGAAATTACTGGTTGCATGCCGTGAGATGACGACCGAGCAGATTCTTGCTTTGCCGGATGTGCAGGAACGTATTGAAGTTTACAATGAGCAGACCGAATTGTTTAAGGAAATGGTACTTGCTCATACTCATACGGAAGGCAATGTTATTATCTCCGATCTTCGCGGGGTTGATCCCATCTATACCGGAAACCGTTTCATGATTTATTCCATGTTCCCCGAGCAGAACATTTCCGCATGGATTGTTTCCCTTCGTGGCGGACAGGGTGCTTCCGCAGCAGTTGGTTACAGTATTTTGAACAAGACCAGCAATGTGGATGTAGGCAGCCTGATGCTGAAGTATCATGGCGGCGGACACAAGAAGGTTGGTACCTGCCAGTTTACCGAAGAGGAGATGGCTACCGAGCTTCCGAAGATGCTGGAAGAGTTGTGTGCAATGGCCAATTCATAAGCCATTCATATATGAAACAATCAAAACTTTTGGAGGAGTTTGGTTATGGAAGAAAAAAGAGAACACTTCGGAAGCCGTTTGGGCTTCATCCTGTTGTCAGCAGGATGTGCAATCGGACTTGGTAACGTATATCGTTTCCCGATGAAGGTTGGACAGAATGGCGGCGGTGCATTCGTACTTATTTATATCGCTTGCCTGATTTTATTGGGACTCCCTGTTATGGTCATGGAATTTTCCCTGGGCCGTGCAGCACAGAAGAGCCCTGTAGGTATCTACAAAACAATTACCCCGAAGACCAAGGCTTGGCAGACTCACGGATATTTATCCCTGATTGCCAATATCCTGCTTATGGCCTTCTACACCACAATTGCAGGCTGGATTTTCCGTTACTTCTTTAAGGCAGCAACCGGCAAGTTCAGCAACCTCGATGCAGCATCTTTGGCAACGCCCGGGGAAGGACCTATTTACGGACAGTTCTTCGATATGCTTGGTAATCCCTGGATGATGCTTGTGTTTACCGCTATCATTGCAATTGCCGCATGCTTTGTATGCTCCTTCTCCCTTCAGAAGGGCCTTGAGCGTATTACAAAGTACATGATGCTTGCTCTGTTCGCCCTGATGATTGGACTGGCAGTATACGGCTGCTGCTTAAGCGGTGCCAAAGAAGGACTTACCTTCTACTTAAAACCTGATTTTTCCAAGGTAACCGGTATGACGATTGCCGAGGCAATGAATCAGTCCTTCTTTACCTTGAGCCTTGGTATCGGTTCGATGGCTATTTTCGGAAGCTACATCGGCAAGGAACGTTCCTTAACGGGCGAGAGTGTAAGTATCATTATTCTGGATACCTGTGTAGCCTTGGTTGCAGGACTTATTATTTTCCCTGCATGCTTCACCTATAACATCGAGACGACCGAGGGCGCAGGCCTTCTGTTCTTAACCCTTCCCAACGTATTCAACGGCATGAAGGGCGGTCAGATTTTCGGCGCATTATTCTATGTATTTATGACCTTTGCAGCATTCTCTACCGTACTTGCGGTTTATGAGAATATCATTGCCTGCACTGCCGAGCTCTTTAACTGGAGCCGCAAGAAGACCGCATGGCTTGTCTGCATTTTGATGATTCTTGTGAACATTCCTTTCATTCTGGGTAACAACGTATGGTCTTCCTTCCATCCGTTCGGTCTGGAGGGCAAGGACGTATCCGATCTTGAGGACTTCTTCGTATCTACCCTGATGCTTCCTCTCGGATCCCTCACATACGTAATCTACTGTACCCGCAAGTTTGGCTGGGGCTGGAACAACTTCCTCGCTGAGGCCAATACCGGTAAAGGCCTTAAGTTCCCTAAATGCATGAAGTTCTACGTTACCTGGATTCTTCCTTTGATCATCCTTGTAATCTTCGTACTTGGCATCCTGAGCTACTTCAAGTTGATGTAGTGGGGACGGGGGTTTCTGTCACATTAAAGCGTTAAAGCGTGCTGCATTGCAGCACGCTTTTTTTCGGGTACTTGCATCAGATACTTGCATCAGGGGCGTCCCTTCTGTCACGGCTGTGACAAAAGGAACGTTCCTAATTAACCAAAAATAAACAATGGGTCAAAACAGGGCATTTTGTCGGTAAAGATGTTACAATAGCACCGTTGAGAAAGTGGAAAACCACAAATATTACGGAGGTGTACAATGGGCAAATTTGTAGTGAAGGAAAACAAGAAAGGTTTTACATTCAACTTAAAGGCAGCAAACGGTGAAGTTGTAGCAGTCAGCCAGGTGTATTCAAGCAAGGACTCCTGCCTGGCAGGAATTGAAGCAGTTCGTAGAGCAGCAGCAAAAGCAGCAATTGAAGATCAGGCTACTTCTAAACCCGTAGAGCAGAAGAATCCTAAGTTTGAGCTTTATAAAGATAAGGCCGGTGAGTTCAGATTCCGTTTGAAAGCATCCAACGGTGAAATCGTAGCAACCGGTGAAGCATATCGTGCAAAAGCAGGATGCCAGAAGGGTATTGCTTCCGTTAAGAAGAATGCACCGGATTCTGAAGTTGTTGAAGAAGAAAAATAGTATTGACAAATTTGGCTTTTTTCGTGATACTAACAAAGACGAATGAGTCAAAAATGTTATATTATTGGAGGAATATATATGGATTACAACAATGGAAATGTATATAATTATCAGCAGCCTGTTTATGTAGATCCCCCGATGCCGACCAGTGAGACCAAAAAAGGTAAGGCTATTGCATCTTTGTGTCTGGGCATCGCTAGCGTAATCTGCTGTTGCTGCTGTAACTTCGTCGGCATAATTGCCGGTATTATCGGTATCATCCTTGCATGCCTGTCCAAGAAGGAGAACGGAAAGTTTAGCGGTATGGCTATGACCGGCTTAATTTTCTCTATCTGCGGAACTGCATTCGGCGTTTTAAGCTTGATTATTGGCGTGGTCGGAATGTTCGGCAACGGTTCATTCTCTGATTCCTATCGGGATTATTTAGATGATATTTACGATAGTTTAGGAATTGACTTGGATTTTTAATATCCACATCAAATCATAACAATGTAAAGAAAAGCAACCTTGTGAGGTTGCTTTTTGTTATGGCAACGAGCCAAGTGGACACCGCGCTTGCGCGGGTGGACATTTGGCACATAAGCAGACGGGAGGTAAACATAGAGCCCAATTTGTCCTCCACGCCTTAGTGCGGGGAGGACAGAAAACAGAAGAATTGGACACTGCATTTATGCAAGTGTGCAATTCGACTGTTTTGTCACAGCGCACTCGTGCGATGGGGCAAATTGGGCGACTGCTAATCATCGAGAAGGAGTCATCCTACTCGATTGCGGTAAACCGGCACCGCCACCGAAGCATTGTAAAGGCTGCTTTTTGAAATATTACAGCGATTTTTCTTAAATGCTTCTGCTCGCTGTCGAATTTACCCGATTTAGAAGTAGTTTTTCATCGAGGAATTCGTTTTGCGTGTCCCTCGCTGTCTCCGTAACCATTTTAGAAAGGAAATTGACAGCGGGAATTGTTGCCATCGCCTTGCCCCGATGTACGGTCTAAAAATGGGCCTACAAGAAGACATCGAGAATTCGCCGCTTGCCTTACCTCGATGTCCGGACCGGGGCGGGCAGGGGCGACCCGCCCCCGGGTCGGAACGAACGCCCCCGGCCGATGTCCGGAGCGAACGGACCCCGGCAAAAAGGACCGTCCCCAAAGTTGACAATAAGGAGTTATTCATGAAGTCGGAGGAATGCAATCCTAATGTTATCAATCAAAAGACTTTCAAAAGTGAAGAAACCGGGCAAGAGATAACATATATCAAAATTAAAAAATATAATTTATTTACTGAGCGATATGTTACAATATTACGGAGTGGTAGTGTGAAAATGCAGGCATTTTCACGCGACACTTTGTGTCGCAATCCGTAGCAGCTTCGCTGCAATGCAGTGAAGGGCTAAATATACCGGATTGCGAAATGCGGGGATTTATATGGTTCGGGGGGACGAGAAAGCGTCACAATCCCCACCGAGGGCGAGAATGTGCTGATTTATCTGGAATTTGAACAAAGTGAAGGAAGTGTCAAATTTGAATATAAAGAATGATAAGAAACTAAACACGTTATATTTGATTTTTGCCTATGTCGGAGTGATGTTTTGTTTGTACGGAGTTTTCCTGTTCAACCAATACATAAGAAATCTCTTGCCGTTACCAGCCAGACTGGTCACAAATATCCTTGGTTACTGGTTTATTGCCGTCATTCCGTTCGTGGTTATGTATATTACCAAACTGACGCCGCATGAAATCGGCTTTCGCCAAGAAAAATCCGGCAGACAAATCCTTAATGGCGTTCTTTTGGGCGTCCTGATGAGCGTGGTTTTGGTGCTGGTTCCGTACTTCGTGGGACTCGGAGCGTGGGTGGACAACGGCACGAGATATGATAAGCTTTGGAAGTTTATTTATGAATACGGCTACTGCGTTCTGGCAATCGGAGCCGTGGAGGAAATTGTTTTTCGCGGCGTGATTTACGGGCTTTTAAAAAGAATCCTTGATAAGGAATGGGAAGTCATGCTTATTTCTTCTGTTTTGTTTGGCTTTTTCCATATACTGAACGGAAATATCCTGCAGATTCCGCTGACCACGGGAATCGGCTTTATTTTCTGCCTCATCCGCTATAAGGTTAAGAACTGTTCCCTGCTGTCTCTTATTATCCTGCACGGAACCTATGATTTTATGATTACGGTTTTCTCATCGCTGCTGTTTTAGGCCGTGGCAGGAACTTTATGGCGCATTGACAGGGCAGTAGCGCGGATATAGAATGAATGCTATGGCAAAATACGGGCAATACCCGGAAGAAAATGCCATGAGGATGCGGCATGAACAAAAACAAAGCACAGGCGATTGTTTTAATATTACTGGCAGGTTTTTTCTTTTCCCTGATGACCTTTTTTGTAAGGCTTTCGGGTGATTTGCCGACCATGCAGAAGGTATTCTTTCGAAATTTCGTAGCAGTTCTGGTAGCGACCGTCATCCTTTTTAGGAGCCCGGAGGGCTTTCGAATCAAAAAAACAAGCATTCCCGGTATCACCATGCGATGCCTTGCGGGAACTGCGGGCGTAATCTGCAATTTCTACGCAATCAGCCATATCGGCCTTGCGGATTCCAATATTTTGAACAAACTGGCACCGTTTTTTGCCATGATTCTTTCGTACTTCGTACTTAAGGAGAAACCGAGCCGCGTGGAGTGGGCGACGGTTGTCGTGGCCTTTATCGGCGCCATCTTTGTCGTAAAGCCATCCTTTGAAATGACGGCGTTTTACGGCTTTATCGGTGTGCTGGGCGGCTTGGGCGCAGGCACGGCGTACACCTATGTGAGAAAGCTCGGAAAGCTTGGAGAGCGTGGGCCGGTGATTGTTTTCTGCTTCTCGCTTTTCTCCTGCCTTGTCAGCCTGCCTTACCTGTTGCTTCATTATTGCCCGATGAGCACCGGGCAGCTCCTTTGCCTTTTGCTGGCGGGAGTAGCGGCAAGCGGAGGTCAGTTCACCATCACGGCAGCGTACCAGAAAGCCCCTGCCAAGGAAATTTCCGTGTTTGACTATTCGCAGATTTTGTTTGCCTCCCTTTGGGGCATTTTGTTTTTGTCCGAGGTGCCGGATTTGTACAGTATCATCGGATACGTAATCATTATCGCATGCGCCGTTTTCAAGTGGTGGTATGCCAAAAGGAGCCCGAATGTTAAAAGCAGTACTGTTTGATCTCGATGGAACCATACTGGATACGGAGAAGTATTATCGCGTATTGTGGCCAAAAGCAATGGCGCACTACGGCTATGTACTGACGGATGAAATGACGTTGTCCCTGCGTTCGCTGGGAAGGCCGTTTGCTCCGAAGAAATTCAAGGAATGGTTCGGCGAGGATTTTGATTATAATGCGGTTCGCGGGTATCGAAAGGAAATCTTTAAGGAGATGGTGGAAACCTACGGTATTTCCTTGAAGCCCGGAGTACGGGAGGTTCTTGATTACTTAAAGGGCAGGAACATTGTTACAGCCATTTGTACCGCGACGGATATGGAGAGAACAACGGATTATCTGAACCGTGTCGGCCTTACGGGATGCTTTGACAAGATTATCTCGGCGACCATGGTGGAGCGTGGCAAGCCCGCACCGGATGTGTATCAGTTCGCGGTGAAGGAGCTGGGACTTAAGCCGGAGGAATGCATTGCCGTGGAGGATGCACCGAACGGAATTCATTCGGCGTACGGTGCCGGGCTTAAGGTTATTATGGTGCCCGATCAGACCGGACCGACCGCAGAGCTAAGGAAGGAACTTTTTGCCTGCGTGGATTCGCTTGCGGATATACCGGAACTTCTGGAAAACGGAAGGAAAGCAGTTATTTTTGACCTCGACGGAACGCTTTGGGACTCCTCCCACGAGGTAGTCATCGCGTGGAATATGGCCCTGAAAGAATTCCCCGAACTGGATGACCTTGTGGTAACGGATGAGGATATGTATCACTTCATGGGAAACAGCATGGATGTTATCATGGATATGCTGCTTAAGGATTATGAATGTGACAGAGCGTATAAAAACAAGGTGCTGGCCCGCCTGGTCTTTTACGAGCATGCGTACTTAAACGAGCACGGAGCGGTTCTGTATCCGGGCTTTAAGGAAACCATGCTGGCATTAAAGCAAAAGTACGACATCTGCATCGTATCGAATTCCCAGGACGGCTATATACAGTGCTTTTTGCACTTCTTCGGGCTGTTTGACCTCTTTGATGATTATGAGATGTTCGGTCGCACGAACCTTAATAAGGGCGACAACATAAGGCTTGTCATGGAACGGAATCATTATGTGAGCGCCGTTTATGTCGGAGATACTTCGGGGGATGAGACGGCCTCAAAGGAAGCCGGCATACCCTTTATCCATGCATCCTACGGCTTCGGAACGGCGGTGCATCCGGCGGCCGTAATCAAAAACCTTGGTGAAATACCGGGAATTATTGAAAAAATCATATAAACACATAAAAATAAGGAGAATTCAAAAAGGAATTCTTCTTTTTTTACAGAATAATATATGTGGAAAGGAAGAAATACGATGACTATTCGCGAGAATCTTGAACAATGGGAGAGAATTAACTTAAGTGAATATGCGACCCTGTCGATGAACTCGAAAGGGCGTCTTAAAGAGGAAGAGCAGTGTGATATACGCCCCGTGTTCCAGCGCGATCGCGATCGTATTATCCACAGTAAGTCTTTTAGGCGCTTAAAGGACAAAACCCAGGTCTTTCTGACCCCGGAAGGCGATCATTACAGAACGCGACTTACGCATACCCTGGAGGTATCGCAGAACGCCCGAACGATTGCCAAGGCCTTAAAATTAAACGAGGAGCTTGTGGAGGCCATTGCACTCGGGCATGACCTTGGTCATACACCCTTTGGCCACGCCGGCGAGCGAGCACTGAACCGAATCTGTCCGTTCGGCTTTACGCATACCGAGCAGAGCCTTCGGACGGTGGACCTTCTTGAGAAGGACGGACAGGGCTTGAACCTTACCTATGAAGTCAGGGACGGTATCTTAAATCACCAGACCAGTGGTCACCCCGCCACCTTAGAGGGCAAGGTAGTACGCCTTTCGGACAAGATTGCTTATATCCATCACGACATGGACGATGCCATTCGCGGCGGTATCATAAGCGATGCGGATGTTCCTCTTGAAATCGGAGAAGTCATCGGATATTCGCTGGGCGAGCGTCTCGATCATTTTATCCACGACATCGTAATCACCAGTATGGGAACCGGTGATGTAACCATGAGCAAGGAAGTTGCGGAAGCAATGAGCCGCATGCGTCAGTTCATGTTTGATAATGTATATACAAACCCGGCCGCCAAAAGCGAAGAAGGCAAGGCCGAGGCACTGGTAGAAACCCTGTTCACACATTTTTGTGAGCACAAGGACGATTTACCTACAGATTTTAAACTGCTGCTGGATCGCGGGGAACCGCTTGAGAGAGTAGTTTGTGACTATATAGCCGGCATGACGGACCGTTATGCAATCAACGTGTACGAGGAAATCTACATTCCGAGATCCTGGCACGGCTGATGTTACTTGTATTGAGGGAGCAGAATGTTTTATTCAGAAGAATTGGTAGAGGAAGTACGAAGCCGCAATGATATTGTGGATGTCATCGGCTCGTATGTACATTTACAAAAAAAGGGCAACCACTATTTCGGCCTGTGTCCCTTTCATAATGAGAAAACCGGTTCCTTCTCGGTAACCGGCGGCAGCAGGCAGATGTATTACTGCTATGGCTGCCATGAGGCGGGCAATGTAATAACCTTCGTCATGAAATACGAGAATTTCACCTTCCCGGAAGCCCTTAAGATGCTGGCCGATAAAGCCGGCGTACAGCTTCCCGAGATGGAATACACCGAGGAAATGAAGAAGCGTGATTCCGTAAGGACCACCCTTCTTGAAATCAACAAGGAAGCGGCAACGTACTTCTACCGTATGCTTCGGGATGAATCCGGCAAGGTCGGACAGGCGTATTTTGACAAGCGTCAGCTTACGGCCGAAACCCGAAAGAGCTTTGGCCTCGGATATTCCGGTATGTCCGGAGACGGACTACTGAAGTACTTAAAGAGTAAGGGCTATTCGGACGAGATGATTATCCGTGCGGGACTTGCCACCTACAGTGAGAAGCGAGGTCTGTCCCCCTTCTTCTGGAACCGTGTCATGTTCCCGATACAGGACATGAACCACCGTGTCATCGGATTCGGCGGCCGTGTTATGGGCGACGGAGAACCGAAGTACCTAAACAGCCGTGAAACGGAAGTGTTCGACAAGCGACGCAATCTGTTCGGTATGAACTTTGCCCGTACCGCAAGGAAGGATTACTTCATTTTGTGCGAAGGATACATGGATGTTATCTCCATGCATCAGGCCGGCTTCAATATGGCGGTTGCTTCTCTCGGAACCGCGTTTACGAGTGAGCAGGCAACGCTTTTACGTCGCTATGTGAAGAATGTATATCTTTCCTACGATAGCGACGGTGCAGGTACGAATGCTGCACTTCGGGCGATTGAAATATGCCGGAATGCAGATATTTCCACCAGAATCATACGACTCGAACCCTACAAGGACCCCGATGAATTCATCAAGAATCTCGGACGCGAGGAGCTTCAAAAACGCATTGAGAATGCCGAAAGCTCATTCTTCTTTGAACTGCGTATGTTAGAGCGGCAGTTCGATATGAAGGAACCCGAAGGCAAGACAGCCTTTTTCCGTGAGGTAGCGGTCAAGATTTGCTCTTTCGCAGATGAACTCGAACGGGACAATTACATAGAAGCAGCCGCGCAGCACTACGGAATCGGCGCAGATAAACTAAAGCAGCTTGTAGCCAAGCAGGCCGCAAGGACCGGAGGAATCGCCGTGGAGCCGCCTCCGAAGACGGGCCGGAAGCCCGAGGCGACCATCGAAGAGCTGAACCTTAGAAAGCAGAGAATGCTCTTAACCATTATTTCCGAGCTGTCGCCGGAGCAGTTTTCAAAGGTTGAGTCCTATGTAAAGCCGGAGTACTTTACGGATGCCTTGCACGCATCGATTGCGACGCAGCTTTTTGCGCAGCTCCGGGAAGGCCGTTGCAACCCCGCCGCACTGATTAATCAGTATACGGACAGTGAGGAGCAGAGCCGTGTGGGCGAGATATTCAACACGCATCTTACGGATTTTGAGGAGGATGCGGATTATGAGCAACTGTTTACGGATTTGCTTTTCGCAGTGAGACAGGAATATCTCTTTGCAGATCCCCCAATTCTCTTAACGCAATACGTTGAGGAAAAAAAGGCTACGGAAGCACTGAAAAGAACTAAAATTAAATTCCTATAGAATAGAAGATGAGGAGATTGACAAATGGATGAAGCAATGAAAGCCAAATTTGATGAGCGCGTTAAGCAGCTTATTGAACTTGCCAAAAAGAAGGGCAACGCCCTTGAGAGCCAGGAAGTCCGTGATTTCTTCAAGGACATGACCTTGGAGGAAGAATACTACGACAAGGTAGTGAATATCCTGGAGAAGAACGGCATCGACGTACTTCGTATTCCCGATAACGACGATGACCTGATTGACGCAGATTTACTGCTCGAGCCGGATGACGAGTCCGAGTTTGACGATATCGAGCGTGAGATTGAGGATATTGAGAATATCGACCTTGAGAACCTCGACAGTGGTCTCAGCATTGATGACCCGGTTCGTATGTACTTAAAGGAAATCGGCAAGGTTCCCCTGCTTTCCGCAGATGAGGAAATCGAGCTTGCCAAGCGTATGGAGCTGGGAGATGAGGAGGCCAAAAAGAAACTTGCCGAGGCCAACCTTCGTCTGGTTGTTTCCATCGCAAAGCGTTATGTGGGTCGTGGAATGCTGTTCCTTGACCTTATACAGGAAGGTAACTTGGGACTTATCAAGGCCGTTGAGAAGTTTGATTACCGTAAGGGTTACAAGTTCTCCACCTACGCAACCTGGTGGATTCGTCAGGCCATCACAAGAGCAATTGCCGATCAGGCCCGTACCATTCGTATCCCCGTTCATATGGTGGAGACGATTAATAAACTGGTCAGAGTAAGCCGTACTCTTTTGCAGGATTTGGGTCGTGAACCGACTCCCGAAGAGATTGCCAAAGAGATGAATCTCCCGGAGGAGAGAGTGCGTGAAATCCTGAAGATCAGCCAGGAACCCGTATCTCTT
Organism: Lachnospiraceae bacterium; assembly: GCA_045617725.1. GTDB lineage: Bacteria > Bacillota > Clostridia > Lachnospirales > Lachnospiraceae > JAZLJD01. The sequence continues at coordinate 75,296 of JAZLJD010000036.1, forward strand.
GAGACTCCCATCGGTGAGGAGGAGGATTCCCACCTGGGCGATTTCATTCAGGATGACAATGTTCCCGTACCCGCCGATGCAGCGGCTGCAATCCTCTTAAAGGAGCAGCTTGTGGAGGTACTCGGAACGCTTACCGACAGAGAGCAGAAGGTTTTAAGACTTCGTTTCGGTTTGGATGACGGACGTGCACGTACCCTTGAGGAAGTAGGACGTGAGTTCAACGTAACCCGTGAGCGTATTCGTCAGATTGAAGCCAAGGCTTTACGAAAGCTTCGTCACCCTTCAAGAAGTAAGAAGTTAAAGGATTTCCTTGACTGATGAAGAATGAATTATCTTTACGACTGCGTTCGGTGGCCGCACTCTGTAAGCCCGCGGAATGTATTGCGGATGTGGGCTGCGACCACGGATTCATGTCGATTTATCTGGTATCGCATGGCATATGTCAGAAAGCCGTAGCCATGGATGTGAACCGCGGTCCCTTAGCACGGTGCACAGAGCATGTGACGGAGGAAGGCCTTTTGGACGTCATTTCCGTTCGTTTATCGGATGGCCTTGCGGCCGTCTGCCCCGGAGAAGCGGATGCGGCAGTCATCGCAGGAATGGGTGGTCCTCTTATGCGGGACATTCTTATAAGAGGGGAAGCTTCCGTCCTTAAGATGCAGTATCTTACGCTGCAGCCTCAGTCTGAGATACCGGAATTTCGCAGCTTTTTAAGACGGGCCGGCTTTGTCTTTGACGCAGAAGACATGGCCTTTGAAGATGGGAAGTACTATCCGATGATGCGTGTTTTCCCTCCGAAGAGCGGGTTTAGTGCCGTTCCCACGGAAGGAACGGTGGAATTTACGGATTATTTCGGCCCCTGCCTTTTAAAGGACCTAAACCCGTCACTTAAGTTATACATTACGGAGCGCATTAACAGGCTTACCGAAATCCTGAAGGGTCTTCCAAAATCCTCGGAGGAACGACGCAGGGAGCTTTCGGCAGAGCTTACCGATATGGAGAGAGCACTTCATGAAATGCAATGACATTTTACTTGCTTTAGAAGAATTGTGTCCCGTGGAATATCGGGAAGAATGGGATAATGTCGGCTTGCTTGTGGGCGATTTAAACCGGGACGTACAGACGGTTTATCTGGCTGTGGATGCAACGAGTGAGGTCATCGACCAGGCGATTGCCGCAGGTGCGGAGCTTCTTCTTACGCACCATCCGCTTATCTTTACGCCGCTTAAGAAAATAGTTTTTGGCGACATAGTGGGCGAGCGTGTTATAAAGCTGATTCAGGCGGATGTTTCCTACATTGCCATGCACACGAATTTCGACGTGATGGGCATGGCGGACGCGGTGGCCGACCGGTTACATATAGGGAATCGGGAAGTCTTGAGCGTTACCTACGAGGATGATATCAGCAGCGAGGGTATCGGCAGAGTGGGCGATGTGCTTACTTCGCAACCCATGAATGCTTATAAGTACGCCGAGTTCATCGCCGGAGTTTTCGGCTTAAGCGATGTACGAATCTGGGGCGATGGCGAAAGACCGGTAAACCGCGTCGCTGTGGTGCCGGGATCGGGAGCCGAATACTATAAAGAAGCGGTCAGCGGGAAAGCAGATGTGCTGGTTACCGGCGATGTGACGCATCATAAGGCACTGGATGCCATTGAGGCCGGAATCACGGTCATTGATGCGGGCCATTACGGACTTGAGAAAATATTTACAGAATACATGCGCGATTTTCTGACACGCAGTTTTCCAAATCTTCAAGTTATAGTCGAACGAAGCCATGAGCCGTTCGTGACGATATAGAATAAGAAAAGGGGTATACAATATGGCAGATTTAGTAAAGGTTAGTATTAACGGAACAGTGAAAGAATATGAGAAAGGAACCCGCTACGAGGTCATTTCCAGAGAGTATCAGGAGGAATACGAGAATCTGATTGCTCTAGTTAAGGTTAATGGCGAAATTCGGGAATTGTGCAAGACCGTTACAAAGGATTGCGACCTTTCCTTTATTACTTTACGGGAAGATATTGGTAAGAATACTTACTTCAGAACCGCGGTTTTGTTACTTGTTAAGGCGGTTCAGGATATAGTTGGTTCACAAAAACTTAACAAAGTTAAGGTAGAATTTGCAATCGGTCAGGGGTATTATTGTTCTGTGGCGGGTGATGTTACGGTGGATGATGCATTTGCAGAGGCCGTAGCCCGCAAGATGAGAACTTATGTAGAGGCGAATCTGTCTATTTCTAAGACGAGCTATGCCACCAAAGACGCGATTTCCATTTTTGAACAGGATGGAATGAAGGACAAGGTCAGTCTGTTTAAGTACCGTCGTTCCTCCACGGTCAACGTCTATGAGATGGCCGGCTATCATGATTATTTCTACGGCTACATGCTTCCTTCAGCAGGCTATGTGAAATATTTCAATGTGGAGTGTCACGAGGGTGGCCTTATGCTTCTTTTGCCCACAAAGGCAGAACCGAAGGTCGTTCCTCCTTACGAATGCCGCAAGCAGCTCTTTGATACCCTTATGATGGCAACGGATTGGGGCGAGAAGATGGATATCAGCACGGTTGGCGATTTGAACAATGCCATCGTTGCCGGCAAGGCCGAGGAACTCATTCTGATTCAGGAAGCCTTCCAGGAACGCCGCGTAGCTGAAATAGCCCATGAAATCGCGCAGCGTGGCGGTGTCAAATTCGTTATGATTGCAGGACCTTCGTCCTCCGGCAAGACTACTTTTTCGCACAGACTGTCCATTCAGCTTGCAACGCACGGTCTTAAGCCGCATCCGATCGGAATTGACGATTACTACAAGAACCGTGACGAGTGCCCGAAGGATTCGGACGGCAATTACGATTTTGAATGCCTCGAAGCGATTGATGTCGAGCAGTTCAATAAGGATATGATGGATCTTTTAAACGGCAAGACCGTTGAGATTCCTTCCTATAATTTCAAGTTAGGCAAAAGAGAATACAAGGGTAACTTCAAGACCCTTGGCCCGGACGATATCCTTGTTATCGAAGGTATCCACGGACTGAATGACCGCATGAGTTATTCTTTGCCTACCGAAAGTAAGTACAAGATTTATATCAGTTGTCTTACGAGCTTAAATATTGATGAACACAACCGAATTCCGACGACGGATTCAAGACTTCTGCGCCGTATGGTGCGTGATGCCAGAACCCGTGGAACCGGAGCCAAGGGAACCATCAGTATGTGGCCCAGTGTCCGCCGCGGTGAGGAGAATTACATTTTCCCCTTCCAGGAGAGTGCGGATGCAATGTACAATTCCGCTTCCATCTATGAACTTGCAGCCTTAAAGCAGTTCGCAGAGCCTCTTCTTCTTTCCATTTCGGAGGATGAACCGGAATACTATGAGGCCAAGCGTTTACTCAAGTTCTTAGATTATTTCCTGGGTATTACGACGGAGCGTATTCCGATTAACTCCATCGTCAGAGAATTCGTCGGAGGCAGCTGTTTCAACGTATAAAGCAGTATTACAGATTAATAACGAGCAGGACAGGTGATCGCGGCTGCCGTTTCGGCAGGTGAGGAAAGTCCGGGCTTCATAGGGCAGGATGCCGGATAACGTCCGGTGGAGGTGACTCCCAGGCCAGTGCAACAGAAATAAACCGCCATGTTCATGGTAAGGGTGGAAAGGCAGTGTAAGAGACTACCGCCTGAACGGTAACGGGCAGGGCACATGTAAACCCCATCCGAAGCAAGACCAGATGAAAGCTATAAATTGGCCCGATTTGCTTTCAGGTAGGTCGCTTGAGGCTGTCGGTAACGGCAGTCCTAGATAGATGATCACTCAACGACATAACCCGGCTTATCGTTCTGCTCGTATTAATATAAATATCATCACAAAGATGATGGCAGGTTCCTTTAGGGCGCTTGCCGTTATTTCATGTTTTAGGAGGCATTGAAATGACAAAGATAGACATTTTTTCCGGCTTCTTGGGAGCAGGAAAGACTACACTGATTAAGAAGCTCCTTAAGGAAGCATTTAAAGGGGAGCAGATTGTTCTGATTGAGAATGAATTCGGTCAGATCGGTATTGACGGCGGCTTTTTGAAAGAAGCGGGCATTGAGATTAAGGAGATGAATTCGGGCTGTATCTGCTGCAGTCTTGTGGGCGATTTTGGTACATCCCTGCGTGAAGTCATCGAGAAATATCATCCTGCAAGAATCATCATCGAGCCCTCCGGTGTCGGAAAGCTTTCCGATGTAATTAAGGCCGTTGAAGGAGTTCGCGAGGAAACCGATACGATGTTAAACAGCGCGGTTACCGTTGTGGATGCCACCAAGTGCAAGGTATATTCCAAGAACTTCGGCGAGTTTTTCTTAAATCAGATTGAAGCTGCAGGAACGATTCTCTTAAGCAGAACCGATTCCATTACGCAGGAGAAACTGGATGCATGTATGGAAATCATTCGGGAACATAATCCGGAAGCACCGGTTATTACGACTCCCTGGGATGAACTTTCCGGCAAGGATATCGTTTCAACCATAGACGGGGCTCGTGAGGAGTTCATTAAAGACCTCATGGCAGAACTGATGGAAGACGATGATGATGACGAATGCGACGATCCCGAGTGTGAGTGCCACCATCACCATCACCACCACGACGAGGATGAATGTGACGATCCCGAGTGTGAGTGCCATCATCATCACCACGACGAAGATGACGACGATGAGGACGAGCACGAACATCATCATCACGATCATGAGCATGACCATCATCATGACCATGACCATGAACATGACCATGGGCATGAACATCACCATCATCACCACCATCATGCGGACGATGTCTTCACATCATGGGGCATGGAAACCGCTTCCAAGTACAGCCGCTCCGAGATCGAAGCAATTCTTGAGAAGCTTCAGAACGAGAGTGAGTATGGTACAATCTTGAGAGCCAAGGGTATGCTTCCCGATACAGACGGTACCTGGACGCACTTTGATTATGTACCCGGCGAGTGTGACGTACGCAGCGGTGCAGCACATTACACCGGCCTGATTTGTGTAATCGGTTCCAAGATTAACGAGGATGCCCTGAAGGCACTTTGGACGAAATAGTCGCAAGAGGATTATTATGAAACCTGTATATGTAATTAATGGCTTTTTGGACAGCGGTAAGACAGAGTTCATCAACTATACACTGACGCAACCGTACTTCCGCATTCGGGGCACGACACTTATTTTCCTGTGCGAGGAAGGTGAGACGGAGTACGACCCGAAGCTTTTAAAGAAGACGAATACCGTCATTGAAGTGATTGATAAGGAAGAGGATTTCAATCCCTCCAACCTTACCGAGCTTGAAAAAAAGCATAAGCCCGAACGTATTATTGTCGAGTGGAACGGTATGTGGAATTATAAGGCAGTGAAATTCCCCTGGTACTGGCAACTCGAACAGCAGATTACCTGTGTGGATGGTTCTACCTTTGCCATGTATTTGCAGAATATGCGTTCGCAGGCCAATGAAATGATGAAGAAATCAGAACTGGTTATTTTTAACCGTTGTGATAATGTCAGAGATCAGCTTTCCACCTTTAAGAGAGGAGTACTGGCCGTGAATCGCGATGCGGAGGTCGTCTTTGAGGACAGCCAGGGCCCGATCAACGAAATGATGGAGGAAGAGCTACCCTATGACTTAAGCAAGGATACGCTGGAACTTAACGATCAGGCTTATATCATCTGGTTCATGGATATCATGGATCATCCCGAACGTTATGAAGGCAAAAAAATATCCTTTTTGGCACAGTCCTTTATACCTGAAAAGATAGAAAAGGGCTATTTCGTACCCGGACGTATGGCTATGACCTGCTGTGCGGAGGATATGAGTTATTTTGGCTACGTCTGCAATTATTCCCTCCTTCCCGGCTTTACTCCCGTGAACAAGGAATACTACAAGGTGACCTGTGAGGTTCACAGACGCTATTGGGCAGACTACAAGGGCGAGGGACCTGTTATGGACCTTATTAGTGCCACGCCTTCCAAGAAGCCGAAAGACGAGGTAATCAGCTTTACCTAGAAAGGAATTATGTTACATGAAGATTTACTGGAAGTATGTTAAGCCTTACCTGGCTTTCTTCCTGATAGGTCCCATTTTAATGCTGACTGAAGTTGCGGGCGAGATTATCATGCCCAAGCTGATGGCAGCCATTGTGGATGTGGGTATCCCCTCGGGAGATAAAGCTGTGGTGGCAGAGTACGGTATCAAAATGGTACTTACCGCACTTGCTATGTTGGCCGGCGGTATCGGAGGCAATTTCTTTGCGGTACGATCCACAGTCAGCTTTGCGACGGACCTTCGAATGGATTGCTTTAAAAAGGTTCAGAATTTCTCTTTCGAGAACATCGATAAGTTCTCAACGGGTTCGCTTGTAACCCGACTTACCAACGATGTTGTTCAGCTTCAGAACATTCTGCGTATGGGTATGGTTATGGTGTTCCGTGCACCCGGTATGATGATCGGTGCGCTGGTTATGGCCTTTACCATGAATGCCCGTCTTGCGCTTGTTTTGGTAGTGGCTATGCCGGTTATGATTATCGGTGCCATTATCGTTCTTCGCATCGCATTTCCTCTGTTTGAGAAGATGCAGTCCAAAATCGACAGCCTTAACACTTCGATTCAGGAAAACCTGACGAATGTACGTGTTATCAAGAGCTTCGTAAGAGAGAAGCATGAGAATGAGCGTTTTAAGGAAGCCAATGATGACCTCATGAATACCTCCTTAAAGGCAATTAAAGTCATGATCGTTACCTTCCCGCTCATTGGTCTCATTATGAACCTTACGACTCTTGCTACGACCTGGTTTGGCGGCAATTCCGTTATCCGCGGTGATATGGAAATCGGTGATCTGACTGCATTCATTACCTACATTACCCAGATTCTCGGTTCCCTTATGATGGTTGCCATGATCTTCTTAAATGCATCCCGTGCAGCGGCTTCCAGTAAGCGTATTAAGGCGGTATTGACGGAGGAAGTTACATTAAGTGATGACCTTGCCCAGGAAAAAGATAAGCTGATTACAGAGGGCAAGATTGAATTTAGCCATGTTTCCTTCCGTTATAAGGACGCAAGCGGCGAGGATGTACTGCGTGACTTAAACTTTGTAATCAATCCCGGCGAGACCGTAGGTATTTTGGGCTCCACCGGTTCCGGTAAGACAACCATGGTGCAGCTCATCGATCGTCTTTATGATGTAACCGAAGGTGCTGTGCTTGTAGATGATGTCAACGTCAAGGATTACTCCCTTTATAATCTGCGTGAAGGCGTAGGTATGGTACTCCAGAAGAATGTCCTGTTCTCGGGCTCCATTAAGGAGAACCTGCTTTGGGGTGACGAGCATGCCTCCGAGGAGGAACTTAAGGAAGTTGCACACTACGCACAGGCAGATCTGTTCATTAAAGATATGCCCGGTGAGTTTGAGATGGAACTCGGCCAGGGCGGTGTCAATGTATCCGGTGGCCAAAAACAACGTCTCTGCATCGCAAGAGCCCTGCTTAAGAAACCGAAGATATTAATCCTCGATGACTCCACGAGTGCGGTGGATACAGCTACTGAAGCACATATTCGTAAGGCAATGCGTGAGCAGCTGCCCGGTACGACCAAGCTGATCATTGCACAGCGTATTTCCTCCGTTATGGATGCGGATCGAATCATGGTAATCGACGACGGACGGATTGTGGCTTTTGACAAGCATGAGGTACTTATGAACTCTTGTCCCGAATATAAAGAAATTTATGATTCACAGATGGAACAGGAGGTGACGAAATAATGGCTGAAGAAAAGAAAAACCTTCCTCCCCGCGGTCCTCGTGGCGGCGGTCCCGGATCCAGAATGGCAATGCCGAAGCAGAAACCCAAGAATGCCAAAGCAACCATCGGCCGTTTGTTTGGTTACATCCGTAAGGATATTTCCAAAATTGTACTTGCTTCATTCTGCCTTCTTTTAAACACGGCAGGTTCCCTTGCAGGAAGCTATATGATGAAACCCATCATCAACAAGTACATCGTTCCCATTGACGGAAGTGCCGGCAATCCGAAAGGCTTGCTTTTGTCCATCTTCCTGATGCTTTCCGTATTTGCGGTTTCCGTTATTGCATCATATTTCCAGTCCCGTATCATGGCACATATAAGCCAGGGCGCGCTGCGTGATATCCGTAAGGATCTGTTTGACAAGGTGCAGAAGCTTCCGGTTCGTTATTATGACCAGAATACGAACGGTGAAATCATGAGCCGTTTCATGAACGATGTTGATAATGTCGGAGAACTTTTGAACTCGACACTTATGCAGCTCATTTCCGGTGTTATCAGTATTGTTGGTACTTCCATCATGATGATTATCACGAGCTGGCAGTTGACCCTCGTATCCCTCATTATGATTCCCGTAACCATGCTTGCCGTAACAGGCGTAGCCAAGGCCAGCCGTAAGTACTACGGCGGACAGCAGGCAGCTCTGGGTGCCGTAAACGGTTACATCGAGGAAACGATTACCGGACAGAAGGTTGTTAAGGTATTCAATCACGAGCAGAAGGCTTGTGAGGAGTTTAATGAGAAGAACCAGAAGCTGAAACAGCAGCAGTTCAAGGCACAGTTCGCCGGTGGTATCATGGGCCCTGTAGCCGGTAACTTAAGCCAGATTTCCTATGCACTTACAGCTTCCATCGGTGGTATTTTGTGCATCATCGGTAAATGTGACCTTGGTAGTTTGTCCATTTTCGTTAACTTCTCGAGACAGTTCTCCCGCCCGATTAATGAAATCGGTATGCAGGTAAATACCATCTTCTCCGCACTTGCCGGTGCAGAACGTGTATTTGCCGTTATGGATGAAGAGAATGAATACGTCGGCGAGAGCGAGGATCTTAAGGTCCTTGATGGCGTTAAGGGCGAGGTTCACATCGACCATGTATGCTTCTCCTATGTGGAAGGCAAGCCCATTCTTAAGGATGTCAGCTTCTATGCACATCCCGGACAGAAGATTGCGCTGGTAGGTTCTACCGGTGCCGGTAAGACGACCATTACAAACCTTCTTACCAGATTCTATGATATCAACGAAGGTCAGATTACCATTGACGGAGTCGACATTCGTGAATTTACGAAGGAATCCCTTCGTTCCAACATTGCGATGGTACTTCAGGATACGCACCTCTTTACCGGCACCGTTATGGAGAATATCCGCTACGGTCGTCTGGATGCAACCGATGAGGAAGTCATTGAGGCTGCCAAGACCGCAAGTGCACATTCCTTCATCATGCGTTTGCCGAAGGGCTACGATACCATGCTTGAAGGCGATGGCTCGAACTTAAGTCAGGGCCAGAGACAGCTTATCAACATCGCACGTGCCGCTATTTCCAAGGCACCGATTCTGATATTGGATGAAGCTACAAGCTCCGTCGATACCAGAACCGAGAAGCATATCGAACACGGTATGGACAGACTTATGAAGAACCGTACCACCTTCGTGATTGCACACAGACTTTCTACCGTACGTAACGCCAATGCCATCATGGTACTTGAACACGGCGAGATTATTGAGCGTGGTGACCACGACGATCTGCTTGCACAGAAGGGTCGTTACTATCAGCTCTACAACGGACTGGCAGAACTCAGCTAGAACCGATATTTACGCAATACAAAAGCCGCTCGTCAGAGCGGCTTTTTGTTACGGTATTATGTAAGCTTTAAAATATCAAGTCGAGCAGGAGGCCAAAAACGACACCGCACAGGTACAGGATACCTAAAATAATGAAGTTCTCTTTGACCTTTTTGTTGATACGGAACAAAATCAAAAGACCAACACCGGCACTGACCAAAAGACCGGAAATCATGCTTCCGAAGGTCAGCATCTCGCTTAAATAAAGCTTGGTAATCAGCACGGAGGCTGCACAGTTCGGAATAAGTCCTACAAGTGCGGTTAAGAAGCAGGAGAGTACAGGAAGCGATGTCATAAAGGATGAAATCTGCTCCTCACCGATCAGGTTAATCAAAAATCCCAACAGGAGGGAAATCAGAAAAATGAAACCGGAAATCTGAAGCGTGTGTACGAGAGAGGAACGGAAGATGCCCTTCTCGCAGTGGCAGTGTTCTTTTTCGCACAGGCAATGGATTTCATTCTCATGCATCTTGGCACGGTGAATCTTTAAGCGTATAAAATCAATCACGAAACCGCACAGGAGGCCAATCAGGAACTTGATGGCCAGGATTTTGAATATAAGCGAAAGCGGTGCGGACTCTGAAATCAGAATCGGGAGCATCTCATCGGAAGTCGAGAGATAGATGGAAATAAGCGTTCCCATCGTGATGACTCTTCCGGCATAGAGGCTGGAAGCGGCTCCTGCGAAGCCGCATTGCGGCACGACTCCGAGCAGTGCACCAAGTGCGGGTCCGAAATGTCCGGCTTTCTCCATGAGGTAAAGCTGCCGGTCGCCGGTTTTGTGCTCAATAAGCTCCATAAACAGGTAGGTTAGGAGTAGAAACGGCGCCAGCTTTAGTGTGTCTATGAGGGCATCCAAAAGGATGTCCAGTATTAAATCAAATGTCATTTATGTCCTTTCTGTTAAGAACGGGAATCGTACTGCTCTTCACAGTAGCGGCAACGATAGATTTCTCTTTCCTCGTCTGCCAAAAAGAAGATATGCGGTAATTCCTGTTCAATCGAGGTGATACAACGCGGATTTTTACATTTTATCACGCCTTTCACTTCTTTGGGAAGTATCAATTTCTTCTTTTCGATGATTTCCCCGCCTTTGACCACATTTACCGTGATGTTGTGGTCCAGGAACCCGAGCACTTCCATGTCAATCATATTGATGTCACATTCAATTTTCAAAAGGTCCTTCCGACCCATCTTCTCGCTCTTTACGTTCATGATGAGGGCGGTGGTGCAGTCTGTTTTATCAAGGCCCAAGTGATAGTAGAGATTTAATGCGGTACCGGCCTTAATGTGGTCGAGCACGAAGCCTTCCGTAATCTGTCCAATGTTCAGCATGATTTATTCCTCCTTAGTCAACATGAATCTCAAGCAGTGTAAGAATCAGGGCCATACGTACATATACGCCGTATTGGGCCTGCTTAAAGTATACGGCACGCGGGTCGTCGTCAATTTCCACGGAAATCTCATTTACTCGGGGAAGCGGATGAAGTACCAGCATATCGTCTTTTGCAAGCTGGAGCTTACTTTTTGTCAAAATGTAGAAGTCTTTCAGGCGGATGTAATCCTCCTCGTTGAAGAAGCGTTCCTTCTGAACGCGGGTCATGTACAGAAGATCCAGGTTTCCGATTACGGAGTCAAGGGAAATGACTTCCGTGTAGGTGATGCCCTTCGAAGTCAGCATGTCGGTGATGTACGAGGGAACCTTTAATTCCTCCGGAGAGATAAAGATGAAGTGGATTCCGTCGTAGCGGGAGAGTGCATTGATTAAGGAATGCACGGTACGGCCGAATTTTAAGTCGCCGCACAGGCCGATGGTGAAGTTATTGAGGCGGCCCTTTAAGGAACGAATCGTCATAAGGTCCGTAAGGGTCTGTGTGGGGTGCTGATGGCCGCCGTCGCCTGCATTGATTACGGGGATGCCGGATTTACCGGCCGCTACCATGGAAGAACCTTCCTTGGGATGACGCATGGCACAGATATCGGCGTAGCAGGAGATTACGCGGATGGTATCGGATACGCTTTCGCCCTTGGCGGCGGAAGAATTGGCGGCATCGGAGAAGCCGAGTACGTTACCTCCAAGGTTCAGCATGGCTGCTTCGAAGCTTAAGCGGGTTCTGGTGGAAGGCTCATAAAAGCAGGTGGCCAGTTTCTTGCCCTCGCAGGCGTGGGCGTATTTGGCCGGATTTTTTTCAATGTCGGCAGCCAGATCGAACAGCTGCTCCAGTTCGTCGGTACTGAAATCAAGCGGACTCATCAAGTGTCTCATAATAATCCTCCTAGTAAGTGAAATTCACAAAACAAAAGCGAAGAGAAAACTCTTCGCTTTATAATCAACATTTGAAAGATAATAAATCTTCTACGGTCTTGCGCTTCGGAGCAACGGGAGATTCGTCGGGATATCCGAGGGCAATGAGAGAAACAAGTTCACGATCGTCGGGAAGTTCAAGTAAAGCGGTTACTTCCGCACGATTGAAGATACCCATGATAACGGTGCCGAGTCCCTGCTCGAAGGCTTCAAGACAGAAGGTCTGGGAAGCAATGCCGGCATCGTACATCTGCCAGGTGTCACCACGATCGGTAGTGAAGGAACCGTCACGCTCAAAACCACAACGACCTTTGATAACGGTAATGGCAATGAGACAAGGGGCCTTGCGGATAATGGCAGCGTTGCCTGCAAATACGGGTTCAACGGAATCAGCAATCTTGCTCTTTAAGTCGCCTGTAACTGCGATATAACGGGTAATCTGTGTGTTCTTCCAGCTGGGAGCAAGGGAAGCGGTGGAAACAATTGCCTCAAGAACTTCCTTGGAAACTTCCTGATCTTTAAAATTACGGATGGAACGACGTCCTTCGATACATTCTTTCGCGTTCATAGACAACCTCTTTCTGCGTCCCTAAGACGCATTTTTACTATAATACCATAGACATAATAGGGTTTCAATGATTATCCCAAAAGATATCGCAAATACCTTTCGGCCAGTTCACCACGCTGCGTCGTGCAGGCGATGGAAACATAAATCTCGCCGTTTAGCTCCTTGTCATACAGGTCGAGACTGTAGAGCCGGCAGTCCTTCGGGGCCTTTATGAAGGCCTTAATGGTGGTTCCGTCCTCGGGATTGGTATATTCAATAATGGAGTCCTTATAGTCCTCCAGAAATTCCGCACTCAGGAAGGTATCGAGCGGTGCCATTACATGTGAGTCACGAATCCAGTTGTTGCCCATCTCGTCACTGACCATGATATCGAGGTCCTTGGCATAGAGAAGTGTGGAAAGTCCGTTCACCCCGGCTGCGGTGGTGGACAGATTCCCACGTAAATAAAGGTCCACATCGTAGGAAACACTGTATTTATTTGTGTCAAAGCCCATCGCCTCGGTCGCCTCAAGCTGCAACGCCTCCTGCTTGCCATAGCCGTCCGAATTTAAAAAGGCAACCATGAAGCAGACATCCTTGCTATTTAGCACAGAGTTTACTATATTAATAAGAAACAGAAGTGCAACAATGCCTCCGATGAGATACCATTTGTAGTACGTCCAGAAGTATTCGAGTTTCTCCTTGAAGGTCATGTTGTCGGTTTTACGGGTCTGTTCCCTGATTTCGTCTTTAATCATATAAATCCCCGCATTTCGCAACCCGGTATATTTAGCCCTTCACTGCGTTGCAGCGAAGCTGCTACGGATTGCGACACAAAGTGTCGCGTGAAAAATGCCTGCATTTTTCACACTAATCCTCGCATTTCGCAATCCGGTATATTTAGCCCTTCACTGCGTTGCAGCGAAGCTGCTACGGATTGCGACACAAAGTGTCGCGTGAAAAATGCCTGCATTTTTCACACTACTAACCTCTTTTTTATTCAGAGAGTATCTTAACATTTGAGGTGGATGCCTTCAAGGCGATTATGGGATTTTATAAATATTTAAGCAAGAGGTGCTTATGACACATAAAGAGGCAGTGGAATTTTTAACGGAGGCCAAAAAGAATGGAATCCGCCCGGGTCTTTCGCGAGTACGTGAGCTGCTTAGGCGGCTTAATAATCCGCAGGACGGGCTTAAGTTTATTCATGTGGCCGGAACCAACGGAAAGGGCAGTACCTGCCGTTTCATGGCATCCGCACTCACGGAGTGCGGAATAAAGGTCGGTTCTTTCAATACGCCGCAGCTTAAGGATTATGAGGAGTGCTTTACCTTCCGCCTTCGGAACATGTCGGAAGCGGATTTTACGCTTTTGATGGAGCAGATTGTTTCTGTTTCGGAGGAAATGCGTGCGGACGAAATCGGAGCCCCGACGGAGTTCGAGTGCATGGTGGGTCTTGCCATGTTGTTTTTTGCCAAAAAGAATGCGGAAATCGTAATTTTGGAATGTGGTATGGGCGGACTTTCCGATGCAACCAACGTAATCGACGCGCCGCTCCTTTCCGTACTCACCCGAATTTCGTATGACCATATGCAATACCTTGGCGAAACGCTTACGGAGATTGCAACGCAGAAGGCCGGCATCATAAAACCGGGCTCAAAAGTTGTTACGGTTGCACAAAATTGCGAAGTAATGAGCGTAATTAGCGAAAAGACGGCTCAAACCAATACAGAATTGACAATAGCGGACGAGAGTACGTTAAAGAAGAAATTAAGTCCAAAGGAATCCTGCTTTAAGATGCCGGATGGAACGAAGGTAACCATTCATATGCTGGGAAGCTATCAGATTGAGAATGCGTATCTGGCGTTCACGGCACTTTACCTGCTTACGGACTTAGGCTATACGCTTCCCCTTAAGAAGATACTGGCAGGCTTTGAAAAAGCATCCTGGCACGGACGCTTTACATTGCTGGATGCTCGTCGTAATCTCTACATCGACGGCGCCCACAATGAGGGTGCGGCCGAAAGACTGAAAGAAAGTATCGAAAGTTATTTTACAAATAAGAAGATTGTTTATATAATGGGTATGCTTAAGGACAAAGAGTATGACAAGGTGACCGACCTGCTTACGGGTTATGCACAGGCCGTCGTTGTCATCACCCCTTCGTCACCACGCGGCCTTGACAAGATGGAACTGGCCGGAAGTATTATGAAGGCCGCAGTCAGAAACTATAAGGAAAGCGGCGGCCAGCCTTCCTTCGGACACTATTGTCCGCAGATCAGCAGTGCGGATTCCCTCGAGGAAGCCCTTGAAATGGCTGACCTTTTGAAAGGCAAAAAGGGCATTATACTTGCTTTTGGCTCCCTGTCATTTTTGGGCGAGCTGACGGATATCATAGAAAAAGGGACGAATCAAGATGGTAGATCAAAATAAAGTAGAAGAAGCGGTAAAGCTGTTTTTGGAAGCAATCGGCGAGGATCCCGAGCGGGACGGCCTCAGAGAGACGCCTGAGCGTATCGGAAGAATGTGCAAGGAACTTTTTGCCGGCATGGATGCGGATCCTTCCGTGCATCTTTCCAAGACGTTTCCCGTGAATGACGATACGATGGTAATCGAAAGGGATATTCAGTTCTATTCCCTGTGCGAGCATCATCTTCTTCCATTTTACGGCAAGGCACATATCGCATATATTCCGGACGGCAAGGTAGTCGGACTTTCTAAGCTGGCAAGATGCGTGGAGGTTTATGCACGCAGGGCTCAGATTCAGGAGCGTATGACCGCCCAGATTGCAGATGCCGTGATGGAGATTTTAAAGCCGAAGGGCGTTATGGTCCTGACGGAAGCAGAGCACATGTGCATGACGATGCGTGGGGTTCAGAAGCCCGGCTCGTCCACGACCGCAATGGCCATAAGAGGCTGCTTTACGGAGAATGAGCACCTTCAGAATATGTTTTTTCATATGCTTCAAAAAAGCGTGCCGGATCAAAACGATGAACCTTTCAAGTAATCGTATTTTAGAAAACGGGCAGTACCTTGCTTACCTTACGGATATCGCCACCGCAGAGCGGGAACGCGAGTTTTGTCATCACGATATGGAGCATGTAACAGAGGTTGCCAGAATCGTTCGGCTTTTGTATGAAAGAAGCGGGGCGGGGGATGAGACGGAACTTACACTTCTTACCTGTGCTGCTTACCTTCATGATATAGGCCGCGTGCAGCAAAAGCTTCCTCACGAGGAGGCTTCCGCGCTTTTGGCGGAAGGTATTCTTAGGGATGCAGGAGCTTCCGTAGAGGATATTGCGGTCATTACGGCGCTTATTAGGATGCACCGTGGGCAGGATATGGGGCAGGATACGCTTACTTCAAAGGACAGAATCGCGTGGCTCGGAGAGCTGTTAAAGGAAGCGGACCGGCTGTCACGTCCCTGCTATGCATGTGACGCTTCGAAGGATTGCTACTGGCCGCAGGAAAAACGCAACACAGAAAGGTTTCAATAATGAGAATCGGACAAAAGGAATTCGATACACTACACAATACCTATATTATGGGCATTCTGAATGTGACGCCGGATTCCTTTTTTGATGGCGGTAAGTACACTACCCCCGAGGCACTTAAACGGCGCGTGGAAACCCTTGTAACAGAAGGGGCCGACCTCATCGATGTGGGCGGCGAGTCTACAAGACCGGGGTTTACGGGCATTTCGGCGCAGGAGGAAATCGAGCGGGTTCTCCCTGCCATCACATATATTACGGAACATTACGATGTTCCCGTCAGCATTGATACAACGAAGGCAGAGGTCGCCCTGGAAAGCCTAAAGGCGGGAGCGGCCCTTGTGAACGATATCCGCGGCTTTCGACAGGATGAGGAGATGGCTCGCATTACCGCACAATACGATGCAGCGTGCTGCCTGATGAGTGACTGCAGCTTCTCGGATTTTTCTTCGCTTTCCGAGGGGATTTTGGCCGATTACGAACAGTCCCTTAAAATTGCCGAAAAGTACGGCGTCCGAAAGGACGGTATCCTGCTAGACCCGGGAATCGGGTTCCACTATGATGTAAGCAGGGACAAGGCCAAAAGGAACGAAGCGGACTGGTACATTATGAAGAACCTCGATACACTGAAGGGGAAGTATCCCATGCTGCTTGCACATTCCAACAAAAGCTTCCTGCGTACCGGCAGTGAAATCATGAATACTCCTCTTTTGCAGGCGACCCTTTTGGTGAGCGGCAAAGCAGCGATTCATGATGTGCCCTTTTTACGGGTACATGAAGTGGGCCTTAACAAAGAAGCAGTGCAGATTGCAAGAGAAGCAAGAAAGAAATGGACGGAGGGATAGACATGCCTTACACACCGGATGAAATCAGAATAGAACGCCTGCATGTATATGCATATCACGGTGTTTACGCGGAAGAAAAGGAAAAAGGACAGGATTTCTATGTGAGCTGTTCGCTATTCCTTGATTTACATGAAGCCGGACGGACGGATGACCTTACAAAGGGCGTTTCCTATGCGCTGGTCTGTGACCTCATAGAGCGCGAGATGACGAAGGAGAAGTACGACCTTATAGAGAAAGCGGCCGATACACTGTGCTTTGCCATTTTGAAGGAATTTCCCCTTATAAAGAAGGCGGTTGTCACCGTAAGCAAGCCGAATGCGCCCGTTCACAGCGAGGTAAGTGACCTTTCGGTTACGCTTTCGAGAGAGCGTACCAAGGTATTTCTTTCCTACGGTTCCAATATGGGCGACAAAGAGGATTTCATCGAGGAAGCAATTTACAAGATAGGCAGATGTCCGTATATGGAGGATGTAAAGTGTTCGCACAATTATGTGACGGAGCCCTACGGATACCTTGAGCAGGATACGTTTGTGAACGGTGTTCTGGAAGCCGTAACACTTTTTACGCCCTATGAACTCCTTGATTACCTGCATACCTTGGAGGCGGAAGCCGGAAGAGAGCGGAAGATTCACTGGGGACCGAGAACGCTGGACCTTGACATCCTGCTTTTTGGCGACCTTGTGATGAATACAGAAAAATTGACCATACCGCATGCGGATATGGCCAATCGTAAGTTCGTACTGGAGCCGCTCTCGGAGCTCGCGGGATGGGTAATTCATCCGGTGCTTCATAAGAGCGTCAATGAAATGTATGCTACTCTGTTACAGCAAGAAGAGCAGGAGTAAATTCAATTCCGTTATCATACCCATAGACCGGTGCTACAAAAAGTGACGCCGGTCTTTCATATTCACGGAAAAAGACATAATCGCCTGCAAGCTGCAAATCCGTGAAGGTTCCCGTCAGAATCGTGAAGGCATCGGAACCGTCGGCATTGATGCGTTTTATGGCGGCATCGCTTCCGAGCGTCTGGTAGAAGATGACACCGTCACGGTAGTTAAAGAAGTCAACGCGTTCGTTTACGATGGTCTGCTTCACTCCGGTGCTTAAATCGTAGCTGCAGACATGGTAGTTATTGTGAATGTCCATGTAGTAGATGATGTTTCCGTCCGGGATGGGCATATAGAGCTCCTCGGCAAGCACGAGCACACACTGTTCCGTCTCGGGCGAAAAACGATAGAGGTACGGCCTGTCTTCCTTGCTGACGTAATAAATGCTGCCGTCATAGATGCTTAAGGGGACGATAAAGTCATCCGAAATAACGCGGTAACCGTTCTTTTGGGTGCCAAGGACGCAGAATTTCAAATAGTCCTGTGAGGCAAGTGACTGGAAATAGATGTTATTGCCAAGGAGGGACATACCGTTTAGGTTGCCGCGATAGAGGCCCTTGGCCACCGAGTCGGAATTTTTAAGACGGAAGATACCGGTCTGTTTTATGACGTAGCCGAGACCGTTCTGACTGTCATCCGAATTGCCGGCCTGATAGAAGTATATATAGTCACCGCCCACGTTTATGTATTGGGCGTCGTTACTTACAAGCTTACGTATATCGGATGTATCGGAATTCATGACGTAGAGTGCGTTGTGATCGTAGGGATTGGCAAAGTAAATGAGACCGTCGGATTCACACATACGACCGCCGTTTAGAAGGTTTCCGGCCGTGTTTCCAAGGTGTCCCTCGGGATTGTCCGGAATTCTGTTGATATAATTCCGCAAGACCGTACCGCCGACAATCAGTACCGCAAGGATGAGAATGATAATAACCAATTTCCTGCTGCCTTCCATATAAGCCTCCCACAAAAATATTTCTTATTTCATTATAGAGAATGCGTTATTGCAGGTCAAATTCTTTTGCGTTAGAATATGAGCAATGTCTTAATTTAGTGAGGAAAAAATGCGACTGAATTATTTAATAGTATATCGTAAACTGAGTGAGGATGAGATGCTCCTTGATATGACTTATATTATGGAGCATTATAAAAATAAGGATGCGTATGACAGTGTGATGCAGGCCTTACATAAGCTGGTCTATAACCTTCTTTCCGAGGCCGGAGAGAATGGCTTTTACGGCAATCTGTGGCATTGCCACCTTGCTCATCTTATGGTAAATGACGAGAATGCGTACTCCATGGCATGCGAGATCCGCGGCAATTGCGAGGGTACCATCAATGAGGCCGTGCTTCATGATTTCAGAATCCTTCGTGAATTTTTTGCGTATGATTTCGGGGAGATGGAACGCTTCTTAAAGCTTGAGAGCCTTAAGATGGTTCTTGACTATCATGGCAATACTTCAAAGTCTGGCGTCTATAACATGCGTATCCGGGATCGAATCTGTACGCTTGCCAAGAATCTCGAGGAGTCCACGGACGAAACGGAGATGAAGGAAGCGGTTACCGCGTTCTACGGTGACTTCGGCGTAGGCCGTTTCGGCCTTCACAAATCCTTCCGTATACAGCATGATGCATCGGGCGTTTCGATAGTTCCCATCCTGAATATCGCCCATGTATATCTTGAGGACCTTATTGGTTACGAATCCCAGAAGGCCAAGCTTATTGAGAATACCGAGGCCTTTGTGGAGGGCAGGGTTGCCAATAACTGCTTACTTTTTGGCGACGCCGGAACCGGAAAGAGCAGTGCCATCAAGGGAATCATTAACCGCTACTATGACAAGGGACTTCGAATTATCGAGGTTTACAAGCACCAGTTCTGCGATTTGAACGATGTCATAGCGAGGATTAAGAATCGAAATTACCGCTTCATTCTTTATATGGACGACCTTTCCTTTGAGGAATTCGAAACGGAATATAAGTACTTAAAGGCCGTGATTGAGGGCGGTCTTGAGAAGAAGCCGGAGAATGTCCTCATTTATGCGACCTCGAATCGACGTCACCTTATTAAGGAGACTACGCAGGACAAGGCTGATTATCAGGAAGACCTGCACAGAAACGACACGGTACAGGAGAAGATGTCTCTGGTTGCAAGGTTTGGCGTTACGATTTACTTCCCTTCTCCCCAGAAGAAGGAATTCGAGCAGATTGTTTTGGGCCTTGCAGAGCGCAGCCATATCGATATGCCCGAGGAGGAGCTGCTTCTTCTGGCGAATCAGTGGGAATTAAATCATACCGGCAAGAGCGGACGCGTGGCCAGACAGTTTATCGATCATCTGTGCGGCAAAAAAGAAGATTAAGGCGAGGCGGGGATTGAAATGAGAATCATATTGGCTTCCGGCTCACCGAGGCGTAAGGAGCTTCTAAAGAAAGCCGGTTATGAAGATTTTGAAATTATTGTAAGCGATGCGGACGAAAGCACTGAGGAACAGGACCCTTTTATGGCGTCGGAAGAGATTGCTTTGAAAAAAGGAACCGCTACCAAAGCCCTGCTTTCGAACATTTGGGAGGATACACTGATTATTTCCGCCGATACCACCGTCATAGCGGAGGGAGAGGTGCTCGGGAAACCGAAGGATGAAGAGGATGCCTTCCGTATGCTTACGAAACTTTCGGGGAAAGCCCATCAGGTGGTTACCGGTGTGGCATTGATTCTTACGGATGGTCATAACACGCACACGGATGTCTTTCATATCGTGACGGATGTTTATGTAAAAGAATTGACGGAAGAGAACATAAGAGAGTATATTGCTTCGGGGGAACCGATGGATAAGGCCGGTGCTTATGCCATTCAGGGCCTGTTCGGTCGTTACATTGAACGCTTTGAGGGCGATTATGACAATGTGGTCGGGCTCCCGGTGGAAGCACTAAAAAAACACATCAAAGCAATCAGAAAAGAGGTATAAACCATGGAAATGTATGATGAGAAAGTATTGAAATGCTTTTTGGACAATCAGCTTAAGCTGTACCCGAAGCCGGTTTGCAGCGACCTTGACGAGGCAGCGGATTTTCTGGATGAGGCAATGGCCGTAGTGATTGACAATGCCGAGGATGTACAGGAGTACATGGAAGAGGTCGGCGTGGATACGGAAGGTATGAGTATGCAGGAGATTCTGTCTCAGCCGGAAGTATTTGAAGTCGGAGACGGCAGATATCTGGTACTTGAAGTATAGAAGGCCGGGGATAAGCAAAGAAGAATTTTTGATGATACAAAAACAGGATTGCTCATGGGAGCAATCCTGTTTCTTTTTTGATACTTCGTTAATGTACTTAGTTCAGTGCATCGATGAACAGCTCTGCGAAATCTCTTTCGTAGGAGTTGTAACGGTAAAATCCGTCGGCTGAATTTAAGTAGCTCATTCTGTCAAGTAACCAGGTTCCGTTTACCTTAATTACGTTGAAGGTTACCTTGTCACGATCCTTGCCTTCACTGCCTTCGATGGTGTAGCGAAGGGTAACCTTGTAACCGTCCGTAATTTCTATCTTGGTAATGTTCTTGCCTAAATCGGTGAGTGCACTGATGAATTTCTTCTCATCGGCCTTCTTGAAGGACAAATCAAATTCGTCTTCAAAGTAGTACAGGATGTCTTCGTAGAGATCCTCATCGTCCAAAGCAGTATCGTAATAATCCAAGGTAGCGGATGCAAATTCGGTCCAGAGGGACTTGATTTCATTCAGCTCGCGTTTCTCAAGTTTCTCGGCTTTGTTGATTTCGTAGGTTACCTTGTAATCCTCACCGTACTCATCCTCGAGTGCATCGAGGTAATCGGCAATGGCGTCGTCCTTCTCTCCGTAAGCACCTTCCCATACATCCTCGTCTTCTTTGGCAAGAATGGAAAATGCCGTATCAAAGTCTTTGATTACGAATTTCGGAAGAAAGTAATCGACAAATTCGTTGTAATCAGCGACATCCTTATTGATGGCTGCAACCGTCTTTCGAATGGGAACACGATAGCCGCCAAAGAACAGGCTGTAGATTCCGACGCCAATTAAGATGGCAATCACAAGGAATGCTGCGACACCGATTCCAATCCACATAGCCAGTTTCTTCTTTTTGGGAGAAGCGGGCTTGGGCTGCGGTGCGGGTGCGGGCTGAGGCACGGGATTCGGAATGAATGCGGGTGCGGGAGCGGGCTCTGCCTGCGGTGCGGAAGCTTCGGGAGCGACGGGCTCAGCTGCAGGTTCAGCTGCCGGTGCTTCCATAGCAGGTGCTTCTGTGGGAACAGCTTCTTCGGGTACAATTACTTCGGAAGCAGTTTCGTTTGTTACTTCTTCGGAAGGTGCGGGTGCTTCCTGCGGTGCAGGAGCGGCGTCTTCCAATCTGGTTCCGCAATTGCCGCAGAATACGGTTGAATCATCATCATATACGGCATTGCATGTAGGACATTTCTTCATGAATTTATTCCTCCCTTTCTTTTAGGTTGATAAAGTTATTTATGACCTCTGCGACCGCGTCGTGATTGTGATCACAGGTAGTAACATAGTCAGCGGAAGCCTTGACGGCGTCGGTTGCATTATATACCGCACAACCGATTCCCGCTTCGGAAATCATGGATAAGTCATTTTCTTCATCACCCACGGATATTGTATCACAAGTATGTATTTTAAGTATAGTACATAGATTTTTTAATGCGTTACCTTTTCCCGCATTTTGGGGGAAAAACTCCACATATTCGGGGCAGGAATATACGCTGCTTAAGGAATCACCGAATTCATGAAGTACACGTTCCTGCAAAAGAGCAAGCAGGTCTTTTTTGTCACGGCCCGAAAGCTGTATGGCAAGTACCTTGCAGGGCTCTTCCGACAGATGGGAAAGTGCATCGGCCCCGATGATGGCAGGCCTCTTTATGATACCGCAGTAATACCTGAGTTCCTCCGTATCATGCAGGGAGACGATACTGTCGCTTGTGTAGGTCTGGCAGTGTACGCCGATTTCCTCCGCCAGCTCAAAAATCCGTTTTACAACGCTTAATTCAACGCCCAGCCGAAGGAGCACGCGGTCCGTATCACATTCATAGAGAAGACCGCCGTTATAAGCACTTATGTAGGAGCCGGGGAAGCCGATTTTGTGCGCTTTAAGGACATCCAGCATGGAATCGAGACTCCGGCCGCTCGAGTAGACGATGTGATGCCCGCATTCTGCCATACGGGAGAGTGCCACATACGTACCCGGGGTGATTTCCTTCTTCTTATTAAAAAGCGTTCCGTCCATATCCGTAAAGAGGTAGCGCTTTGGAATTCGTTTCACGATTTCCTGCAAAAAATTATCTCGAAGGGGCAGGTTGCCCTGGCCGTATCCGAGGTCGATGTTCTTTTTGGCAAGGCCGTGAAAATCAGAACCGCCGGAAGGAACCAGGTCATATTTGGCGGCCATCTTAAGGACGAAGGTTTCGTTCGCTTTTTTGTAGGTGGAATAGTAGGCTTCGATTCCTAAAAGGCCTGCTTCCTTCATCTCGGCAATCAGGTTTTGGAGGGTAGCCTTGCCCATTTTACAGAGCATGGGATGTGCAAAAACCGGTACGCCGCCTGCAAGGCGAATCGCCCGGATGGCATCCGTGGGAGAAATCTTGGGACGGGGAACATAGCAGGGGGCCCGGTCGCCGACATAGCGGGTGAAGGCCTCGTCACGGCTCGTTACATAGCCGTGCTCCAAAAGATAGGTGGCCATGTGAGCGCGAGTCAGGACGCAATCCGGGAATTCCTCTCTTAGAATGTCCGTGGTGAGAGGAATGCCGTGCTCACTTAAAAGAGCACACATTTTGTCGTTTCGTGCGTCACGACTGTCGCGAAAACGCTTCAGTATATTCAGAAAAACAGGATTTTTGTAATCAATGAAGAGACCTACGATGTGGACATCGCCTCCGCCGTATTCCGCGGAGATTTCGACGCCGGGAATTATGTGGATGTCGGTTCCCATTTGGCGCAGCCGGGAAGCGGTGGCAAATGCCGCAGGAAGGCCGTCGACCGTGTCGTGGTCCGTGATAGCAATAGAAGAAAGCCCCCGAAGGGCAGCATATTCCACGAGCTCTGCGGGGGTATAGGTTCCATCGGATGCAGTTGTATGGGTGTGCAGATCGATGGCAGTCATTAGTTTTCGTCCTCTTCGGCCTGCGCGGTATAAACCGTACGCTTACGGGCCATTTCATCACTGGCGAGATACTCGTCGTAGGTGGTGATCTTGTCAATCAGTGTTCCGTCCGGAAGAATCTCCATGATACGGTTGGCCGTCGTTTCAACAAACTGATGGTCGTGGCAGGAGAAGAGTGCGACACCGGGGAACTTAATGAGACCGTTGTTTAAGGCGGTAATGGATTCCATGTCGAGGTGGTTGGTGGGCTCATCGAGGATGAGGCAATTCGCTCCGGAAATCATCATCTTGGAAAGAAGGCAGCGAACCTTCTCACCACCCGAAAGCACCTTGACTTTCTTGACGCCGTCCTCGCCGGCAAAAAGCATACGGCCGAGGAAACCGCGTACATAGGTTACATCCTTGACGGGAGAGTAACCGAGCAGCCAGTCGGCAATCGTAAGTTCATTGGCAAATTCGGTGGTAGGATCCTTCGGGAAATATGCCTGGGAGGTTGTGACACCCCATTTATAGGTTCCGGCATCGGGTTCCATCTCGCCGACCAAAATCTTGAAGAGGGTAGTTTTGGCCTGTTCGTTGGCACCTACGAAGGCAACCTTGTCGTTGTGGTTTAAAATGAAGGAAACATTGTCAAGCACCTTGACACCGCCGATGGTCTTTGTGATTCCTTCGACGCAGAGCACCTCGTTACCGATTTCACGGTCCGGCTTAAAGTCGATGTAAGGGTACTTACGGGAAGAAGGGCGGATCTCTTCGAGTTCGATCTTCTCAAGAGCACGCTTACGGCTGGTAGCCTGCTTACTCTTACTTGCATTGGCGGAGAATCGGGAAATGAATTCCTGCAATTCTTTGATTTTCTCTTCCTTCTTTTTATTGGCCTCCTTCATCTGACGGATGAGGAGCTGGCTGGATTCATACCAGAAATCGTAGTTGCCGGCGTAGAGCTGAATCTTGCCGTAATCGATATCGGCGGTATGGGTACATACTTTATTTAAGAAGTAACGGTCATGGGAAACTACGATGACGGTGTTCTCAAAGCCGATAAGAAATTCCTCGAGCCACGCAATGGCATCCAGGTCCAAGTGGTTGGTGGGCTCATCGAGCAGAAGAATGTCGGGGTTTCCGAACAATGCCTTGGCAAGCAGAACCTTGACCTTCTCATTACCGTTTAAGTCCTTCATGATGGAGTAATGGTATTCACTGTCGATGCCCAGACCGTTTAAGAGCATGGCCGCATTGGATTCAGCCTCCCAACCGTCGAGCTCGGCGAACTCGCCCTCCAGTTCGGAAGCGCGGATTCCGTCCTCGTCCGTGAAGTCCTCTTTGGCATAGATGGCATCCTTCTCCTTCATGATTTCGTAAAGACGCATGTTGCCCATGATGACAACATCCATAACCGGATATTCGTCGTATTTAAAGTGGTCCTGCTCCAAAACGGAAAGACGCTGACCGGGGGTAATGGTAATGTCACCGTTCGTGGTGTCGAGCTGGCCGCTTAAGATTTTGAGGAAGGTGGACTTGCCTGCACCGTTGGCGCCGATGAGTCCGTAGCAGTTGCCTTCCGTAAATTTGATGTTAACATCCTCGAACAATGCTTTTTTGCCGAGGCGTAAGGTTACGTTATTTGCACTAATCATTTCAAAAACCTTTCTGTATGTGCTAAAACCTGTTAATGAGTCACACGGGAAACATTGTACATGAAAAATACTTTTTTGCAAATAATAATAAGAAATAAAAGGTTATAAAATTTTAAGAATTCTTGTGTTGCAATATGAGGTTGAATGACATACAATACACTTTGTTAGCACTTGAAGCATTAGAGTGCTAATCCGCAAAAAAGAAAGTTCCGAATTCGGAATCGATAATAAGGAGGATTTATCATGAAGTTAGTACCTTTGGGCGACAGAGTTGTATTAAGGCAACAGGAAGCTGAAGAGACGACCAAGTCCGGCATTGTAATTGCATCCCAGAACAAGGAGAAACCGCAGATTGCCGATGTTGTGGCTGTTGGACCCGGCGGCAATGTAGATGGAAAGGAAATCACCATGTATGTGAAGGAAGGAGATCAGGTTCTCTTTTCCAAATATGCAGGCAATGAAGTAAAATTGGACGGCGAGGAATACATTGTTGTTCGCCAGAGCGAGATTCTCGCAATTGTGAAATAAACCGGAGGAATTGAATCATGGCAAAAGAAATTAAATACGGTGCAGAAGCACGTGCAGCTTTAGAGGCTGGTGTGAATAAGCTTGCGGATACCGTCCGCGTTACTTTGGGACCCAAAGGTAGAAACGTAGTTCTTGACAAGACCTACGGGGCTCCGCTTATTACAAACGATGGTGTTACCATTGCCAAGGAAATCGAGCTTGAGGATGCTTTCGAGAATATGGGCGCTCAGCTTGTTAAGGAAGTGGCAACCAAGACGAACGATGTTGCAGGTGACGGTACCACAACAGCTACCGTTTTGGCACAGGCAATGATCAACGAAGGTATGAAGAACCTCGCAGCAGGAGCCAATCCCATCATCTTAAGAAAGGGTATGAAGAAGGCTGCAGATTGTGCAGTAGATGCCATTGCAAAGATGAGCCAGAAGGTATCAAGCTCCGAGCATATTGCAAGAGTAGCAGCTATTTCCGCAGGAGATGAGGAAGTAGGTAAGCTGGTTGCAGAGGCCATGGAGAAGGTTTCCGGCGACGGCGTTATTACCATCGAGGAAAGCAAGACCATGCAGACCGAACTCGACTTAGTACAGGGTATGCAGTTTGACCGCGGTTACATTTCCGCATACATGGTTACCGATACAGACAAGATGGAAGCTGTACTGGATGATCCTTACATCTTTATCACGGACAAGAAGATTGCCAATATCCAGGAGATTCTTCCTGTACTTGAGCAGGTTGTTCAGAACGGAGCGAAGCTCTTAATCGTTTGTGAGGACCTTGAAGGTGAAGCACTTTCCACCATTATCGTCAATAAACTTCGCGGTACTTTCTCCGTAGTTGCTGTTAAGGCTCCCGGCTACGGCGACAGAAGAAAGGATATGCTGAAGGATATCGCAATTCTTACCGGCGGCATCGTTATTTCCGATGAGCTCGGTATTGATATGAAGAGTGTAACCTTAGACCAGCTCGGTAGAGCCAAGAGCGTTAAGGTAAGCAAGGATTCTACCGTAATCGTAGATGGTCTTGGTGACAAAAACGAAATCGCGAATCGCAGTGCCCAAATTAAGCATCAGATTGAAGCTACCACCTCTGACTTTGACAGAGAGAAGCTTCAGGAGCGTCTTGCCAAAATGGCAGGCGGTGTAGCCGTAATCCGTGTGGGCGCAGCTACCGAAACCGAAATGAAGGAAGCAAAACTTCGTATGGAGGATGCACTTGCAGCTACCAGAGCAGCCGTTGAAGACGGTATCGTAAGCGGTGGCGGTAGTGCTTATATCCACGCATCCAAGGAAGTAGCAAAGCTTGTTGAAACCTTATCCGGTGATGAGAAGACCGGTGCAGCAATCGTATTGAAGGCATTGGAAGCTCCTCTTTATCACATTGCCATGAACGCAGGTCTTGAAGGCAGCGTAATCGTAAGCAAGGTCAGAGAGTCTCAGGTTGGCCAGGGCTTCGATGCTTTGAACGAGGAGTATGTTGACATGGTGAAAGCAGGTATCCTGGATCCTGCCAAGGTTAGCAAGAGCGCACTCCTTAATGCTACCAGCGTAGCAAGCACCTTACTTACTACGGAATCCGTTGTTGCAGCAATCAAAGAGGATGTTCCTCAGATGCCTGCAGGCGGCGGTATGGGCGGCATGATGTAGGGACGGGGTTTTCTGACACATCAAAGCGCTAAAGCGGCTCCTTAGGGCCGGCGAGAACAATTTCATATAGAGACGAATCACACTCCGAGCTATGGTTTTCTAAGTGTTTTGGGAAGTCTTTTGTACCTGACGCAACCGGCCTCTACGCGACTTCCGTGTCGCGTAGAGGCCTCGCCCGACCATCCGGGTCGGCCGTTGCTACGTACCTACAAAACACTAAGAAAACCTATGACTCTTCGTGAATCGATTCGCCCTATATGAATTGCTTCTCTCCGGTACGGTGGAGCCGTTTTTTTGTTGTACGAGAACGCTTCCACAATCCTTCTCAAACACATAGCTCGGAGTGTGATTCGTCTCTATATGGAATTGTTCTGGCAAGGCCCGGCCCGGCAGAACCGCTTTAGCGCTTTGATGTGTCAGAAACCCCCGTCCCCATTGACTAGATTCAATTAACATAATATAATAGGCTTTAATTATTTTTTAAGAAATGTACGAAAAGGTGGTGATTTCATGGCGGAAGTAAAAGCGAATCGCCTTGATGACAAAAAAATCCTGGATGTGCAAGAGTTTTTGAGCCCTGAGCAGCTTTACGACGGGCTTATTCTGCGTGTGCGAAAGTACCATCCGTCCGATGATATCACCATGATTGAGCGTGCTTACAATATTGCTTATGAAGCGCACAAGGAACAGGTAAGGCAGTCCGGAGAACCGTATATCATTCATCCCCTTTGCGTAGCCATCGGTCTTGCAGATCTTGAGATGGACAAGGAAACGATTATTGCGGGTATTCTGCATGATGTGGTAGAGGATACCGTCATGACCGACGAGGAAATTCGTCAGATTTTCGGTAATGATGTGGCGAATCTTGTGGACGGAGTCACCAAGCTGCAGCAGTTCCAATATATTCAGGGTGGACAGCTGGATCGCCAGCAGATGCAGGCCGATAACCTACGAAAGATGTTCCTTGCAATGGCCAAGGATATTCGTGTCATCATCATTAAGTTGATTGACCGTCTGCACAATATGCGTACTCTGAAATTCGTTCCTCCCGAGAAACAGAAACGTATCGCCAGGGAGACACTTGATATTTACGCACCGATTGCACAGCGTCTCGGTATCAGCAAGATTAAGGTAGAGCTGGATGATTTGTCCCTTAAGTACCTGCAACCCGATGTTTACTATGACCTGGCAGAGAAGATCGCATCCAAGAAGAGCGCACGCGAGAGCTACGTTCAGGCGATTGTCGATGAAGTGGCAGAGCATATTCGCGAAGCCGGTATCGATGCAACCGTTGACGGAAGAGTAAAGCACTTTTTCAGTATATATAAGAAGATGGTCAACCAGAACAAGACGCTTGACCAGATTTATGACCTTTTCGCAGTCCGCATCATCGTTGAAAATGTGAAGGACTGCTATGCGGCACTCGGAGTGATTCATTCCCTGTACACTCCGGTTCCCGGCCGTTTCAAAGACTATATCGCCATGCCGAAGCCGAACATGTATCAGTCCCTGCATACGACCCTGATCGGTTCGAACGGCACGCCTTTTGAAATTCAAATCAGAACGTACGAAATGCATCGTACTGCAGAATTCGGTATCGCAGCGCACTGGAAGTATAAGGAGAGCAGCGACGGCAAGAAGATTGATACCGGTGAGGAAGAGAAGCTTTCCTGGCTTCGCCAGATTCTCGACTGGCAGAACGATATGACCGACAACGCCGAGTTCATGAGCCTTTTAAAGAATGACCTTGACCTCTTCTCGGACAGCGTGTACTGCTTCACCCCGAACGGTGAGGTCAAGAACCTGCCTGCCGGCTCCACACCCATCGACTTTGCGTACAGTATTCATTCCGCGGTCGGTAACAAAATGATCGGTGCCAGAGTCAACGGAAGACTGGTTACCATCGATTACCGCATCGTGAACGGAGACTGTATCGAGATTCTTACGAGCCAGAATTCCAAGGGACCTTCCAGGGACTGGCTGAATATCGTTCGTTCTACGCAGGCCAAAAACAAAATCAACCAGTGGTTTAAGAACGAATATAAGGAAGAAAACATCATTCGGGGTAAGGAACTCCTGATGACATACTGTAAGGCCAAGTCCATTAATACCGTGGACATTATGCGACCCGAGTATATGGAACTGATTATGAATAAGTTCGGTTTCCGGGACTGGGACTCCGTTCTGGCCGCAATCGGTCACGGTGCTTTGAAAGAGGGCCAGGTTGCCAACCGGATGCTTGAGCAGTATCAGCGTGACCACCAGAAGCAGATGACGGATGAAGAAGCCGTAAAGATCATCGAGGAAGCCAAGCCCAAGATGCTGCCCGCCAAGGATCATGGCAAGGGCGCCATTGTCGTGCATGGCGTGGATGATGTGGCAGTTCGTATCAGTAAGTGCTGCAATCCGCTTCCCGGCGATGAAATCGTGGGCTTTGTCACAAGAGGACGCGGCGTAACCATTCACAGAACGGATTGCGACAATATCATTCATCTCGATGAAATCGAGAGAAACCGCTTGATTGATGCGGAGTGGCAGGCCGAAATCAACGGCACGAGCTACCGTGCGGACATCGTCGTTTACGGTGAGAACCGGACCGGTATCATTGCGGATATCACGAGAGTCCTTCTCGATAAGAACATCAATATTTCTTCCATGAATACCCGAATTAACAAGCAGAACATCTACTCCATTGAGTTCTCCTTCGAGGTATCGGGCAAAGAAGAATTGCAGCGCATTATTGATAAACTGTCTACCCTTGTAGGCGTAATCGACATTGAAAGGACGGCAGGAAGATCATGAGCGGACTTAAGATAAAAAGAACGACGCTATCAGAGTGTGCCACGAATTGCTACTTTTTGTCCCGGGAGGGAAGCAGTAGTGTCATCGTGATTGACCCCGGAGACGAAGGCCGTGCTTTATACGATGAATTTAAGGAGCAGGGACTTACCGTGGAAGCGATTCTCTTAACCCACGGGCATTTCGATCACATCGGAGGGGTGAATGCCCTTAAGAAATACGCGGGATGCAAGGTATATGCTCTTTATAAGGAACGTGAGGTTTTACAAAAGCCTGAAGTCAGCATGACGCTTTACTATGTGGGCGGCCAGGTGGTTGATGCGGATGTATATCTTCACGACGGAGATGAATTTACCGTCTGTGAGATTCCCTTTAAGGTCCTGCACACACCGGGACATACGGTGGGAAGCTGTTGCTATTACCTTAAGGAGGAAGGCATTCTTTTTAGCGGAGATACCCTGTTCTATGAGAGTGTGGGCAGAACCGATTTCCCCACCGGCTCGCAGGGAGAGCTGCTTCGTTCCGTTAAAGAGAAGCTTTTTACCCTGCCGGGAGATACGAAGGTTTATCCCGGACACGGGGAGCACACGACGATTGAACATGAAATGAAATATAATCCGTTCTGTGGGTAACAGGGCGGATTTTCACTATTTTTTGTGATTAAGGTACATATGGAAACGATTTATATAGCCATTAACAATTCAAAACTGGAATACGATGTACATGCTCTGGTGCGCAGCTTTTTCCCGGAGTACGAGGTTTCCTTTAAGGAGGAGGGCGAGATTGCCCTTCGGATGGAAATCCATGTGGGAGATACGCAGGCAGACTTTATTTTTGGCGCCCAAAGCTATACCTTGGAGGGCGGCGATCTTGACAAAAATGCCTTTAAGCTGTCCTTCTACCGAGCCCTCTGCGATGTGACCGGGAAGACGCTTCCCTGGGGAAATCTGACCGGAATCCGTCCTACGAAGATTGCGATGGAGGGAATCACGAAGGGACGCACGGATGAGGAAATCAAAGCATTTCTGGAGGGAGAGCATGATGTATCAAAGGAGAAGCAGGAGCTTTGCCTTCAGATAGCCCACCGTGAAAAAGCAATCCTTGATTCCTTCGATTACGAGAAGGGTTACAGCCTTTATATCGGAATTCCTTTCTGTCCGACGACCTGTTTGTACTGCAGTTTTACATCCTTCCCGATTGCCGCATATCGCAAAAAAGTACCCGCGTACATTGCGGCACTTAAGAAGGAACTTATAGAGACGGCGGCTCTTATGAAGGGACGGCACCTTGAAACCGTATATATGGGAGGCGGAACGCCGACTTCCTTAAATGCGGAAGAGCTTTCGGAAATCCTTACATGCCTTTCGGAGCATTTTGACCTTAAGGGCGTGCGGGAATTTACGGTGGAAGCAGGACGCCCCGATTCTATCACAAGGGACAAGCTGGAAACGCTTTACAGGGGCGGTGTGAACCGAATCAGCGTCAATCCGCAGACCATGAACGACGAAACCTTAAGGCTCATCGGACGAAATCATACGGTGGAAATGCTGAAGGATTCCTTTAATCTTGCCAGGGAAATCGGATTTGACAATATCAATATGGATATTATTTTAGGCCTGCCCGGCGAAACAAAAGAGATGGTGCAGCACACGCTTACGGAGATAGTTAAGATGCATCCGGATTCGCTTACGGTACATTCGCTGGCTATTAAGCGGGCCTCGCGACTCAATCAGATGATGAAACAAAAGGAAATTTCCTGCCTTAAGAACACGGACGAACTGATGGAACTGGCCATGCAGGCCGCCCGGTCCATGTCCATGTCTCCGTACTATCTGTACCGTCAGAAGAATATGTCCGGCAACTTTGAGAATGTGGGATATGCGGGCGATGACAAGGTTGGACTTTACAATATTCTCATCATGGAGGAAGTGCAGTCTATCGTGGCGTGTGGTGCCGGCACCGTGACGAAGAGGGTGTGGACCCTTGGGGACGGGGGCAGTGGTTCAGTTGGCAGAATTGAACGCTGCGACGATGTGAAGGATGTAGACCTCTACATTGCCGAAATTGATGAAATGATCGAGCGAAAAAGAAAACTTTTTGAATCCTGATGGGACGGTGACTATGTTTTCGGTTAAGGACATTTACAAATCATATGGTTCTAAGCAGGTCCTAAATGGGGTAAGCCTGGAAGCAAGGCCCGGAGAATTCGTTTCGGTTGTGGGCGGGAACGGCTGCGGTAAATCAACGCTTCTTAAGATTCTGGCAGGCGGGCTAAAGCCGGACGGCGGCAGCATACAGATATTCGGACAGGATGCCCTCAAAAAGAGAGGCGTTTTCTCGAAATTTGTGGGCTTTGTGCCGCAGGAGAATCCTCTTTTGCCGGATGTGAGCGTAAAAGACCAGATTGCCTTTTTTGCATCCGCGGTGAAGAATCCGGATTATTCTCTTTTGCAGGAATACGATCTTAAAGACCTGCAAAAGACAAAGGTATCCGCTTTGTCGGGAGGTATGAAGCGGAGACTTTCCATTGTGTGCGCCCTTATTGGTAATCACCCGGTCCTTATTCTGGACGAGCCGACTTCCTCGCTGGACCTTTATTATGAGGAAAGCATCATGAAGGCACTTGGCAGGTTCAGGGAGCGGAACGGAATCGTAATCTGTTCGACGCACAATCCCGATGAGATTTTGCAGAGCGATGTTTGTTTTCTGTTTGATAGTGGGACGCTTGTGCGGTATGATAAAAAAGATATAGATATAACAACAATAAAAAATGCAATGCAAAGATAGGAGAAAAACATGGCAATTAAGTATGACCCTATGACGGGAGAACCCATTGAAGTGCCGGATGAGGCACAGCCGCAAGCCCCGGCACAGGATGCTGCACAGCCGCAGTATCAGGCACAACTGCAGGGAGACGTTTACGGTGCACAGGCAGCGCCGATGTCCCCGCTCGATGCACCGAAAAAAAGCAACAAGGGCCTCTTTATCGGTCTCGGAGTTGCAGCCGGCGTTTTGATAATCGGTATTTTGGTGGCAGTAATTGCCATTTCCGGTATCTTTACCCCGAAGAAGCTGCAGGTTGCGAAGGCAGTACAGAACACACTTAAGATGGATTCCGACCTCCTTAAGGAGCTTTCGAAGGCCGGAGAGGTATTTACAAACAAGGAATATACCGTCTCCGTGGAAATCGAGGATACAACTCGCACCTCCGATTACATCGACGGAACGATTTCCGTTTCCAAGGACAAAAAGCAACTCGCCCTTGACTGCAATGCGGAGGATGTTCTGTCCTTTAGCCTCTTGGGCGAACTGAATGACCACGAAATCAAGGCAGAACTCCCGGAATTCGCAGATTACGTTTTTTCCTATGATTACAAGGATACGAAAAACGGATATCTTGCAGATTACCTCGGAGAGGAAATCTTCGATTTGCTGGATGAAGCACTTCAGATGATTTACGACCCGTCCGCAGGTGAAATGGAAGAGTACATGGAGTACGCAAAGGCCGTGGAAGAATTGGGCCGCAAGTACGCCGGAGAAATCAAATTTGAGAATGCAGATTCCGAGAAATTCAAGGTCGGCGATCAGAAGGTATCCT
Source organism: Lachnospiraceae bacterium (assembly GCA_045617725.1). GTDB lineage: Bacteria > Bacillota > Clostridia > Lachnospirales > Lachnospiraceae > JAZLJD01. The sequence goes on from JAZLJD010000036.1 coordinate 109,382, forward strand.
GTAAGGGAATCGTTGCAACGATTGAGCAGTCTACCATTCTCGACTACATGGATGAAATGTACGAGCTCTACCGCGACAACTATGAAGAGGCACTGAACGGGATGAGTGACCTTACCGGCGTAGACTTAATCAGAGAGATTGATGTACTTTACGAGGAATTCCGCGATTATTTTGTACGGGATGGATTTGACGTTTATGTGACCTTCTATATTTATAAGAAGGCACTGGCCTGCGTACGCGTGGAAGCCGAGGATGTGGATGAACCCGTCATTGAAGTGCTCTTTAAGGGCGATAAGCAGAGAGCAAGCAGCATCACGGTGAATTGCATGGATTACGAAGTATTGACCTTCTCCTTAAAGGACAAAAACGATCTCGAAATCTACAAGATTTCATTAGACGGGGAAGATTTCTCGTTATCCTACGACAAAGAGAACGGTGACATGATTGTTTCCTGGCCGTCCTATAACGGAGAGGAAGAGTTTTACCTAAACCTTTCCGGCAAGAACGGGGAGTACTCCCTGTATACGGACGAGTTCCCTTCCCTTGATGTTATGGTTACCGTCTCAAAGGGAGCTACCTCTGATAAGTTCCTTAACGAGGATGTGTTTGACCTTGGTAATGCGGATGCAGATGAGTTCACGGCATTGCTTTTGGAATACTATGACACTTTGGAAGACCTTGCCGACTTATTATTCTAAGAAACGTGAAGAAAGCATATCTCTTATTACAACTTAAAAACTGTAAGGAAATCCTTAAGAATCATCTTAAGGTTCTTATTCTTGCGATATTCTTTTTGGCTGCCGCTTTTGCGGCAGTCAACTTTTTAGTTGAGAAAAAAGCTTTCCTTGAGCCCATTAAGGTTGCAGTGATTGTGCAGGAAGACGATTCGATGACCAAGTTGATTCTGCGTTATATTTCGCATGAGAAGAGCATCGAAAGTATTGCTTCCTTTGAGTACACTGACCGGGAGAGCGCATTTTCCATGCTCTCGGGAGGGGAAGCGAACGCTGTCATCGACTTTGGCGAGGACTTTTTTGATAATGTCAATAACGGAATCAATGCGCCGCTTTTAGTAATCATACGGGAGGACGCCGATTCTATGACGAGAGCCCTTGCGGAACTTCTTACGCATGCCCAGGGCTATGTCCGGAATGCGGAATCGGTCGTGTATTCCTTTTTAGAGCTTAAGGGGGAGGCTGAACTTAAAGAGCCGGAAATCACCCTCGGAGATACTATTGCATTAATCTATGCCAATATGATTTTGCGCCGAAACGGAATCTTTCACGGCACGGTGCTTTCGCCGCTCGGAGAAGTGGACCTTACAACCTATCTGTTTGGCTCCGTACTCATGATTTTTCTGCTTTTCTTAACGACCGCGTTTGAGGATTTATATGATGGAAGTAAGTCTTCCTTTTCGAAGGTGATACGGATTTACGGCGTTTCCGATGCCTGGCAGTCCCTCATGAAGCAGGCCGTCCTTGCGATGATACTGTTTGCCATGTCGCTTCTTTTGTACGCAGGATATATCCTTGCCCTGCGGCTTTGCGGTATTTCCCAAACATTTTCCGTATCGCTCCTTCCGGCGCTTTTGCTAGTGTCTGTAAGCCTTGCATCCCTTTACAATATGCTGATGATGATTCTTTCGAACCACCCGTCATCGCGCCTTTTGCCGCCCGTACTTTATGTGCTCATGATGCTTTGTGCGAATTTCCCGATTCCGGCCGTTTATTTGCCGAAGGCGTTTGAAATTTTAGGGAGGCTGACACCTTTTTCCTACCTGGGGCGTGTGCTTTTTGGCGACTTGGGAATCGTAAACTTAAGCGTCATTCTTTTCTTTATCATACTTGAGAATGCAGTAGGAGGGTTCGTATGCAAAAAACAATCCTAAGGTTCGGCCTTTTGCTGAAATCCTTCCTTAAAAACAGGCAATTCTACATTCTGATTCTACTGATGGGCATCCTGTGTTATGTACTGAAAGTGTACGTTCCCCCCAAAGCGGCGGCCCTTAGGCCCGGCGGCTTTTACGTGGAATATGCGGATGCGTTTCACGAAAAACTGGCGGAGACCCTGGTTCGGGAAGCCGGCTTTATTGAATATAAGGAAAAAGAAAACCTTAAAAAGGATGTGGAAACAGGCGCCTTGTCCTGTGGCTTTGTCCTGAAGGATGACATCGGGAATTTGAATTATGAGAATCTGCGCGGTTATACGACGGATTTTTATATGGAGGCGCGGGCTTCCGTCGCGCAAAGCAGGAAGGAAGCCTTTTTCGACTGCTTCCTTAAGGTGTATTCCGATTCCCTGATCCGGTCGATTTCGGGGGAAGTATTTGAAAATGCGGATGAAGCTCTTTATGAGAAGCTTATGGAACGAAGGGATGCCTATCTTGCAGGCGATGAGCTGTTTTCCGTTTCCGTACAATACGAGGCGGGCGACACCGCTTCGGAGGCAAAGCAGACGGATTTGGTACGAGGCGTGATTGCCCTGTGTGTGTTCTTCATGGTGCTGTTTATGGGACTTGCTTTGTACGAGGATTCCATGCACGATTTTCTTGCCGCGTTTTCCGCATACGAACGCAACCCGGTTACGGCTTTATACTTTTTGGCGGGAGCCGTACCGATTATGATAGCGGGCCTTTTGATGCAGGCGGTATTCGGAGAGAGCTTTTCATTCGGACGGGACGTTCTTAAAATGCTCGCCCTCGTGGCGGCCTCCGTGCTGCTTTCTCTTATTCTGCGGGGTATCTTAAAAAGCCGAAGAGCCTTCAGTGCCGTAAGCATTGCTTTTTTGCCCTTAAGCATACTGATCTGCCCGGTATTTATAAGGCTCGAGGAGTACATTACGGTGTTTTCTTTCCTTAAATATCTGTTCCCCGTCACCTATTATCTGTAAGGAAAAGCGGGCTTCTTGGGAAAAACAGTTGAATAAATAATGTCCTGCGTGTAGAATCGTAGGGTAAATACGTTAAAAGGAGAATGCTATGCCTTTAAATAAGAAACCGGTTACCGGTATGAAAGAAATCCTCCCCGGAGAGATGGAAATTCGAGATTATGTACAGGGAATCATCAAGGAAACCTATCGTTCCTTCGGGTTTCATGCAATCGAGACTCCCTGCCTTGAAGATATCAAAAACCTCTGCTCAAAGCAGGGCGGTGAGAATGAGAAGCTGATTTTTAAGGTACTAAAGCGCGGTGAGAAGCTAAATCTTGAGACCGCACAGTCCGAGGAAGACCTGACGGACATGGGCCTTCGTTATGACCTTACGGTTCCTCTTGTCAGATTCTTCTCCAACAATCAGGCAAGCCTTCCGCAGCCCTTCAAGGCTCTTCAGATGGGCAATGTGTGGAGAGCGGACAGACCGCAGAGAGGTCGCTATCGTCAGTTCATGCAGTGCGATATCGATATCCTGGGTGAGCCTTCCAATATGGCTGAAATCGAACTGATTCTGGCTACCACGACGACACTCGGCAAGATCGGCTTTAAGAATTTCGAGATTCGTATCAACGAAAGACGTCTCTTAAAAGCCATGGCTTCCTATGCAGGCTTCGCCGAAGATAAATTCGATATTGTTTGCATCATTTTGGATAAACTTGACAAAATCGGTCTTGACGGTGTTAAGGCGGAACTCATCGAAGAGGGCTTCACCGAGGAGAGCGTATTAAAATATGTATCCCTGTTCGGCGACAATGACGGAAGTCTTGAAAGCCTTAAGAACATGACGCAGGTTCTGGGAGAGTTCCTAAATCCCGAAGTCAGCGAAAGCTTAAAGGAAATCATCGAGAGCGTGGAGGCTGTTAAGACGGCACAGTTTAAGATGGTATTCGATCCTTCCTTAGTACGTGGCATGGGCTATTATACGGGAACCATTTTCGAAATTGCCATCCCCGAGTTCGGCGGTTCCTGCGGTGGTGGCGGCCGTTACGACAAGATGGTCGGAAACTTCACCGGTCAGGATGTTCCGGCGTGCGGTTTCTCCATCGGCTTTGAGCGTATCGTATTGCTTCTTATGGAGAGCGGCTTCAAGATTCCCGGAGCTCCCAAGAAGACAGCCTTCCTCATTGAGAAGGGCATGGAAAGCGAGCGCCTTTGCGAAATTATGCGTGAGGCACAGGAGCGCCGCTTAAACGGCGAAACGATTCTGATTGCCAAAATGAACAAGAACAAAAAGTTCCAGAAGGATCAGCTTACGGCAGAAGGCTATACCGATATCGTGGATTATTATCGGAAGCCGCTTGAAATGTAATATGCTTATCGGTTATGAATTTTGTAATAAAATGAATGAGGCGGCACTTACGGAGTCCTTTTTGGACTCTTTAAGTGCTGTTTTTTGTCCCGAGACGGTACTCCTTTTGCAAAAAAGAATCGCGGAGCTTAAGCTTTTAAAGGGCAGGATGGAGCGGATGACGGCCTGGAAAGTGCTCGCGGACCTGCTTTGTAAGGTGGATGTACGCGGCGTGGCCGTAGCGTTTTCGGAGAGCGGGAAACCGTATCTTTTGGATTCTCCGTATTATATTTCCCTGTCCCACAGTGGGAACCTTGCGGTCTGTGCCGTGCATGAAAGCCCGGTCGGCATTGACGTGGAACATATTACGGGGCGCCGGATTTCACGGCCGCTTCGAAAAGTGTTTGAGCCGGGGCTTTCGGATATGGAGATTCTTACGCGTTTTTGCACGGCGGAAGCATATACGAAACTCACCGGTGAGGGAATAAAAAAGATTCGGGATATTCTCCCGAATCCTATGGATTTTTTAGAAACCGGTTATTTGGTCCGGCACGTGGAAGTGCCTAAGGATTACATATCCGTCGTTGTATCGGAAAGTACCTCCCCGGCTTCCTTTGGAAAGAATATGCGGATCTTCTGAATTCGGTTGTTCCGAACCCCGCACACCTTAAGGGTATAGCCGTCCTCGGTTTCAATCGTCTCGCCGTTTTTGGGAATGCGCTCTAAATGCTCAATGACGAGACCGCCGATCGTATCATAGTTCTCCGAATCAAAGGACGTGTGAATCTCATCATTCAAATCGGACAGACGGATGGAAGCGTCCACGAGGTACGTACCGATGCCTTCCTCCATAATCTGTTCCACTTCATCTTCATCATATTCATCGCGGATTTCTCCGACAATTTCCTCCAAAAGATCCTCCATGGTAATCATACCGACGCATTTGCCGTACTCATCCAAAACGAAGGTGACGCCGGTACTTTCTTTCCGCATCTCGGGGAACAGATCCGTGGCTTTCTTTTTCTCATAAGTATAATGCGTTTCTCGCAAAAGATGACGCACAGAGAACTCCTTCCGTCCGGTTACCAGAAGAAAATCCTTGATGTTGACGATACCGATCATGTGGTCGGGGTCATCCTCATAGACCGGAATTCTTGTGTACATATTGTTTCGGAATACCTTCAGAAGCTCGTTGTACGTAGCATCCACGCCGACCGAAACGATGTCGATGCGGGGAATCATAATGTCCTCAGCCACCGCGTCGCCAAAGTCAAACACATTCTTAATGAAGTCGTGCTCGGCCTCCTCCAAAATTCCCTCGGCATGGCCTTCCTCCACATAGGTTAAAAGGTCATCCTCGGTAAGCAGCTGCTTCGGGCGGTCGGTCCGAATGCCGCACAGTCTCAAAATTACGGAAGAAAAGGAATTCACGAGCCAGATAACGGGCGTTAATACAATCATCAGAAAACGGATGGGATAGCAGCAGAAGAAGGCGAGCTTCTCCCCTGAGTGCATGGAGATGTTTTTGGGTAGTATTTCGCCAAAAATAAGCACGGCGACCGTCAGAATCGCGGTGGAATAACCGACGTAGCTTTCACTACCTCCGGCCAGTTCAATGGCAATACTGGTTGCCAGGGCGGAAGCGGTGATGTTTACGACATTATTGCCTATAAGCACGGCGGAAAGCATCTTGCCGGAATGCTCCAAAACGGAATCCAGAACGGCTGCTTTTTTGTTTCCTTCGGAAACGAGAGCCTTGATGCGAAGGGGATTTACGGTGGTCAGTGCGGTTTCACTGGAAGAAAAGAAAGCCGATAACAAAAGAAGAATGAATAAAACAATCAGTTTGATTAACGTGTCAGAATCCAAGATATACTCCTTAAATAAATACTTTATACAGTATGATACACGAATTGGCCTTACATTTCAATTGTGCGGTCAAACTTGTTTTTGGCCTCCGTATAGGGTAAAATAAAAGCATATGGAGGTATGGAGGTACACTTTTTATGAAATATGATGTAATCATTATCGGAGCCGGCCCCGGAGGCATATTCTCGGCATACGAGCTTATGCAGAAGCGACCGGACTTAAAAATAGGAGTTTTTGAAGCAGGCAATTCCCTGGAGAAGCGTCATTGCCCGATAGACGGCGACAAGGTTAAAAGCTGTATCAAGTGCAAGACCTGCGCGATTATGAACGGATTCGGCGGAGCCGGAGCTTTTTCGGACGGCAAGTACAATATTACGAACGATTTTGGCGGTACCCTGCATGAGTACATCGGCAAGGAGAAGGCCCTGGAACTTATGAAATATGTGGATTCCATCAACATGTCTCATGGCGGGGCTGACACCCGGATGTTCTCCACAAGCGGTTCCGAATTCAAAAAGCTCTGCATGCAGAACAAACTGATTCTTTTGGATGCATCCGTAAGACATTTGGGCACCGACATCAACTATATCGTGTTGGGCAATCTTTATAACGAACTGAAGGACCATGTGGATTTCCATTTCATGACCCCGATTCAGTCTCTTGAGGTGATTGATGGCGGCTACAGGGTTCACTACGGCGATGAATATGCGGATTGTAAGAATTGTATCGTATCCGTCGGTCGCAGCGGCAGTAAGTGGATGGAGCGTGTTTGCAGCGAGATGGGCATTCCCACCAGCTCAAACCGTGTGGATATCGGTGTTCGCGTGGAGCTGCCCGCAGTTATTTTCAGCCATCTGACCGATCAGCTTTATGAAAGCAAGATTGTATATCGTACCGAGAAATTCGAGGATTCGGTTCGTACCTTCTGTATGAATCCGAACGGTATTGTCGTAAACGAGAATACAAACGGCATTGTAACCGTAAACGGACACAGCTTCGAGGATCCCGAGAAGAAGACGGAGAATACGAACTTCGCACTCCTTGTGGCCAAGCATTTTTCGGAGCCGTTTAAGGATTCCAACGGATACGGCGAAAGCATTGCACGACTTTCGAACATGCTGGGTGGCGGTGTTATCGTACAGCGCTTCGGCGATTTGGAAAGAGGTCGTCGTTCGAACTGGAAGCGTATTGAGGAAGGAACCGTGCGTCCGACCTTAAATGCAACACCGGGCGATTTGTCACTGGTACTTCCGAAACGTATTCTGGACGGTATCGTGGAGATGATTCATGCACTCGACAAGATTGCTCCCGGTACGGCCAACGACGACACCCTGTTATACGGTGTTGAAGTTAAGTTCTATAATATGGAAGTAAAGCTTACGGAGAACCTCGAAAGCAACTACGAAGGCCTGTATATCATAGGAGACGGAAGCGGTGTTACCCATTCTCTTTCCCACGCTTCGGCCAGTGGTGTTTTTGTCGCAGATCGTATTGCACAAACTCTATAAAAAGAATTGCACCCTGTAAAATGAGTGTGCTATAATGTCATGGACATTAAGCATGGATACGGGGAATACGATTTATTCAAGCAGCGAGTCATATCGCTGCTTGTTGTATGTTAACGGACATGCGATAAACAGGAGTACATTATGAAAAAGAGTAGTTCTATCATTGTTCTGATTCTGACCTTGCTGGTGAGCCTCGGACTGGCTTACCTTGTATTCTTCGGAATCAACACGGCAGATACCGAGAAGCTGTATTCTGCGTACAATATTAAGAAAGGCCTTGATTTGGAAGGTGGTGTCAGCATCACCTACCAGGTAGTCGGTGAGGAGAATCCTTCCCAGGCAGAGATGGATGATACCATTGCCAAGCTGCAGAGACGTGTTGAGTATTATTCAACCGAAGCACACGCTTATCAGGAAGGTACGAACCGAATCAATATTGAAATCCCCGGAATTTCGGACGCTGAAACCGTCCTTTCCGATTTGGGTCGCCCCGGTCAGTTATACTTCATTTCCGAGAAGGATGACGAAGGCAACTTAAACTACAGTTTGTACAAGGATGAAGAAGGCAATTCATATGTGGATCAGTACGGACAGTTCGTATATGTTCCCATGAAAGATATTGCTACCATGATTGCGGACGGAAGCGTTGCACTTGTGGGAACGGATGTTGCGGATGCACAGCCCGGAAGCCAGCAGAGCGACCTCCTTAACAACAGCCAGTATGTTGTATCCCTTCGTTTTACCGATGCAGGTGCCGACAAGTTCTATAACATGACCAGTCGTGCAGCATCCCGTGGCGAGACCATCGGTATCTACTACGACGGTGAGTTTATTTCCGTAGCATCCTGTAATACGGCCATTGCCGGTGGCAAGGCAGTAATTCAGGGCTCCTTTACCTATGAGGAAGTTGAGAAGCTTGCTACTCAGATTCGAATCGGTGGTCTGAAGCTTGAGCTGGAAGAACTTCGTTCCAACGTAGTAGGTGCACAGCTTGGTTCCAAGGCAATTGAGACCAGCTTACTTGCAGGCCTTATTGGATTCATTATTATCGCAATCTTCATGATTGCGGTTTATCGCATTCCCGGTCTTGCAGCAACCATTGCACTTGCAATCTATACGCTTGCAACCGTACTTTTAATCAGTATGTTTGACATTACGCTGACCCTTCCCGGTATCGCAGGTATCGTCCTGTCCATCGGTATGGCGGTCGATGCGAACGTTATCATTTTTGCCCGTATCCGTGAGGAAATCGCTACCGGAAAGACCGTAGAGAGTTCCATCAATCTCGGATTTAAGAAAGCACTTTCCGCAATCCTCGACGGTAATATCACAACCCTGATTGCTGCCGCTGTATTGGGCGCTATGGGTACCGGTGCCATCAAGGGCTTTGCCGCAACACTGGCACTCGGTATTATCGTTTCCGTAGTAACGGCCGTATTTGTAACCAAGGGAATTTTAAAGGCACTCTTTGGTATCGGATTTAAGAATATGAAGTTCTACGGCGTTTCCAAACCCGGCAAGAAGTTTGACTATGTCGGCAACCGTAAGAAGTTCCTTATTATTTCAGGTGCAGTCATTGCTGCCGGAATTATCATGCTGTGCATCAATGCAGGTGTTCGTGATCACGCACTGAACTTCTCCATGGATTTCGTCGGTGGAACCGCAACCACTGCAGATTTAAATGCCGATTACTCCATCGAGGAACTCGAGCAGTCCTTAGAGCCTGAAATCGCAGTAATCACCGGAAATCATGACATTCAGATTCAGAACGTAACCGGAAGCACGGAATACATCATTAAGACCAGCTCCTTAAACAGCGATCAGAGAATCCGCCTTACCGAGCTTTTGTCAGATAAGTACGGCACCATGGATTCACAGATTACAATCGAGACGATTTCCTCTACGATTTCTTCTGAGATGACCCGTTCCGCATTAATCGCCGTACTCATTGCAACGATTTGTATGCTCATTTACATCTGGATTCGATTCAGCGACTTCCGCTTTGGTGGAGCAGCAGTTATCTGCCTCTTACATGACGTATTGATTGTTACGGCATTCTATGCATTTGCCTGGGTATCCGTAAGTTCTACCTTCGTTGCATGTATGCTTACCATTGTCGGTTATTCCATCAACGCAACCATCGTTATTTTCGACCGTATCCGTGAAGTTAAGGCTGAACTTTCCCGTAAGGACCAGATTGCGGATGCAATTAACTCAAGTATTACCCAGACCATGAGCCGTAGTATTTTCACTTCCTTAACAACGTTTGTTATGGTAGCTGTACTTTATATCTTAGGCGTGGCTTCCATCCGTGAATTTGCCCTTCCTTTGATGATCGGTATCATTTGCGGTACATATTCTTCCGTATGCCTTGCAGGACCTATCTATGAATTCTTCCGCAAGAAGTTCGGCGAGAAAAAGAAAGAAGCATGGAGACCGTAATATCGGACTTCGGTTAATCAAATATTGTATTATAATCAAACTGCAAGAGGTGATTGTCACCGCTTGCAGTTTGTAATTCATACGCACAGAGATTTTCATACGCACAGAGGATTTTATGGCAGCTTGGACCGTTTCCGCCCGGAAAGCAGATTTTGACAGAATCGCAGAACAATTTCATATTTCCCCCATCACGGCCAGGTTACTTAGAAACCGGGATATTATTACCGATGAGCAGATTCATTCTTTTTTGCACGGAACGCTTGCGGATTTACATGATCCCATGCTTCTTAAGGATATGGATCTGGCGGTCGCCGGAATCTGTGAGGCACTTAAGCGGGAGGAACATATCCGCATTATTGGGGATTACGATATCGACGGTGTTTCGAGTACCTACATTCTGAAGCAGGGCCTTACGGAATATGCGATGGAACGGCTCCTTAAGTCGGAGGATGAGATTCATGTGGATACGGTTCTGCCGGACCGCATCAAGGACGGATACGGTATGAACGACAGCATGATAGAAGCGGCTGCCACGGACGGTGTGAATCTGATTCTGACCTGTGATAACGGAATCGCGGCCGCATCCCAGATTGCTCTTGCGGTGGAACGTGGTATGAAGGTCATTGTGACGGATCATCATGAGGTTCCGTATTCTTTGGAATCGGGCGAGCGGAAGGAAATCCTCCCGAACGCGGCGTTTGCAATCGTAGATCCGAAACGAAGTGACTGCAGGTATCCGTTTAAGAATATCTGCGGCGGTGTGGTTGCCTGGAAGCTTATTCAGGCCATGTTCGGTGATTTAAGACAGCAGTATCTCCCTTTTGCCGCGCTTGCTACGGTAGGGGATGTTATGGAACTTTTGGATGAGAACCGCATTATTGTTAAGGAAGGACTGAAAGCCTTTGCTCATTGTACGAATGCAGGCCTCAATGCACTCATGCTGGCCTGCAAGCTTAACAAAAATTCCATAACCGCATATCAAATCGGGTATGTGCTGGGGCCCTGCATCAACGCAACGGGACGCATCGATACGGCGGAGAGAGCTCTCGAACTGTTCCTTGAGCAGGATCCCGTGCCGGCCGGCGCCATAGCGGGAGAGCTTACGGCCCTTAATACGGAACGTAAGAATATGACACGGCGTTATACGCAGGATGCCATAGAAATCCTTTCAAAACGCAGTCCTCTTCCCAAGGTGATTGCGATTTATCTGGAGGGCTGTCATGAAAGTCTTGCGGGAATCATCGCAGGAAGGCTTAGGGAGCGATTTAACAGACCGGCTTATGTCATGACCGGCAGTGTCGAAGGAATTAAGGGAAGCGGGCGAAGCATTCCCGAATACCATATGTATGAGCATCTGCATGCGGTGGAGGATTTACTCCTTAAGTATGGCGGCCATTCGCAGGCTGCGGGTTTCTCCCTGAAAGAGGAGAATCTTTCGGAATTCATAAGGAGGCTCGAAGAGGGCAACTCCCTTACGGATTCGGATATTGAGGAGAAAGTGCATATCGATATGGCTATGCCGCTTCAATATGCTACGATGGACCTTGTAAATGAAATCAAAACGCTGGAACCGTTCGGAACCGGCAACCCTTCGCCGGTTTTTGCACAGAAAGACATTGTTTTTTGCGGAGCAAAACGGCTTGGTAGCGATGGACGGGTCATTAAGTTCTCCATACGGGATGAGTGGGGCAGGAGCTTTGCCCTGATCCATTTTAAGGCCCCCGACGCTTTTGACGACTATATTACACAGAATCTTGGGAAGAGTGCCTTGGAGGCGTTATATGCCGGGAATGGAGATATAAAGCTCAAGGTTACGTATTACCCGGATTTGAACGAATATAATGGCAGAGTCAGTCTGCAATATGTTATGCTTAACTATATGCTTTAGTGAAAGAGGGCTGAGTGAAATGATACTGACCGTGACATTAAATCCAGCAGTGGACAAAACCTATCAGACCGGAACCGTGGTACTCGGGCAGGTCAATCGTATGCGGAGCGTTGTGAATATCCCGGGAGGCAAGGGAATCAACGTTTCCAAAATCCTTCGTCGTTTTCAGAAGGACGTAACGGCCACAGGCTTTGTGGGCGGTTATAACGGAAGGTTTATCGAGGATTCCATGCGGGACATCGGCGTGGACTGCGAGTTTGTTCATGTGAAGGAGGAAACCAGAACCTCAATCAATGTGCTGGCTGCGGACGGCTTTGTTACGGAGCTTTTGGAGCCGGGACCTATGATTCTTCCCGAGCAGATGAACGAGCTTGTAGAGATTTTCCCGGGACTTGTTAACAAATCGGACCTTGTTGTTTTGTCGGGCAGTGCGGCCATCGGACTTCCCGAGGATATATACGCAACGCTTATTACGGGGTGCAACAATGCCGGAATTCCCGTAATTCTGGACACTTCGGGACCTTTCCTTATGGAAGGGGTCAAGGCATTGCCCACCATGATTAAGCCCAATCAGAGGGAACTTGAATTCATTGCCGGCCATCGACTTAAGGATATTTCCGAGATTGAAGCGGCAGCCCGCATTATCAACAATATGGGTGTTTCACAGGTTGTTGTTACCATGGGTGCACGCGGAATCGTGTATGTGGATGATGAAGTTTCCTACTATGTTTCGGCACCCCATGTGGAAACGGTTTCCACCGTCGGCTGCGGAGATTGCGTTACGGCTGCCTGTGCAATCGCCATGACGGAGCATAAGGAAGTAAAGGACATGATGACCTTTGCATCGGCAGTGGGTGCTGCCAATGCCATGACGCTTGAGAATGGTAATATTGACCCGGATGTCGTCCAAAAACTAATGGGAGAAGTTGGGATGCGGGCTTTATAGAAAGGGATTGGTATGTTACTTAGTGAATTACTGAAAGAATGTCGCACGGATCTTTCGGATTGTGTGATTACCGGTAATACGGATATAGAAATAAGCGGGCTTGCGTATGATTCACGCAGCAATGTGGGGACCGGTACGCTTTTTGCCTGCTTTAGCGGCCGCAGTTTTGACGGCCATGTATATGCGGAGGATGTAGTGAATCGCGGTGCCTCCTGTCTGCTGGTATCTAAGGAAGTTTCCCTTCCGAGTGATGCCTGCGTAACAATTATTAAGTGCAGTGATGTGCGATATGTTTTTGCTTTCCTTTCCGCGGCGTTCTATGGGAATCCCGGGGAGAAGCTTCGTGTAATCGGCATTACGGGCACGAAGGGCAAGACCACGAGTGCCTTTATGACACAGGCCATACTGAATAAGGCGGGGATTTCCTGCGGCCTTGTAGGAACGGTTCATATTGATACAGGCAAGCGTATTATCGAAGCCGAGCATACAACGCCGGAAGCCTTGGAGCTCCAGCAGTACTTCAGGGAAATGGTGGAAAACGGCCTTCAGGCAGTAGTCATGGAAGTATCGTCTTTGGCACTTAAGATGCACCGTACGCAGGGCTTTACGTTTGAAATAGGGCTCCTGACGAATCTGTCTCCCGACCATATCGGCGGCAATGAACATGACAGCTTCGAGGAATATGCACAGTGCAAGAAGCTTTTGTTTAAGCAGTGCAGGCAGGCCATTGCCAATAAAGACGATGCTCATTTTGAGAGTATGACCGAGGGAATTACATGCCCTCTTTATACATTTTCCATTGACGGCCGGGCGGACCTTATGGCGAGCCGGCTTACACGGTTCTTTGAGGACGGTATGCTCGGAATCGAATTTACCGCCTCCGGAAGCTATGAGGGCGACATTCGTCTTTCGCTTCCCGGCAATTTCTCCGTATATAATGCCCTGACGACCATGTCCATCGCACACTTTATGGGAGTGCGAAAGGAAACAATCGGAGAAGTGCTTTCAAAGATTACCATACCGGGACGTATTGAGATGATTCCGGTGAGTGACAGCTTTACTCTGATGATTGATTATGCACACAATGCAGTGTCGCTTGAGAGCCTTCTGACCACGCTCAGAAAGCATGAACCGGGGCGCCTCGTGACATTGTTCGGCTGCGGCGGAAACCGCGACAGGAAGCGTCGTTTTGAGATGGGAGAGGTCAGTGGACGCCTGAGTGATTTCACCATTATCACCTCGGACAATCCCCGCTTTGAGGAACCCTCAGCCATTCTCGATGATATTGAAACCGGTATTCGGCCGACGGGCGGTGCGTATGTACGCATTGAAGACCGCCGCGATGCAATCCGCTTTGCGATTGAGAACGGACAGCCCGGCGATATCATTGTCCTTGCCGGCAAGGGCCAGGAAACCTATCAGGAAATTAAGGGGATCAAGTATCCCATGGATGAACGGATTATTATCCGGGAGATATTGGCAGAAAAGTGACAGAAGGGGGATTTTTCATGAAATATGCGCAAATCATCGTGAATATATCCCATGAAAGTGTGGACCACCCCTTTACGTACAAAATTCCGGCTTCCCTTTCGGAAACCATTCGGCCGGGCATGCGTGTTTTGGTACCGTTCGGGACCGGCAACAGGGAGATGAGCGGCTACGTCATTTCTCTGTCTGACCATGCGGACTATCCCGATGACAGAATCAAGTCCATCCTAAAACCGGAGGCGGGGATGGTCGGAATCGATGACCTGTTCATAAGGATGGCCGTCTTTATGCATGACCGTTACGGCTGCACCATGAATGCGGCCCTCAAGACCGTTCTTCCCGTCAAGAAGACCGTGAAAGAACACACGGATATTCTGGTCAAACGCCGGATTTCAAAGTCGGAAGCGGAGATGATGGTATCGGAGCTGCTTCGCAAAAGACAAACTGCCCAGGCCACACTGCTTCGGGAACTGATTGTGTACGACGAACTGCCGGGCAGCATCATTACCGGGAAGCTCATGGTTTCCAAGCAGTCCATCAAAAGCCTTTCGGGGAAGCATCTTGTTACGATTGAGGAGAATGTGCTCAGCCGGAATCCTAAGATTCCGGTTAGTGAGAAAAACGTCCCTCCCCATTTAAGTGAGGAACAGGCAGCCATTCTTGATTCCTATAAAGAAGATTTGAAGGCCGCCCGTCCGGTCCGTTACCTGATTCACGGTATTACGGGAGCCGGCAAGACGGAAGTTTATATGCGGCTCATCGAGGAATGCATTCATAACGGACATCAGGCCATTATGCTGATTCCGGAGATTGCTCTTTCCTACCAGACCCTGATGCGGTTCTATGCAAGATTCGGAGAGCGTGTTACCGTCATAAATTCCAAGATGTCCAAAGGGGAACGTTATGACCAGACCGAGCGTGCACGCCGTGGAGAGGTAGACGTTGTTATTGGCCCCAGATCCGCTCTGTTTATGCCATTTCCTTCCTTAGGCCTCATCATCGTTGATGAGGAGCAGGAGAGCGGTTACAAGAGCGAGACGAGTCCGAAATATCATGTACGGGACATCGCGGGATTTTTACAGAAGGAAACGGGATGCGGAATCGTTTACGGTTCGGCCACTCCTTCGCTCGAAAGCTATTATGCTTCTGAACAGGGCGATTTTAAGCGCTTTGAAATGACCAAGAGACTCACGGGAGGAAGTCTTCCCAAGGTATATGTGGAGGACCTTCGCGAGGAATTGAAGGCGGGGAACAAGAGCATCTTTTCAAGACGCCTTCATGCACTCATGGAAGAACGCCTTCATAACAACGAGCAGGTCATGCTCTTTTTAAACCGTCGCGGGTATGCAGGTTTTGTTTCCTGCCGCAGCTGCGGGGAAGTAATCAAATGTCCGCATTGTGACATTTCGCTTTCCGAACATAAAGGGAATCAGCTGATTTGCCATTATTGCGGGTATACACAGCCCAAGATAATCAAATGCCCGTTCTGCGGTGCCATGAAAGTGGCGGCATTTCGAGCAGGTACCGAGCAGATTGAGGAACTCGTCAAAAAGGAATTTTTAACCGCCCGGACACTGCGTATGGACGCGGATACAACCGGAACCAAGGATTCCTACGAAAGCATCTTGGAGAAATTCAAAAACCATGAAGCGGATGTGCTGATTGGAACGCAGATGATTGTCAAAGGACATGATTTCAAGGACGTAACCCTTGTGGGAATACTGGCGGCGGATATGTCGCTTTTTGCGCCGGACTATAGAAGCGCGGAGCGTACGTTTGACCTGATTACGCAGGCTGCTGGAAGGGCAGGACGCGGCGACAAGCCGGGCGAAGTGGTGATACAGACCTACAAGCCGGATCATTATGCCATCGTGCATGCATCCCATCAGGATTATCGCGGTTTTTATGAGGAAGAAACCTTTTATCGGGACATGGCAGGATATCCGCCCTGCGGGCACATTCTGTCCGTGATGGTATCCTCGGACAAAAGCGATACGGCCGTTTCCGTCGCTCACAAGATGGCGGGGGAGGCATCCTCGTTCCTTGCATCCCGGGGCGGCACGGTAATCGGCCCTGTGGAAGCTCCCATTTATAAACTGCAGGACCAGTACCGTATGGTTTTTAGCGCCAAAGGCAAGGATTTTGATCTGCTGCTTAAGCTTCGGGAGCAGCTTTCGCTTTTGGAAGATACATTCAATTACAGAAATTTATTAGTTCAGTATGATTTGGAATAGGAGAAAGTTATGGCTATCAGAAAAATCAGAATTATGGGAGAAGATGATATTCTCACAAAGGTATGTAAGGAAGTAAAGGATGTGGGACTTCGGAACCGTATTCTCATCGAGGATATGTTTGATACCATGTATGAGGCCAATGGCGTCGGACTTGCGGCACCGCAGGTCGGTATCTTAAAGCGTATCTTTGTGGTTGATACGACCGGAGAGGATCCCATGGTATTTATTAATCCTACGATTCTTGAGGTAAGCGGAGAGCAGACCGATTGGGAAGGTTGTTTGTCCTATCCCGGCAAGTCCGGCAAGGTTACAAGACCGAACTATGTCAAGGTCAGAGCCTTCGATGAAGACATGCAGGAATTTGAGCTGGAAGCTACGGAGCTTTTGGCAAGAGCCATTCTTCATGAAAACGATCATCTCGACGGACATATGTATGTTGAGAAGGTCGAAGGTGAGGTCCTCGATAATTCAGCAATTGCAGAAATGGAAGAAGAAGCAGAATGAAGTTAGTTTTTATGGGAACACCGGATTTTGCAGTGGATGCCTTGAAGGCCCTGTATGATGCCGGTCATGAAATCGTATTGGTTGTTACGCAGCCGGACCGCCCGAAGGGACGCAGCATGACTCCCGTGCCCTGTCCGGTCAAAGAAATGGCGCAGAGCCTGAATCTCCCTGTGTTTCAGCCGGAGAAGATTAAGCGGGAGGAAGCGGTAGAGGAGCTTAAAAAATATCCGGCGGATGCGTTTGTGGTAGCTGCCTTTGGCCAGATATTAAGTCAGGAAATTCTCGATATGCCGCGCCTCGGATGCTTTAATATTCATGCATCCCTGCTTCCGAAGCTGCGTGGTGCTGCTCCGATTCAGTGGTCAGTACTAAACGGCGATGAGACGACCGGTGTTACTATCATGGAGATGAACGCGGGTCTGGATACCGGTGATATTCTGATTCAGAAGGAAATCCCCATTACGGAGGAAGATACCGGCGATTCCATGTTTGAGAAGCTGAAGGTCCTCGGTGCATCCCTGATTGTGGAAGCACTTCCTTTGATTGAGGCGGGAGAACTTAAGGGAATTCCCCAGGATTCCACGAAGTCTACCTACGCAGGCATGCTGAATAAGTCCATGGGCCACATTTCGTTTAAGGAGAGTGCGGAGCATATAGCCCGGCTTGTCCGCGGCCTTTATTCCTGGCCCTGTGCTTATGCATATTCTGAAAGGAAATGCTATAAATTCCTTATGGCGCATGCCGCTAAGGGAGAGGAGCTTACGGAAGTCCTCGACTACATGAACGGAGCGTCCGCAGTCCCCGGTGAGGTTGTTTTTTGCAGTAAAGACACCATTTATATCATGACCGGAGACGGAATTCTGGCGCTTACAAGGCTCCAGCCTGAAGGCAAAAAACAAATGAGTGCACATGATTTCCTGCTGGGTTATCATGTCACCGGATTTGAGGAATAAGCATGGGTGCAATAGCTCCGAGAGAAATCGCACTGGATGTTCTTATGTATCTTGAAAAGGATGAAAAGGCGCTGTGCCATATCATCTTACGGCAGACACTGGACAAGTACGATTACCTAAAAAAGGAAGATAAAGCCTTTATACAGATTCTTACCGAGGGCACAATTGAGCGGAAGCTGACGCTTGATTATGCCCTGAATCAATTTTCAAAGACGGATACGCAGCACATGAAACCCTTTATCCGGTCGTTGCTTCGTATGAGTACGTATCAGATCCTTTACATGGACAAGGTGCCCGATTCCGCCGCGATTGACGAGGCGGTCAAGTCCTGCAAGAAGCATTCCTTCCAAAATCTTTCCGGCTTTGTGAACGGCGTGCTCAGAAGCCTCTCTGCGGGGAAGGACACTATAAAGTGGCCGGGCAGGAACAATCCGCAGTACCTAAGCGTAACGTATTCGGTACCGCAGGAATTGTGCCATAAGTTTTCGCTTTGGCATGGCAAAAAAGAATCCGAGCAGATGCTTAAGGCATCCCTTGTAAAGCAGGTGGTGCTTCGTGTGCCGAAGGCTCATGAAGCGGAATTCCTTACAAAAAACGGAACGTATGTGGAGCGGCATCCCTACGCGGACCATGCCTATGTACTAAAGCAGGATGTGAGCCTTAGGGACCTTACGGGCTTTTCGGAGGGACTCTTTACCGTGCAGGATATTTCGAGCATACTGGCGGTGAATGCGGCCGGGATTCAAAACGGCGATACGGTTATGGACTGCTGTGCGGCACCGGGCGGTAAATCCTGCTATGCCCTGGAGCTTGCCGGGGAAGGATGTGTGTATTCCTTTGATATAAGTGAGAATAAACTGCCTCTTATTGAGCAGGGGGCTATGAGACTGCATCTTGACGGAAGCAGGCTTAAGATAGGTGCCATGGACGCTTCCGTATTCAATCCGACGTTTTCGGAACGTATGGATGTGGTCATTGCGGACCTTCCCTGTTCCGGTCTTGGAGTATTATCGAAAAAGAGCGATATAAAGTACCACTGTACCGAGGATTCCATGGCTTCGCTTGTTACAATTCAGAAAGCGATACTTGATAATGTAGCACGATATGTGAAGAAGGGCGGTACCCTTTTATTTTCAACCTGTACGGTGAATCCCGAGGAGAATGTTAAGCAGTTTGAGGCCTTTTTGGAGGCCCATCCCGCCTTTCGTGCCTGTGACTTAAGTCCTTATATATCGGAAGGACTGAAGGCGTCGCTTACGGAGAGGGATGCACTTAGTATAAAGGAAGGTTACCTGCAACTAAGGCAGGGAATCTACCAATCGGATGGTTTCTTCATTTCAAAATGTGAGAGAGTGCAATGACAGGGAAAGATATAAAATCCTTTACGAAGGATGAATTAAAAAACGAAATAATTGCTGCCGGCTATCCGAAATTCCGTGCCGACCAGCTCTATGACTGGATTCACAAGCGTGGGGCACATTCCTTTTCGGAGATGAATAATCTCCCGGCCGCCATGCGGGACTATTTAGCCCAAAATTATGAGCTCGTGGACCTTAAAGTGGAAACGGTGCAGACTTCACAAATCGACGGGACGCAGAAGTTCCTTTTTGCCCTGGGAGATGGGAATTTTGTGGAAAGCGTCCGAATGGAATACCATCACGGCATCAGTGTGTGCATTTCCTCACAGGTGGGTTGCCGTATGGGCTGTAAGTTCTGTGCTTCTACCCTGGACGGGCTTAAGCGGTGCCTGACGCCGTCCGAAATGCTGGACCAGATTTACAAGGTGGGGGCTTACGACAACGAACGTGTGAGCAACGTGGTTGTAATGGGCACCGGAGAACCGCTTGACAATTACGACAATCTTTTACGCTTTATTAAGTTGCTTACGGACGAGAACGGCCTTCATATTTCACAGCGGAACCTGACGGTTTCGACCTGCGGTATCGTGCCGAACATCTATAAGCTTATGGAGGAGGATCTTCAGATTACTCTTGCGATTTCCCTGCATGCATCGAATGATGCACGCCGCCGGGAGCTCATGCCCATCGCATTTAAGTATTCCATTGAGGAAGTTTTGGATGCCTGCAAGGCGTATTTTGAGCGGACGGGACGTCGTATCAGCTTTGAATATTCCCTGGTTTCGGGCGTCAATGATTCCCTGCCCGATGCGGATGAACTGGCTGCTCTTTTGCACGGATTCCCCTGCCATATTAACCTGATTCCCGTGAATCCGATTAAGGAAAGAGACTACCTTCCGTCCGAGCGGGAGCGCATTTTGGCGTTCAAATATCATCTTGAAAAAAACCAAATTAATGTTACTATTAGAAGGGAAATGGGCCGGGATATTGACGGTGCCTGCGGTCAGTTACGCAGACGCTATGAGGCCCCCAGCGAGGGTTAGTTCGTGATTAGAAGTTTTTCCCTGACAGATACAGGGCGAGAAAGACAATTGAATCAGGATTACGTGTATACTTCTGAAGTCTCTGTAGGCGATTTCAAAAACCTGTTCATTTTGGCAGACGGAATGGGTGGCCATAAGGCCGGAGATCGTGCTTCCAGAGTGGCGGTAGAGACACTGGTCGAACTTATTAAGGAAGCTCCGAATACACATCCGGAACTTTCTTCTTTTAAGGAGATTGTTGGTCATGCCATTGCAGAGGTTAATCTTCGTGTACGCGTTGAATCAAAGAATAACCCGGATTTTGAAGGTATGGGAACTACACTGGTCGTGGCAATGATTAAAGACGGGGTTTTGCACATAGCCAATGTCGGTGACTCAAGATTATATGTGGTCGGTCGGGAGATGAAGCAGATTACCGAGGACCATTCCGTCGTGGCGGAACTTGTAAGAAGCGGTAAGCTGGATAACGATTCGGCCCGCATGCATCCGAAGAAGAACCTGATTACGAGAGCAATCGGGGCCGAGGATGATGTTAAGGCAGATTATTTTGAATATACGCTTTCCGAGGGAGAGCTGGTGCTTATGTGCAGTGATGGGCTGACCAATATGGTTGAGGATGAGGATATACACCTCATCATGAAGGTGGAATCGGATTTGGTCAGCATGGCTGAGGCACTTGTAATGAAGGCCAATGAGAACGGCGGAACGGATAATATTTCCGTTGTGCTTTTGCAGACAGTGGATTAAGGGATTGAAGTTTAGGAAGGTTAGTAAATGATTCAGATAGGAATGATAATCGGCGACCGTTATGAGATCCTCGACAGGATTGGAACCGGCGGTATGAGCGATGTATATAAGGCCAAAGACCATAAACTCAACCGTTCGGTTGCCATTAAGGTCCTGAAAGCGGAATTCGCGGATAATACGGAGTTTGTTTCAAAATTCCGTGTCGAAGCCCAGGCCGCAGCCGGTCTTTCACATCCGAATATTGTAAATGTGTACGATGTCGGCGTTGACCATGGGAATTATTTCATTGTCATGGAACTTGTCGAAGGTATAACTCTTAAGAATTATATCGAGAAGAAGTCCCGTTTGTCCGTAAAGGAAGCCATCAGTATCGCAATACAGGTGTCTATGGGACTTGAAGCGGCTCATAATAATCATATTATTCACCGTGATATTAAGCCGCAGAATATTATGATTTCGAGAGACGGTAAGGTTAAGGTGACCGATTTCGGCATTGCCAAGGCTGCTACCGGAGATACCATCTCCGTGAATGCCATGGGCAGCGTGCATTATATTTCACCGGAGCAGGTAAAAGGCTTTGTAACCGACGAGAAGAGCGATATCTATTCTACCGGTATTACCATGTTTGAAATGCTCACGGGCAAGGTACCCTTTAATGCGGATACTACGGTAGCGATTGCATTTATGCAGATTAACGAGAAGCTTCCTTCCATTCGTGCCCTTGTACCGGAGGTTCCCTTAGGACTTGAGCAGATTATAGAGAAATGTACCAGAAAAAATCCGGAACGCCGCTATCGAAATATGTCAGCGCTGATTGCGGATTTGAAGCAGGTTTTACGTGATCCGAATGTTGTTTTCGTGAGAGAAAGCGTTCGGGAGCCCGAAACGGAAGTGAAACCCGAGCTGCCCAAGGAACAGGCAGTTCCCGTAAAGGAACCGAAGGTGAAGCCGGAACCTGTTCGAAAGGAAGCGGAGAAACAACCGCAAAAGGCTCCGAAAAAGCGTGTTCGCAAGGATCCGTATGAGGGACTGACCCCGGAGGAGAAGCACCGCAAGATTATCGGTTCGCATCTCGACCTTGAGAAGGATTATGACGGATATGAAACTTTGCAGGAACGTATAACGAATCTGATTATGGCTGTGACGGCGATTCTGATTGCCGGTGCCGTATTCTTTTTTGCAGGGAATGCACTGGGATTGTTTGACGGGGATTTGTTCAACCGAAACGGAAGCTCCGTGAAGGTGACGATGCCCTTTGTTACCGGAGAAACGAAGATCAGTGCGGAGGAGAGCGTCAAAAAGCTGGGCCTTGATGTCGTCCTTGATTATGTGAATTCCGATACATACGACGAAGGCATTGTAATCAGTGCCGAAACGGAGGACGGAGTTGCGATTCGAAGCGGTGAGAAGATTGCACAGGGAACCAAGATTGTGTTGAAGGTTTCAGCCGGTGCCGAGGGTGCCGCTGTTCCCGCAGTTCTCGGCATGCCCATCGCAGAGGCAACCACAGCCCTTAATAAGGAAGGTTTCTATCCTACGAAGATTTACAATTTCAGCAGTGAATACGAGAAGGATGTTGTATATTATCAGACTCCCGATGCAGGAACCGTTATGGAGCGTGGCAGTGAGGTTACGCTTTACGTTTCCAAGGGAATCGAGATTGTGAAAGTGGATATGCCCAAGATTACCGGCAAGAGTGTGGAAGAGGCAACTTCCATTTTGGCGGAGCTCGGACTTGAAATTCAGGTAGAAGCAGAGAAACGCTTCAGTGAGGAATATCCCGTTGATACCATTTGCTACCAAAGCTACGGCCAGGGCGCCTCGGTCAATGTGGGTAGCGTCGTAGTCGCTTATATAAGCAAGGGTACGGAGATGACGCCCACCTTCTTCCGTTATGATTTGAATTGCCCGGCCGATTACGTGGCACCTTATTCCATTACCATTGAGATTATGGATGCTTCCGGCACCCTGATTGATACGCAGCATGCGACCGAATTCCCTTACCATATGGATATCGGTTTCATGGGCAAGAGTACACGCGGTACCATGCGACTTACGTATTACGCCAATGTTCCCGTACAAACGACGGACGACAGTGGCAATACGGTTACCAAAAATGAAATTCAGGTTATTAACACGACGCAGAGTATAACCTTTACAAAGGAGTAGCAGTCAGTCTATGCAGGGTAGAATCATGAAAGGCATTGCCGGGTTCTATTACGTTTATGCACAGGATGGGCTGTATGAATGTAAGGCCAAAGGCAATTTCAGAAACCGCCGGGTTAAGCCACTGGTAGGCGATCGGGTTATATTTGAAGTCATTGATGAAGAGCAGCTTAAGGGAAACATTACGGATATTCTGGGTCGCAGCAATGAATTGATACGACCGGAGGTCAGCAATGTGGACCAGGCTCTGATTGTATTTGCCATGGATAGTCCGGAACCGAATTTCCAGTTGCTCGATCGCTTTTTGATACGCATGGAGTTCCTGGATATTCCCGTGCTTATCTGTTTTAACAAAACGGATTTGAGCGATAGCAGTAAGGAGGAAGAAATCCGCACGGCATATAAGCCGGCCGGATATCCGATTCACTTTGTCTGTGCCAAAACGGGCGAGGGACTTCCCGAACTTATGGAAGCGTTAAAGGGACGCTGTACGGTCTTCGCAGGACCGAGCGGTGTCGGAAAGTCCTCCCTTTCAAACGCATTGACGGGAACCTCTCTGATGGAGACCGGCGATGTAAGCCGTAAGACACAAAGAGGAAAGCAGACCACAAGACATTCCCAACTGCTTCCACTTAAGACGGAAGGCTACCTCATGGACACACCGGGCTTTACCTCCCTTATGGTGGAGGATTTAAGGGACAGACAGTTATCCCTTGGATATCCCGAAATGCGGGGGCTTGAAGACCGTTGCAGGTTTGCGATGTGTTCCCATATAAACGAACCGGATTGCGGCGTGAAGGATGGTCTTTTTGATGGCAGTATCAGCCGGCTTCGTTATGAGAACTACACAGCTATCTACAAGGAACTGGCCGGAACAAAACGATATTAATTTTGGAGTTTGACATGAATATTTTAGCACCTTCCATACTGGCTGCCGATTTTGGGCATTTAGAGAGTGACATCAAAAGAGTGGATCAAGCCGGTGCACAGTATATTCATATAGATGTCATGGATGGTATGTTCGTACCTTCCATTTCTTTTGGTATGCCGGTTCTTCCTTTTGTAAGGAAGGCGACGGACCGTTTCCTGGATGTCCATCTTATGATTGAGAAACCGGAACGTTATATTGACGAGTTTCACAAGCTGGGAGCAGACGGAATTACGATTCATCTTGAAAGTACCACGCAGGTTCGGGAGAATCTTAGACACATTCACGAGCTCGGAATAAAGAACGGTCTGGCAATCAGCCCCGATACCCCCGTAGAGAGTCTCTATCCCTATATGGAGGATACCGACATGGTACTTATTATGACGGTACATCCCGGGTTTGGTGGACAGAAATACATTGAAGCTTGCTCGGACAAAATTCGTGCAGTGCGTTCTTACATAAAGGAGCATAACTTAAGTACGGATCTTGAGATAGATGGCGGTGTCAACAAAAACAATATCTCGGAGGTCCTTTCCCACGGTGCCAATATCATCGTTGCCGGCAGTGCGGTATTTGGCAATGACATCGAGGGGAATGTAGCCTATTTCCTTCAGAAGATGAAATAATGAAAAATGCAGCAAGGAATACCACGTTCCTTGCTCTTTTTGTACATTTATTTACCGCGGAGAGAATGAAATGAACTGTTTGATTTACGGCGCCGGTTCGCTTGGAACCGTATTGGGTGCCTATCTATGGAAGAATAATTGCCCGGTTACCCTATGTTCGAGAAATAAGGAACATGTGGCGGCACTGAATGAGCGTGGTGCCGTTATTACAGGAACCGAGGCTTTTACACAGCCTGTGAAGGCCGTACTCCCTACGGAACTGTGCGGAGAGTATGATATTATTTTTCTTCTTACGAAGCAGAACGAAAATGAGAAAACGGCACTCTTTTTGAAACAGTTTCTTTCAGAAGACGGAATACTGGTTACCTTTCAAAACGGAATACCGGAACCCGCCCTTCGCGAGATTCTGGGACCAAAGCATGTGCTTGGATGTATCGTGGAATGGGGTGCAACCCTTATGGAGCCCGGACATTGCGAGATTACGAGCGGACGGAATTGCTTTGTTTTTCGCCTCGAGAAAAACGAACAGGCGAATGCCGCGATTACCTATGAAATCATGCGGCTTCTGACGAAGATGTGCGATGTGGAGTGGGAAGAGAACTTCGATGGCGTACGATGGAGCAAGCTCCTAATAAACGCGACCTTTTCGGGACTCGGCACCGTGATCGGCGGGCATTTTGGCGATGTATATAAAACGGCCCGTGGACGCGACATAGCCGCCCGGTGCGTGAAAGAGTGCATCGATGTGGCGCGTGCGGCAGGCGTTCGAATCGCGAAAGTGCAGGGAATCGACATCACAAAGCTGTTTTATTACAAAACGGGAATCGGCAGGCTCAGAAGCCGTCTTTTGATTCCCATCGCATTAAAGAGTGCACGTATGATATATCCGTCCATGTTGCAGGACCTTGAAAAAGGGAAACGCTGTGAGATTGCCTCCATTGACGGGCTGGTAGCCTTATACGGAGAGCTGTATTTTGTTAAAACGCCGGTCTGCAACCGCATCGTGGAAATCGTCCGGGAGGCGGAAGAGCAGATCATAAAGGCAGCTCCTAAAGAACGCATGGCTTGTTTGAAGGCCTGCCTGAACCGGGATAATTTAGGAAAATTCACAGAAAAATAAACGGAGAAATAAATTGGAAGAGACACATAAGAGAAGAGCACATTATTCCGGGAAATATCCCAAAAAGTACGAGGAAAAGTATAAGGAACTGAATCCGGATCAGTACGAAGGCATCGCCGAGCATGTTAAAAGCAAGGGCGCAACACCGGCAGGCACGCATATTTCCATCTGCGTTACAGAAATTCTGCAATTCCTTGATATTAAGCCGGGCCAAAACGGACTCGACTGTACCTTGGGATACGGCGGACATACCATGGCCATGCTGAATTGCCTTTCGGGGGAAGGCCACATTACGGGCCTTGACGTTGATCCGATTGAATCCGTCAAAACCGAAGAGCGTATCCGAAACGCGGGATATTCGGAGGATGTTTTTTCGCGCCGGCTCATTAATTTCTGTAAAATCGACGAAGTGGCTGCGGAATTCGGCCCGTTTGATTTCGTTCTGGCGGATTTGGGCGTTTCTTCCATGCAGATAGACAATCCGGAGCGAGGCTTTTCCTACAAGGTGGATGGTCCTCTGGACCTTAGGCTGGATCCCACAAGCGGAAAGAGCGCAGCGGAGGTCCTTTCGCTTCTTACGAAGGATGAATTTTCGGGAATGCTTATAGAGAATGCGGACGAACCTTTTGCGGATGAAATCGCGGATGCGGTGTTTAAGGCCATGCACCGTGGCACGAAGATTGAGACCACGACGGACCTTCGGCATATCGTGGAGGATGTGATTACCGCCTTGCCCGCTAAACGACTGCGAGCGGTTCTTTCGGATGATACATCCTCGGACAGTGAACTTCGAAGTAAGCTTAAAAAGAAGACTCTGGCGCGTGTGTTCCAGGCGCTCCGCATCGATGTGAATAAAGAATACGAGGTCCTTTACGAACTGCTTTCAAAGCTTCCGGGAGTCTTGAAACCGGGCGGCAAGGTAGCAATCCTGACCTTCCATTCCGGCGAGGATCGCCTTGTGAAACAGTCCTTCAAATCGTTTTTGAGGGACGGAACGTATCAGCTTATTTCCGAGGATCCCATACGGCCGAGTGCCCAAGAGTGTGCCGAAAATCCTCGTGCGAAATCGACCAAATTCAGATATGCCGTTAGGAGCTTATATTAAATGGTATTTTCATCCCTGACATTTCTTGTTTTTTTCCTCCCGACCGTGGTACTTCTTTATTCCATTGCGAGAGGCGACAAGATTAAAAACGGAATATTGATTGCAGCTTCCCTTTTGTTTTATGCATTTGGCGAGCCTAAGTGGGTGCTGGTCATGCTGGGCATGGTAGCGGTGGATTATGTTTGTGCCCTTATGATTTCCCGCAACACCGGGGAGAAAACTCGGAAGTTCTTTATGATTTTGGGCGTCCTTGTAAGTCTGGGGGCTTTGTTTTGGTTCAAATATTCCGCCTTCGTGATAAACGGTTGCTTAAGTCTTGTGGGCAGTAAGCTTTCAATAAGGGAGCTGGCCCTGCCCATCGGCATTTCCTTCTATACCTTCCAGGTGCTCACGTATCTCGTGGATGTGTATAAGGGAACGACGGAAGTGCAGAAAAACTTTTTTAGGCTCCTTTTGTATGTGAGCTTTTTCCCGCAACTCATCGCAGGCCCCATTGTAAATTATAAGGATATAAGTGCGAATCTTGTTCACCGCAGCATTTCGGCGGAGGATTACTACCTGGGATTTCTGCGGTTTACGCTGGGTCTTTCGAAAAAATGTATTCTGGCCAATCCCTGCGGGGAGATCGTAGCGGCCCTTGCCGAGCATTCGGATTCCGTGAGCGGGGTCTGGCTTTTGGCGGTAAGCTTTTCCCTGCAGCTTTACTTTGATTTCAGCGGTTATTCGGACATGGCCATCGGTCTTGGACGCATGTTCGGATTCCGTTTTAAGGAGAATTTCTTAAATCCCTATACGGCAGAGAGTGCCACGGATTTCTGGCGTAAGTGGCATGTGTCCCTGGGCGCATTCTTCAGAGAGTATGTTTACATTCCGCTCGGAGGCAATCGGGGAAGCCGGCTTAAGTGGTGCAGGAATCTCCTCATAGTATGGGCCCTGACGGGAATTTGGCACGGGGCATCCTGGAATTTCATGCTCTGGGGCTTGTATTTTGGCATTTTACTGCTTCTTGAGAAGCTGTTCCTTTTGAAGGTAAAGGAGCATCTGCCGAAGGGCGTGAATATATTTCTAACCCTCATCGTCGTCGTACTTGGCTGGGTAATCTTTTACAATACCGATTTCAGGGCGGGATGTACGCAGCTCCTTCGTATGTTCGGAGGACTTTCGGCACCGCTTTGCGACGCATATACGGTATACTGGTTTAAAGAAAAACTGGGCTATTTGATACTTGCCGTGCTGTTTTGTCTTCCGCTTGATTTGTACATCGAAAGATGGAAGCAAAACCGGGTGTTTTTTAAGATATGGAATGGGGCGAGACCGGTCCTTGCCGTTTTGGCATTTGCAGTCAGCATGATGCTGCTGGTCGGCCAGAGCTATAACCCGTTTTTATATTTCAGATTTTAGGAGGGGGAAGGAATGAAAAAAGGATTTCAAATATTGTTCCCGTCCGTCTTCCTTTTGATGCTTTTGCTCCTTGCGGGGTACTATTTGTTTTTGGCACCGAAGGAAAAAAGCTATTCCGAAACGGAGAATCGCTATTTAAGCGGCGTGCCGGATTTTAAGGAGGCACTTTCCGGGCAGAACCTGGACAGTGAATGCGAAAGCTACCTGCTGGATCGCTTTCCGAAACGGGATGCGGTGATTACTGTCGCCAATAAACTGAATGCGAAACTGAGTATTGCAACCTTCGGGGATTATATGCTTGTGAACGATGGGGCAGTGGACCCGCTCGATGCGGGCGCGGATTACGAAGTGACGCAGAAAGCGCTGGATGCACTTCTTAAGGACCTTACGGCACAGGCTTCAAAGGCACCGGAGGAGCCGACTGAAACGCCGGTGAGTCCTTCCGGGGAACCTGCAGTAAGTCCTTCCGAGGCGCCCGAGGCGGAACCTTCCCCGCTTCCTACGGTGAGCCCGTCCGCAGAGCCTTCCGAGAATCCTCCGATTGTGCCCAAGGAGCCGGCGGACCCTTTAGATTATGCCGAAAAGCTCTCCGCTTATATGCTTGTTGACGAGCGCAAAACAAGCTTTGGCACCTATACGAGGGATTCGGTTCTGGCCCTGACGGCGATGCTGGACCAATATGCGGAAGTCCTTCCCGAAGGCGGCAAGCTTATGGCCACAGTCGTTCCGCAGTCGACCTATGCGAACCAGTTTGTGAATTCGAACCATAACGGCACGATGAAGCAGGATTACATTGAGGTGATGAATGCTTTTTCGCGAGATAATGTATATGTTTTTGATGCCGCGGAGATCCTGACGGAGCCCATAAAGAATGACGAATATGTTTATTTCCGTACGGATATGCACTGGACGCCGCTCGGTTCGTACTACGTTTACAAGGAAATGGTAGAGCGGGCCGGACTTCCTGCCGCCGATTACATGACGGATTATGTGCACACCACGGAGGAACCTTTCCTGGGTACCTACTATCGCGACAATCCGACGGAATATTTTGAGAATCACGCCGATTCCCTGGAACTTTTGGAGCCGCCTTTTGCACATACCTTGTATCGTGCGGACGGAGTGGACAGCTTCCATGAGATCCCTTACTTAAAGCAGGATGCCAAAAAGAATGACCGCTACACGGTGTACCTGGGCGGACCGGCAGGCCCGTGGACCTATGTGGAATGTGACAACGGCAAGGAGGAGAATGCCCTCGTTCTGATGGATTCCTTCGGACTTGGATATTTTACGTTCCTTACGCAGAATTATAAACAGGTTCACTATTACGACCCGCGGTATTATGATTATGATACGGTCGGGTATACGGTTTATGAGATGATTGAGAAATATAACATCCGGGACATCTATGTTGTTATTGGCGACCTGCATTCCTTCAATTCTGGATTCATGTTCCGGGATTTCATCGCCGGCCGCTGATTCGCCGGCCGCTGATTCGGGGACGTTCCTTTTGTCACGGGGATGTGTACTTTGTCACGAGGATGTGTACTTTGTCACGAGGATGTGTACTTTGTCACAAGGATGTGTACTTTGTCACATCTTACCTGTAGGAATATATAACGAAATGCGAGGATAGTATGAAAAATGCAAAGCATTTTTCATGCGACACTTTGTGTCGCAATCCGTAGCAGTTTCGCTGCAGTGCAGTGAAGGGCTAAATATACCGGATTGCGAAATGCGAGGATAGTATGAAAAAAAGTATAGTTAAGGAAATAATGATTGCAGCCATTGCGGCCATAGTGCTGGTAAGCGGCTGTTCCAAAACGGTCGATAAACGACCGCACAAAAAGGCGGAAGATCCGATTACCATTACCTCAATGGAAACAATTAAGAAGGATTATAACGAGGACCTGCCCGAAGGCTATATAGCTCCCAATATTCCGACGGAGCCGCAATTTGATGACTCCGGGGATGTATACGTCACTCGTGTACAGTCGGGGAATCGGAAAAGCTTTCTTTGGTCGGAGGATTACGAATGGTTTTCCAAAGAGGGCGAAACCTGGACACTTGACCTAAACGGAAATACGGTAGTGGTGGATGAAACAATCACGGTTTCATCGAAATTGACGATCACAAACGGAACACTTGTCATTAAGGCTACGCCGGGATTTGTAACCACAAGTAATACGGATGAGTGGCAGCTTGTTTTTTCCGGTAAAGAAATCGGTGACCTTTCCATTGTCGTATCCGACGGGGCTACCGGTGTTTATGTGAGTGGTGAAACCCGCTTCGATGATGTAAATATGGATGTTTACGGCATAGGCGTCCTGATTGATACAGCGATGGAACCCGCTTCGCCGGACGGCTTATATTCTTGCATTTTCGTTGACAGTAATGTGAACGTGTATAGCGGAACCGGTATTGTAAACCCGAATAATGCGGAAGTCGTTTTTTCAAAACTTAAGAATTGGTCCGGCTCGGGGTCGGTACTGACGGTGTACCCGAATGCCCTCGGAATAGACAACTATGGTCTGTTCGGTGATCGCAGCGAGCCGTATTTCTCGGAAATCCGTGTAATGGGCGGATGCGGTATATACAATCATGAAGATGCTTCCTATAAGCAGCGTAGCGGGGCTACGGAACGGGTATATGTCGAAGGCGGCATGGGAATTATGAACGAAGGCCTGTACGAGACTGAGGTCAAGCTGGACATCAAAGAGGGCGTCGGCTTCTACAACAAGGGCGTAGCGAGCCTTAATGAGTGCGAGCTGTTTACCGTCCCCACAGAGATTTACAGCGGAACCATGTTTTACAATGATGTAGATTCGAGGATGGAGTTTAAACATATCCTGCTGGGATGCTTTACGGCCAGCAAGGCCAAGGGAATCGAGAACCACGGTATCATAAGCGGCGGCGATTACGGCATTATCAGGATGTTTGGCGGTACGCCCAATCCGTATGAGGATTATGAGCTTACCTTATATAAGAATGAGCATGAGGAGAGTGCATCGTTTTTTGCAGGGGCAACCAATATTTTTGAAAAAACGCAACTCCTTGTGAATGAACCGGGCTCCGCCTTAAGTACCGCTGAAATGGAATGTTACATAAATGCCACCGATACGTCGCAGTCGTCCTGGGATGATACCACCATCGGTTTTTACAATAAGTCATCGCAGCTGGTGACTGAACTGAGCGTTTTCACCGGACGGATTCGCGGGGATGGCGCCATCGGACTGGTCAATTCGGAAGGTGGATACATCGGTGCCAAAAAGGATGCTCAAAACCCGCAGTTTGATGTGCTGCTTGCAGAAGTAACCGACTATGGCCTCAGTTATGAGGATTATCTGGCAGAATTCAGAACGCGTACCGATGCTCCGAAAAAGTGTACGGGTATCGTCAATATGGGTACGCTTGCGGGCTACCGGCATGTTTATTTGCATATCTACGGAGATGATTGTACGGGCTTTGATAATCAGGGCACAATCACTGCGTATTCGGATGATGAAAGTTCATACATCATGGATTTGGTTGTCAGAGTTGTCGGAAATGATAATGAGGTGCTTAAGAACCATGTTTGGGAGGCTTCGGAAAGTCAGTCCGGTGTCAAGACGGGCAGTGCCAATATTTATGTATTTGGTAACGGAAATACGATTTTGGAATCCGACAAACAATTCGGAATGTTTGAATTCGCGGCCCATGCAAGCGGAGAAGGAAACAGGTTTATGAAGCTTTCGGGCGACACGAGTATTTACAGAAACAACCTGGTTTTGTCGGAAGATGAGAATACCGATGAATCAAAGAATGCGATTCTGTTTGAAAACAGCGGTACGTATAACGGTTCAGAGCTCAGTGTGAATGCGGAATACGGTGCCGGAGGCAACACAATTTTTATGAATACGACGAATGGTTACATAAAGCTTGACAACCGGCTTGATGTAACAAGAGCGGTCGGATGTGACAATAAACTGTTTACGAACTACGGCATCATTTGGTCAAAGAAAATTTCGGTAAGTAACGATCGATGCAATGATTCCATCGTTTTCTATAATGAAGGTGGTATTCACAGCCATGACTTTTCGGCAACAATCGGTGCGGATGGAACAACAGGTCTGCAGGGCTTTGTGAACACAGGCTCTCTGTACGAATATAATTCCCATGTGGAAATATATCGTGACAGTTGTACGACGGATTATACGCAGAACGGACAAGTTTTTATCAACCAGACTTGGGATGATAACGACTACCGGTATGGTACTTACCGCCTGAGCATCTATGATTCCGCCGGCAAGACCGTTTATAGCGAGTACAACTACGAGGACGAAATCTGCACGAATTAGGGACGTTCCTTTTGTCACGAGGATGTGCACTTTGTCACGAGGATGTGCACTTTGTCACGAGGATGTGTACTTTGTCACGAGGATGTGTACTTTGTCACGAGGATGTGCACTTTGTCACAGGGATGTGCACTTTGTCATAGGGATGTGTGCTTTAGCCTGCAAGATGCAGCTAAGGACACATCCCTATTGTATTATGTCACAGAATGCGATCTATAATTCCTTTCGGAACCCCGGTGAGCCGATTGATTTGTCTAATGGAAACTCCGCGCCCGTGTATTTTCTGTATGAACTCGTTTCTTTTTTTCAAAGAAAGGGCTTGAAATTCAGTCGCGCCTGAGCAACCGGTTAACTCAAAAATAATAGTTTGTGCTACGTCGTCGGGAATACGTTTTCTGGCCTTCTCAATATCCCAGAATTCTTCAGTGTTTTTTTGCTTGTGGAAATCTACAAAATTCTCTGTGCCGCCAAAGAATGTAAGCACAAACTCGGAATCAATGATTTGTGAATCAGACTTGATAAATGCATTGTAACTGCTCCATTTGTACTTTTGCCCCGGGAATTTCTCCAGCCCTGCCTTGACCGGATTATAATGAATGTACCGAATCGCCGCCAACAGATAATTGTGCGTATCAACCGGCTCGCTGAAATATCGCCCATCTTGCAAGAATCCGGTGCGGTCATATTTGGCATTGAACCAACCGGCGTAAGCGGTATTGATTTTACGGAATATTGTGCTTAACGGAATCTCGTTTATGTGAATCAGCAAATGTACGTGATTGGACATTAAGCAATAGGCGTATAGCTCAAAATGGCATTCCTCCCGGTAGTATTCGAGTATGTCGATGTATTTTTTGTAGTCACGGGTTTCTTCGAACATGACTTGACGGTCAGCCCCTTTTACAACGACATGATAGATTTTTTGTGCTGACACTTTTCTGGCTTTTCTTGGCAATGCTTACCTCCATTGAAAAAAATAATCAGGGATATAAAGATGTTGATAGAAAGATAAAGACTTTCTCTGGGAAATGCAGACATTCGTGCGAACTTGAACGAACAATGAATGCATATCGGATGTGTTGTGATACTTAAGAAATGCGAAAGAAATTCCACATATTTGTAAGTGTTATTTTTAACGATTTTGCCCCAAAAGTAAAGTATATTTGTTGAGTTTTTTTTATTTCTGTGGTAGAGTTACCACGTTAATCAAAAATGGATAGTTTCGCATGACAAAAGGAACGTCCCCGATGTAATGGACACTCCTTGTGGCAAAAGGGACTTCCCAAAGGAGATATATATGAAATTAGGAATCGTCGGACTCCCGAATGTAGGTAAGAGTACGTTGTTTAATTCCCTGACGAAAGCAGGAGCAGAAGCGGCCAATTATCCCTTCTGTACAATAGACCCCAATGTAGGTATCGTTACGGTGCCGGATGACCGTATTGTGAAGCTGGGAGAGCTTTACAGTACAAAGAAGGTTACCCCGGCAGTCATTGAATTCGTGGATATTGCAGGACTTGTCAAGGGCGCCAGCAAGGGTGAAGGCCTTGGCAACCAGTTCCTTGCAAATATCCGTGAAGTGGACGCCATTGTGCATGTTGTGCGTTGCTTCGAGGACTCCAATGTCATTCATGTAGACGGAAGCGTAGATCCGGTTCGTGACATCGAAACCATCAATCTCGAGCTTATTTTCTCGGATCTTGAGATCCTGGAGCGCCGTATTTCCAAGGTTGCCAAGCAGGCCCGCATGGACAAAACGCTTGCCAAGGAACTTGAGATGCTCGAGAATATCAAGGCACATCTCGAAGCCGGAAAGATGGCCAAGTCCTTTGATGTTCCCGATGATGAAGATTTGGCGGCACTTTTCGCAAGCTATAACCTTCTTACAGCGAAAAAAACCATCTATGCAGCCAATGTTGCCGAGGATGATCTCGCAGATGACGGCGCATCCAATAAATATGTAGCCCGCGTGAAAGAGTATGCGCAGGCAGAGGGCAGCGGTTGCTTCGTAATTTCCGCCAAGCTTGAGGAGGAACTTTCCGAACTCGATGATGAGGAAAAAGCGGAATTCCTTGCAGACCTGGGAGTTACTTCCTCCGGTCTTGATAAGCTTGTTACCGCTAGTTATGAACTCTTGGGCCTTATTTCCTTCCTGACCGCAGGCGAGGATGAGTGCCGTGCATGGACCATCAAGGTGGGTACCAAGGCACCGCAGGCAGCCGGTAAGATTCACACGGATTTTGAGCGCGGTTTCATCAAAGCGGAAGTTATCAACTTTAAGGATCTTTTGGAGTTTGGTTCCACAGCGGCCGCCAAAGAGAAAGGCCTTGTACGTGTGGAAGGAAAAGAATACGTAGTGCAGGACGGAGACGTAATTCTGTTCCGCTTTAACGTATAATTGCCGAACAAACATAATAGTACAGAAATAAAGAAAAAGGACGACAGGAATTCCTGCCGTCCTTTTTTGCGTTCGTGACAAAGTACACATCCTCGTGACAAAGTACACATCCTCGTGACAAAGTACACATCCCCGTGACAAAGTACACATCCCCGTGACAAAAGGAACGTCCCCAAAAAAGACTTGCAAAAGGGGAGGAGAAATAGTATATTAGTGGTAGAAAGTGTAAGAAAGTGGTACACAGGGGTGTAAAGTGGTAGATTTTAGCCCCGAAAAGGTCGGTGAAGCGTATGTATATGAGCGAATACAACCATACGATTGATCCCAAAGGCAGACTGATTATTCCTTCCAAGTTCCGCGAAGCGGGTGGTGACAGATTCACCGTAACGAAGGGATTGGATGGCTGCTTGTTTGTGTATGATGACGAAGGCTTTGCAGACTTCGAGGAAACACTTAAGAAATTACCGATGAGTAACCAAAGCACACGCCAGGCCGTCAGATTCTTTTTGGCAGGCGCAGCTGAAGCAGAAATAGATAAACAGGGCAGAGCGTTAATTCCCCAGAACCTGCGTGAGTATGCGGGACTTGTTAAAGATGTGGCATTAATCGGTGCCGGCAATCATTTTGAAATCTGGGATAAGCAGCGCTGGGAAGCTTACAATGCATCCACCGATATCGAGAGCAATGTCGAGACGATGTCGGAGCTGGGACTGAGCTTCTAGACCGATTGGAGGTCAGTATGAGTTTTGAACATATACCGGTTCTCTTGCAGGAATGCCTGGGAGAACTCGAAATAAAGCGAAAAGGAATCTATGTGGATGGCACCCTGGGCGGCGCAGGACATGCAAGTGAGGTTGTTAAGCGACTTACGGACGAGGGCCATTTCATAGGAATCGATCAGGACGAGGATGCCATAAAAGCAGCAAGCGAGAGACTTGCCCCCTATGCAGGGCGGGTATCCATCGTCAGAGACAATTACAAAAATATGTCCCGGGTCGTCAGTGAACTCGGCTATGAGCATGTAGACGGAATACTGCTCGACCTGGGAGTTTCCTCCTATCAGCTGGATACGGCAGAACGCGGCTTTTCCTATATGCAGGATGCGCCGCTCGATATGAGGATGGACCGAAGACAGGAGCTTACTGCAGCGGATATCGTGAACAACTACCCGCACGGCGAGCTTGTGAGAATCATTAGAGATTACGGCGAGGACCAGTTCGCATCGAACATAGCCAAGCACATCTGCGAAGCCCGGAGCCAAAAACCAATTGGAACAACCTTCGAGCTGAACGAGATTATCAAGGCCGCCATTCCGATGAAGATGCGTGCCACGGGCGGTCATCCTTCGAAGCGTACATTTCAGGCAATCCGCATTGAATGCAACCACGAACTGGATGTCCTTCGGGATTCCGTCAACTCCATGATCGATTTACTGAATCCGGGCGGAAGATTATGCATCATCACCTTCCATTCCCTGGAAGACCGAATCGTCAAGAGCGCGTTCAAAACGGCTGAGAACCCCTGCATCTGCCCACCGGATTTTCCGAAGTGCACCTGCGGAAGAATCCCCAAGGGCCGTGTTGTTACAAGAAAACCGATTCTCCCCTGCGAGGAAGAAATCGAAGAAAACAAACGGGCACAGAGTGCTAAGTTAAGAGTATTTGAGAGAGTATATTTATAAACGGAAAGGAACAGACATGGAAGTCAGAAAGAGAGCAGATTATCAGTATTCATCCGCAGCGCCCAAGGACTGGACGCAGGAGCTCCCTGATTTATCACAAATAGAGCAGTACGAGAAACCGGCCCGTGAAGTCACCTCCCGCCGCAGAAAGAAGACGGCTCGCGAGAGCAACATCAGCATTTCCTTCATCCTTTTAAGCGCGGTAGCACTTGTCATCATGGGCGTAGTTTTGGTACAATACTTATCGTTGCAGTCGGATGTTTCCAAGACCTTAAACCGTATCGCCCAAAAGGAGAATACGTTGTCCGAATTAAGGCTTGAGAATGACGAGCACCTCAATGCAATTGAAACCGGCGTGAATCTCGAGGAGATTCGTCGGATTGCCATAGAAGACCTCGGAATGCGCTATGCAGGTACGGATCAGATTATGACCTACAGCAGCGAGCTTCGCAATTACGTGGTGCAGTACGAGGCTTTACCGTAAGCAGGTGAGTATTTTGGATGAATCTTTACAAAAAAAGTCATTATACGATCGTAAAATGACCAAAGGCATGCAAAAGAAGCTGGCAGTATGGTTTATTATCATACTGCTTGCTTTTATTGTTTTGGGCGTTGTGCTTATACGCATCGTGAAGGACCGCGGCGACAAATATGCCAAAAAGGTATTGTCGCAGCAGGTATATGACGCCAAAATCATTCCCTACCGCCGTGGCAGTATCGTGGATGCGGGCGGGAACATCCTTGCCATATCAAAGCAGGTTTACAACCTGATCCTCGATACGAAGGTAATGCGTTACAATGAATCGGACAAGCTCCATTCCCTGGAGGTGCTCTGTACCGCCTTTGACCTTGACAAAAACGAAATCGAAAGTTATATGAACTCGCATGTAGAGAGCCAGTACTATGTTTTGAAAAAAAACATCAGCTACGATGCGATGGCGTCTTTCTCTGATATGATGGAGGAAGATGAGCACATTCGCGGGCTTTGGTTTGAACCCGTATACGATCGGGATTACCCGTATGGTTCCCTTGCCTGCGATGTTATAGGATATATGAATTCCGACGGGAACGGAATTAACGGTTTAGAGGAATACTATAACGAGTATCTGACCGGCATTAACGGCCGCGATTACGGTTACTTAAACTCCGATTTGAACCTGGAAAGAACCCGCGTGGAAGCAACCGATGGCGCCATTATTCATTCCACCATCGATATTACGATTCAGAATACGGTTGAGAAGTATATAAAGCAGTTCCTTGAGGAGTATCGTGATGCTTACAGACCGGGCGCGGGTGCTACCAACATGGGCTGCATCGTCATGAATCCGAAGAACGGCAAGGTCCTTGCAATGGCAGATTCCACTTCCTATGACCTCAATAATCCCCGTGACTTAAGCGGGTATTATACCGACGTCGAGGTAGAGAATCTTAAGAATGACGGGCTTTACACGGATGCACTCAACAAAATGTGGCGTAATTTCTGTATCTCCGATACCTATGAGCCGGGGTCTGTAGGCAAGACCTTAACGATTGCCACGGGCCTGGATTCCGGAAAGCTTACCGGAAATGAGAAGTTTACCTGCGACGGAGCGTTACAGGTAGCCAATCACCTCATACACTGCAATCTTCACAGAGGACACGGAACTCTTACCGTGAAGGAAGCACTGGAAGTTTCCTGCAACGTATGTCTGATGGAAATGGCAGACCGGATAGGCAAGGACGATTTCCTTAAGTATGAGAATATCTTTAACATCGGCCTTCGAACCAATATTGACCTGGTCGGAGAAGCCAGAACGGATGCCCTTGTATTTACGGACAAAACAATGGGCGTATCGGAGCTTGCAACCTCCTCCTTCGGGCAGGGCTATAACGTAACCATGATTCAGATGGCGAGTGCGGTTTCCTCCCTGATTAACGGCGGTTATCTTTATCAGCCGCATTTGGTAAGCTATATTGAGAACTCCGAGGGGGCCGTAATCAAGGAATTTAAGCCTCGCGTATTAAAACAGACCATTTCAAACGAAACCAGCGAAATCATGAAGGATTATATGATTGGCGTTGTTTCGGAGGGAACGGGAGGTTCCGCCTGTCCGGCAGGCTATGAAATCGGAGGCAAGACGGGAACGGCCGAGAAGGTTCCCCGTGACAAAACGAACTACGTGGTTTCCTTCATAGGATTCGCCCCGATTGACGATCCGGAAGTGCTGATATACGTTGTAATCGATGAACCGAACAGCAAGGATCAGCCCCATTCCTACTATGCAACCGGCGTTGTCAGACAAATCCTTACGGAGATTCTCCCTTATCTGAATGTGGAGAAGACAAAGGAGATGAGCGAAGAGGATATTGCGGAGCTTGTTCAGCTGGGACTTTACTACATGGATACACAAACCGGTGAGCTTTATGATGAAGAAACCGGCGAATTAATAGAGCAGGAATGGGATTCTTCCACTGCAGAATAGAGGATGGTGTGATGATGAAAGGTGCAAAAATACTTGTTTTGGGAACCGGAGTGAGCGGCATCGGAAGTGCGGAGCTTTTAAAGGATATCGGCGCATTCCCCTATCTTTTTGATGAGAATGAGCAGGCTTTGGAAGAAGCCATCCGTATGAAACTTCGCGAAGCGTATCGGGATATTCCTATTTATATAGGAAGTATGGATGATGGCATCCTTAAGGAAACAAAGCTTGCCATTATTTCCCCCGGAGTCCCTATTGACGCGCCCTTTGTACTTAAGATGAAAAAGATGGGAATCAAGGTGTCCGGAGAAATCGAACTTGCATACCTGCTTAGTAAGGGCAGTCTTGTAGCCATTACGGGTACGAACGGCAAGACGACCACAACCACGCTGACCGGAGAAATCATGAAGACGGTTGCCGATACGCATGTGGTGGGTAACATCGGTTATCCCTATACGATTGAGGCCTTAAAGACGAACGATGAAAGCGTTACGGTGGCGGAGATTTCCTCCTTCCAGCTTGAAACCATGGAAACCTTCCATCCGCATGTTTCCGCTATTTTGAATATTACGCCGGATCATCTGAACCGTCATCATACCATGGAGAACTACATTGCATTGAAGGAATCCGTGACGAAATGCCAGACGAAGGATGATTTCTGCATTCTGAACTATCGGGATGAAGTGCTTCGTGATTTCGCGAGGGAATGTCCCGCCCGCGTTCTCTTTTTCAGCTCCATCGGCCCTGTGGAAGACGGTATGTATTTAGAGGGCGAGCAGATTTACAGAGCTTATCCCGGCCGGGAGCCCGTGCCCATGCTGACCATCCATGACATGAATCTTGTAGGCATGTGCAATTACGAGAATGTCATGGCGGCCTTCCTCATTACGGAAGCAATGGGCGTGCCCAAAGACAATATTTTAAAGACGATTCGTGACTTTAAGGCAGTAGAGCATCGTATTGAGTTCGTTGCAGAAAAGAAAGGCGTCGTGTACTACAATGATTCCAAGGCAACAAATCCCGATGCTGCCATCCAGGGAATTAAGGCGATGACCAGACCGACGGTCTTAATCGGCGGCGGTTTTGACAAAAACAACACCTACGACGAGTGGATTGAAGCCTTCGACGGCAAGGTAAAGGCCCTTGTCCTTATAGGACAGACCAGGGAAGCTATCGCAGAATGTGCCCAAAAACACGGTATACAGAACGTAATTCTGGCCGATACCTATGAGGAATGCTTTAAAATCTGCGTAGAGCAGGCCGAAAAGGGGGATGCGGTTTTGCTTTCTCCCGCCTGTGCAAGCTGGGGCATGTTCAAATGCTACGAACAGCGTGGAACAATGTTTAAGGATATGGTAAATGCGCTTGAAGACTGACAATATAGTACCAATTAATCAGGAAGATATGGTCTACCGTCATCCTCAAAAGGAGACGGAGAAAAAGACGAAGCGATATTTTGACTACAGTCTGATACTGGTAGTTGTATTTTTGTTGCTTTTTGGCCTCCTGATGGTACATTCCGCAACCAGCTACAAGAGCGGCAATTACTACATAAAAAGACAGCTCATCGCGGACGGAATCGGTATCGTGGCGATGCTGTTTGTGACATTTTTTAAGTTTAAGTGGATTGATGTACTTACACCTTATGTATATATTGTGTCCGTACTGGCACTGTTTCTGGTCCTGATTCCGAGCATTGCCGTAACGGCAGGTAATGCAACACGCTGGATTAAAATTTACGGCGGCTTTCAGCTGCAACCCGCTGAGATCACCAAAATCGGCGTGATTTTAGTGGTGTCTTCGCTGGTTACGCATATGGGACGGGGGATTAATACCTGGAAAGCCATGGCAATCGTGACTTTGGTAGTATTCATACCGGCAGCCATTATCTATAAGGTGAATGACAATATGAGTACGGCCATTATTGTGGCCGCAATCGGTTCCGTAATTTATCTCATTTCCTGCAGCGATGCCAAAAAGATTCTCACGTACATCGGTGTTATGCTCGCGGCGGCTTCGGGACTTGCTTACTATGTGTACAGGCAGGTCATAGCGGAGATTCCGTTCACGGACAAGCCCATGCGTATTCAACGTATTATCGCCTGGCTTCATCCCGAGGAGCACGCCAGCGACAAGGCGTACCAGACCATTCAGGCTCTGTATGCCATAGGAAGCGGCGGTATCATGGGCAAGGGATTAGGGGAAGGAATCCAGAAGATGGACAATATCCCCGAGATTCAGAATGATATGATTTTCAGCGTTGTATGCGAGGAACTCGGACTGTTTGGCGCTTTTGCCATCCTTACCCTGTATATCATTTTGATTTGGCGATGTCTTGTAATAGCCAATAACGCCAATACCATTTTTGAGTCGCTAGTGGTGGTCGGCGTCATGACGCATTTTTCCATTCAGGTTATCCTAAATGTTGCGGTTGTTACGAATACGATTGTTAATACGGGTGTTTCACTGCCGTTTATCAGCTACGGTGGTTCCAGTGCCATATTCCTTTTGGCGGAAGTGGGGCTTGTGCTGAATGTCGCGAGAAATATCAGAACGGAAGTTAATTAAATGTCGGACAGGGAAGAAAAAGAATATTATAGAGGTAGAAGAGGGTGGATTTTCATAATCCCGGTTCTGTGTGCTGTTCTTTTTTTCATGTGGTGGTATTTCTGGTATAACCGTACGGCCGATATAATCGAACTTACGGGCAATGATTACTATGAAAAAGAAAAACTGATTGAACTGATTCTTCCTAGGCCACTTGATCGAAACACCTTGTACCTTCAGAAATATTTCGACCCCGAAAAGCTTGAGATTCCCTTTATCGAGGATATCGAGCTGACGGTCATCAATCCGCATACGGTTTCCATTCGTGTGTACGAGAAGGCATTTTCGGGGTGTGTCAAGTATCTGGGAAGCTACATGTACTTTGACAAGGACGGCGTGGTCATCGACACCAAGGACTACTTACGGGAGGGGGTTCCGCTGATTGTAGGACTTTCCTTCGATTCTATCCGCCTTTCGGAGCCGCTTCCCACCGCACGGAAGGACGTTTTTACGACCATTATCGAACTTACAAGAGCGATGAACAAATACGAAATGGTCGCTGACCGGATTTCATTCGATGACAATCTGGATATCTCGTTGGGATATGGGGAAGTGGATGTTTTTATCAAAAATATCACGGACATCGACAAGAAACTGCTTTATGCGCAGGAGATTATTCCGACACTTATGGGCCAAAAAGGAACACTGGATATGCAGCATCTGAAGGATGAATCGGACCGCATAATTTTTATCCCTTCAGAATCATAATTCTGAAATATAATTCATTAAAAAACTGTTGCCATTCAGAATAAAAGATAATATCATAAATCTATATGGGTAAAGTATAGGTAAGGAGGAAATTCCATTGC
Organism: Lachnospiraceae bacterium; assembly: GCA_045617725.1. Taxonomy (GTDB): domain Bacteria; phylum Bacillota; class Clostridia; order Lachnospirales; family Lachnospiraceae; genus JAZLJD01. Next base: position 152,215 of record JAZLJD010000036.1, read on the forward strand.
TGGAGATTAAGACAAACGACGCTATAGCCAAGGCCAAAATCATCGTAGTAGGAGTCGGCGGTGCAGGTAATAATGCCGTAAACCGCATGTGCCAGGAAGGTGTATCCGGCGTTGAATATATCGGAATTAATACAGATTTACAGGCGCTTCAGAGCTGCAAGGCTCCGAAGCTCATTCAGATAGGTGAGAAGATTACCAGAGGACTGGGCGCAGGAGCGAAGCCCGAAATCGGAGCCAAGGCTGCTGAGGAGAATATCGACGATATCCGAAGTGCAATCCAGGGTGCCGATATGGTATTTGTTACCTGTGGTATGGGTGGCGGTACCGGTACCGGTGCAGCTCCCGTTGTAGCACAGATTTCCAAGGAGATGGGTATTCTGACCGTCGGCGTTGTAACAAAGCCGTTCCTGTTTGAGGCAAGAACCCGTATGGCCAATGCCGAGGAAGGAATCGAGAGACTGAAGGCTCATGTTGATACCCTGATTGTAATCCCGAATCAGAAACTGCTCGAAGTCCTTGACAAGCGGACCAGTATGCCGGATGCCTTCAAGAAGGCCGATGAAGTACTGCAGCAGGCAGTTACCGGTATTACGGACCTTATTAATAATGAAGCTATCATCAACCTTGACTTCGCGGATGTTCAGACCGTTATGAAGGACAAGGGCGTTGCACATATCGGTATCGGTTACGGCAAGGGCGATGACAAGGCTCTTGATGCAATCAAGATGGCTATCGAAAGCCCGCTTCTTGAAACCAAGGTTAACGGTGCTACCGATGTTATCCTTAATATCACCGGTGATATTACAATCTTTGATGCACAGGATGCAGCGGATTACGTACAGCAACTTACCGGTTCCAATGTCAACCTCATCTTTGGATGTATGTACGATACCAATCTTGCAGATGCATGCAAGATTACGGTTATTGCAACCGGACTCGGAACGAACAACACCATCGTTATGGGCAACAAAGACAAGCCCATCGTTGTTCCTCCCTTTATTGAGCCTCCTGTAGTGGGAACTACCCCGATTAAGCCGCAGCCTCAGGTAACCAGAACTCCCGATGTAGCTGTAACTCCGGTTACCCCGAGTATCACAGGCGGCGTGGATGATGCCGATAGCATTCAGCCTACCGTGCAGCCCACCACGATTGTTATCCCGGACTGGATGCGCAGGGACAAATAAACCATACGTGATTACAAATCTCCTCCCATTGCGGAGGAGATTCTTTTTTTGTTATGGCAACGAGCTAAGTGGACATACACAAGCGCGAATGGGCATTTGGCACATAAGCAGATGGAAGGTAAACATAGAGCCCAATTTGTCCTCCACGCCTTAGTGCGGGGAGGACAGAAAACAGAAGAATTGGACACTGCATTTATGCAAGTGTGCAATTCGACTGTTTTGTCACAGCGCACT
>JAZLJD010000037.1:0-2146 GCA_045617725.1 Lachnospiraceae bacterium
CGGACCTTTTACGAAGGATGTTTTCGTGAGAACGAGTTTCAAAAACGTAGGCGTAGCGGGCTACGTCGAGGCTTTTGAAACGAAGTAATCGCGGAAACAGCCGAGTAATAAAGTCTGGTTAATTTAAAACGTGAATACTAGTTGTGATAGAGCTTCTTCGTTTGATAATTCGGCTCACAGGTAAGGTTCATACCAAGTTTTCTAAATACTCCCATATCAACCTGAGAAAGAATTACACTTGAGTGAACCTCACAGCCTCTCAGGTTCTTCAATTGTTCTTTTGCACGCAGTGCGTTCTCATCCGTAACGGCACAAATGGAAAGTGCTATCAAAATTTCATCCATATGAAGTCTGGGATTGTGGTTGCCCAGAGAATTCACCTTAAGCTCCTGAATCGGAGCGATAATAGTCGGAGAAATCAGTTCCATATCGTCCGGAATCTGTGCAAGTTCCTTCAGTGCATTCAGCAAGAGTGCGGATGAAGCACCCAGCAGGGAACTCGTCTTACCGGTAACAATCTTGCCATCGGGAAGCTGCAGGGCCGCTGCCGGAGCTCCGGTCAGTTCCGCTTTCAGATTCGCTGCCGCAACTACCGGGCGATTCTCGATGGAAATGCCGGCCTGCTTCATGAGAAGCTCCACTTTATATACCTGGGACTCCTCAGCAAGTCCCTTACGCTTGTCGCATAATACATTGTAGTAACGTCGGATGATTTCCTGACGCGAAGCAGCCTGTACCGCCTCATCATCAAAAATGCAGTTGCCTACCATGTTGACGCCCATGTCGGTAGGTGATTTATAAGGAGATGTACCCATAATCTCCTCAAAAATTGCATTAAGCACAGGGAAGATTTCGACATCACGATTATAATTGACTGTTGTTTCACCATAAGCTTCCAGATGGGACGGATCAATCATATTAACATCGTCAAGGTCTGCCGTCGCAGCTTCATAAGCCAGGTTAACCGGATGCTTTAAGGGCAAATTCCAAATCGGGAAGGTCTCGAACTTGGCATAACCCGCTTTTACCCCACGCTTATGCTCATGATAAAGCTGGGAAAGGCAGGTAGCCATCTTGCCGCTTCCGGGGCCGGGTGCTGTAATCACAACCAGATTTCTGGAAGTCTCAATGTATTCGTTTTTGCCAAATCCATCCTCGCTTACAATGTAATTGATATTCGAAGGATAACCGGGAATCGTAAAATGTCTGTACACCTTAATCCCCAGGTTCTCGAGTTTCTTTTGATAAGCCTTGGCACTGGGCTGGCCTGCGTACTGCGTCAGGACAACGGAACCTACCAAAAGTCCGTATCCGCGAAAGGCATCAATCAGTCGAAGCGCATCCATATCATAGGTAATGCCCAAATCGCCTCTTACTTTATTTTTCTCAATATCTGCAGAATTGATGACCAGAACAATCTCAGCCTCATCCTTCAGCTGAACAAGCATATTAATCTTACTGTCCGGCTTAAATCCCGGAAGTACGCGGGAAGCATGATAATCATCAAACAGCTTGCCGCCAAACTCCAGATACAGCTTGCCGCCGAACTGATTGATACGCTCCTTGATTCTTTCACTCTGCATAGACAGATACTTTTCATTGTCAAAACCGATTTTATTCATAATGCCTCCACAGCTTATTCATCAAACTCAGCTATAATAAAGTAGCCACGGTCTGTTTTCTCTATACTCTTAACAATTCCTTCGCGTGATTTCAGTCTCTCGGAAAAAGGGAAATTACTGCTCATCGCAATTGCCGGTTCTATTGTATAGTACCAGTTCGAAGGTAAAACGCCCTCGCTCACTGTTACTTTCTGGCCTATTTCAACCAGGTTTTCTCTTTCCATTTTAAATGACATTTCTCGCATACGAATCACCTATAAACAGCACATAATAACAAACATCATTATATCAATTGCAAAATTATTATTCCATAGCAAATTTAATCGATTAGCCATCTGCCAGGCTCCGCCCGACAGATGATTAGCAGTCGCCAAATGTCCACTCGCGCAAGCGCGGTGTCCACTTGGCTCGTTGCCATAACATCTGTCAGGCTCCGCCCGACAGATGATTAGCAGTCGCCAAATGTCCACCTGCGCAAGCGCGGTGTCCACTTGGCTCGTTGCCATAACAAACGGAAAACGCGC